>NZ_JBHVYO010000027.1:0-111865 GCF_042880655.1 Streptomyces sp. NPDC058295
TACTCCCCTTCGTCCAGGACGGCGTCGCCGCCCTTGATGTGACGGGCCGGGTTGAGGCCCTGTTCCATCAGGTCGACCGCCCACAGCATCGTCTGGCCACCCTCCAGCTTCGCCAGGCCCGGCGTGGGCCCGAGGCGGAACCCGCCGGGCTGCGGCTTGCCGGACGCGGCGTAGGGAAGGAAGTCGAGCGGGCTCTCCCCCGGTGAGGGGTAGACGACGCAGTCGGACAGCACCGCGAGCGGGAACAGCCCGGTCATCTTCGCCATGTTGGAGAGCTTGCGGTGCATGTTGACCCGCGCCTTGGAGATGACGGCGGCGCGGATGTCGGGGCGCCAGGTCGGGCGCTCCAGCGCCGGCCAGCGCTCCCCCTGCTCGTAGGACTTGCCCTGGGGGCGCTCGCGCAGCTTGCCGACGCCGCCCTTCACCGTCGCCTTGATCGCGGCCAGGACGGCGGCCATCGCCGGGTCGGCCTGCTTGTGCTGCTCCATCGCTGCGAGGAACTGATGGTCGTCCAGGTCTTTGGTGACGCCGAGGTCGGCGAGGGTGTCGACGTAGGCGGTCTTGAGACGGTCGTGCCACGGGTCCAGATACGCGCCGCTCTCGCGCCGCAGGTACGCCTCGAGGGGGTGCACGTTGTAACCGAGTTCCTGGGCGTAGGCGACGCTGTGTGTCTGGTACCAGGCCGGCTCCGTCGGGCGGTTGCCGTCCGGGGTGAACGGGCTGGGCAGGCGCGGGTCCAGTTCAATGTGCGAGAGGTCGACCAGCCAGGAACCGGGGATCTTCGGATTGAAGGCGGGGGCGTGGAAGTGGTCGGGGGCGGACAGGCCGACGACCAGGCGGGCCGCGGCCGCGAGGAATGCGGTGTTCAGGTCCAGGCCGACCGCGAGCGGCAGCGTGCACTCCTCGTCGCTGAGCAGGTCGACGTCGCGCACCCACTGGTAGGCCTCCTCGTTCAGGAAGCCGCCCGTCCAGCCGGAGTTCACGACGACCGGGTGCTCCGCGGTGGCCTCGGGCGGCGCCGGGTCCACCGGATCCGTCCCCAGCGAGCCCGGATTGTGGCCGGACACCCAGTTCCCGGTCGCCCGGTCCTGCACAGCCCGCGTCGGCGGGCGCAGCGCCGTCATCAGCTCGAGCCCGGAGACGGCCGTGGATCCCCGCGGGGTGATGACCCGCTGGGCGTACACCCCGAGCACGCGGGCGATGTCGGCCGGCTCCATGTCCGCAACACCGGGCCAGGACCTCTCGTCCAAGGCGTCCCAGGACAGCACCGCCAGCTGCACGCACTGCCGATCGCGGCCCTGGGCCTTGCGGTAGATCCGCGCCCAGGGGCCGAAACCGCGCTGGGTGAGCTGCCACTTCGCCTTCGCCACCTGCTTGACGACGGGGTGGTCGGCGGGCAGGCGCAGGGAGCGGCGCTGCTCGTGGCCCTCCAGGCGCTCAGGGAGCCCGAGTTCCACGGCCGCCGCGGCGGTGAGCACGATCAGCGGGTCGGAGTCCTTGCCATTGCGGTGCAGCTTCGCCGCACCGAGGCCGGACTCCTTCAGCGTCCACTCCACCAGCTCCGGGACCGTGCGCGCGGGACAGTCGAGCACGATGCCGTCGACTCCGTAGACGGAGCCGTCGCCGTCCAGCACGGCGAGCGGACCGTGCGGGAACCGCGGGTCCAGGGCGGGTCCGGCGGTCCTCTTCGGGGCCGGGCGACGCGACGATGTCGCAGGGCGGGCGGCCGGACTCTCCGGCGCGACCGGCATAGGGGACACCTCCACCTGCGCGGTGGTCTCCGTCGCGGGCGCCGCAGGTGCGGTCGGGCTGGTGGACGTCTTGAGAGCCGTCTCTGAGTGGGGATCGGCAGCCGGGGCGGGTGCGGGAGCGGTGCCGTGCGCGGGGTTCTTCGCCGCCCAGCCGTCCAGCAGCCGCCGATACGCCGACAGACGCGGCTCCTTCGGCTCGCTCCGGCCGTTCTCCCAGTTCTTGATGCTCTGCGTCGACGTCTTCATCGCGGCCGCCAGGCGGGCCTGCGTGATGCCCGCGGCCTCACGCAGCCGCGCACGCTCCGCAGGAGGCGGAAGCTGCGGCTCCTCCTCGAGCAGCGCGTCCACCGACGCGAACAACTCTTCCTCACTGGTTGCCATACACGCCTCCTCCACCTGAACCCTAGCAGTATTTAACCCGATCATTTAACCTATCTACTTATCCCGCTCGGATGCGGCCGACTGTCTGCTCTTCTGTTTCGTCCCTCTGTCGCGCCCGGTGTCCGTCCCAGGAATGTGTCAGCAGGCCTCGTCTTTGACCGGCCGGGTCGGCGGACTGAGCGCCGTCATCAGCTCCAGTCCGGTCGCTGCGGTGGAGCCGCGCGGAGTGAAGCCCCGAGACGCGAACACTCCCAGGACACGGGCCAGATCGGCCGGCTGCAGGCTCGCCACGTCGCCCCAGGCGCGGGTGTCCAGGGCATCCCACGGCGGGACCGCCAGTTGCACGCACTGCCGTCGGCCCGCCTCGGCCGGACGGTAGATCCCCGCTTGCACGGGCGCTGGACAGGCCGCACCAGTCAGCGGCTGCGCAGTTCCTCGGACCAGTTCCGGAGCTGGTCTTCGAGGATGAGGTTGTCGCCGCGGGCCACCGTCTGGAGCAGCTGCGCGCACACGGTCGCTTCAGCGGCGAGGCCGGCCGGGCTGCCCAGGACGGGGAAGGCGTCGCGAACGCGGGCGGCGACGTCCTCCTGGAACAGCGTGTAGGCGTAGAGCGTGGCGGCGTCGCAGCCCTCCGGAGCTCGCCCCCAACCCTCCCAGTCCAGAAGCCGCAGGGGCGCCGCGGTGAGGTTTGCCCAGTGCAGGTCGGAGTGGGCGGCGGTCCAGCGGGCCACGGCCCAGGGCCGGGATGCCCACGGATTCGGGGATCGCCCGGTCCATGTACTGCTGGCGTACGGCGACGCGGTCGGGCAGCCGCACGGTGGCGCTGCTTCAAGTTGTCACTCTGTGGCTGGCGATTCTGGGCGCCGGCTACGGTGCCGTGCTGCAGGCAAAGCTGTACAGCTTGGGCGGCGCGATAGGGGCTGCGGTCGGTCTGGTTGCAGCTGACCGTAAGGCCGCTCGCGTCAGAGCGTCGGCAGGACTGGCGGCTGACGCCGTCGCCGAAGTTGAGGCACGTCTAGCTGACGCCACTGGTGTCCAGGCGCTACGCCTGTATCGGCGCGAACGCGAAAGCAATCCGCCCTCTCGACGTTTCCTGGGCCTCGATCTTGGGCGCTGGGTGGTGCATGTGAGCCTCGCGACTTGCCTTGCAGGGGCCATCTACACCTGGGTGGGGCTGGCCTGACAGGAGTACCGGGGATTTGGGCGAGGGCAGTCAGCATCGGCCGTAGGGCACAAGAAGAATTCCCCCTTACGTGCCGACCACCGCGATGAGGCTGGTCAGGACTTGGGGCATGGCGGTCGGGGCCGGGCGTTACAACGGGAGCTGTATGCCGAGCTCCTGCATGGCGAGAGAAGGCGGGCCCCCTTCTGAGCGTTCGGTCTTGTAGCCCTTGACGCGGGGTTCGAGGGTGCGCGGGTCGACGGCTTCGGCAGGGGCGCTCTTTGCGTACAGGCCGTCGGGCTCGGTGTCGCGGTCATGGGGCAGGACCCAGAAGACGCGGCGACGGAACGTGCCAGAGGCGCGGGAGGCTTTGGCGTCGGGGCCGAGGACGGCGTAGCCGACCATGCGGCCGTCGCGGTGGTAGGCGGGCTTGCCCTTGCGGGTGGGCAGCCGGTCCAGGCTCTGGCGCACGTAGTCGAGCTGGGCAACGTCTTCCAGCCATACGAGGTCGACTTCGTGGCTGGTCTCGTCCGCATCGATCAGGGAACTCATGCGCTGGCTTCCCTCTCTTCGTCCGAACTCGGTCCAACCCGATCGGCCGGCCCGTCCGGCCGGCTTGGTCGGTCTGCCGGTAGGCCGCCATCGCCCCTTCCACGTCGCCGGCCTCCTCCAGCAACCGCGCGAGCTGCCGAACTGCGCACCCCGAGTCGTCAGTCGCCGCCATTGCCCGGAGCTCGTCGAGCCGGCCGTCCCGTGCCAGGACCGCGGCCAGTTGCTCACGGTTGTTGAGCAGGCTGGTGCTGCTGGCGCGCAGCAGGGCGATCGCCTCGTCGGTACGGCCCTGGCGCTCGCGGATCGTGGCCAGGAATCGCTGCCTGTTGAGCCCACCCCTATCAGGGCAGTTGCACGTTCCGGGATCGCGTAGATCGTCGGCGCCCTGACGCCATCTACAGCGTCCATCCCGGCGTCATCGTCAGACCGCCGAGAAGGGCCACGGACTTCAGCTGTTCCTGCTGGTGGATCTCCATGACATCGCCCTGCTGGAGGTCCGCATTGCCCGGCGGGCGGACTCGGCGCGCGTCTAGGCCGGCGGCCTGCAGCAGGCGGGTCAGTACGGGAGCGGAGGTCTCCACGGTCGCCACGGCGTACGCGCCGATCGTCCACGTCACAGGCCGCCGGATGCAGCGCGGGCAGTTCACCCAGGGCGCCCGCAGCGGGTCGCGTGCCGTGCCCCGTCCCAGGCTGGTGGCGTTGATGTTGCGGTCCTCCCGGCTGGCTGCGATTCCTGTCCGTTGCAGGGCGTTGGCGGTGTTTCCGTGGTCGGCCACGCAAGAGGTCGACGCACCAGAAGCGAGCCGAGGTGGCCACCTTCACCCTTGCGTCCGCAAATACTTGGCTAGCCACACGATTGCTGCTACGTTAGTCCATGTGGCCAGCCACACTTTTGGTTGCCAAAGGGAATGGAGTCATCGTGAAAGCCATCGTTTTCGATCAGTTTGGTGGCACGGACGTGCTGCACGAGGCGGACATCGAGGTTCCGCAACCCGGTCCCGGGCAGATCCGCGTCCGCGTCAAGGCGGCCGGGCTGAACGCGCTGGACGGCAAGATCCGCGTCGGGATGATGGAGGCCGTCCGCCCGACGACTTTCCCCTCCGTCCCCGGTGCCGAGCTCGCCGGCGTGGTGGACGCCCTCGGCGAGGGCGTGCAGGACGCGCAGGTCGGCGATGAGGTGCTGGGCTGGTCGGACACCGGCTCGTACGCCGAGTACGCGCTGGCCACCACCGTGGCCCTCAAGCCCGCCGGCCTCGACTGGCAGCACGCGGTCGCGCTGCCGGTGGCGAGCGAGACGGCCGAGCGGGTCCTGAACCTGCTCGGCGTCACCGCCGGGGAGACCGTGCTGATGCACGGCGCGGCCGGAGCGGTCGGCACCCTGGCGGTCCAGCTCGCCACGGCCCGCGGAGCACGCGTCATCGCCACCGCCGGCCCCGCCAACCAGGACTACCTCACCTCGCTCGGCGCCACCGCGACCCTCTACGGCGATGGCCTGGTCGAACGGGTCCGGGCGCTCGCCCCCGACGGCGTGGACGCGGTGTTCGACCTGGCCGGGAAGGGAGCCCTGGAGGACTCCATCACCCTGCGCGGCGGCACCGAGCGCATCGTCACCATCGCCGACTTCCGCGCGCACCAGCTCGGCATCACCTTCTCCAGCGGTGGCCAGGAACGCTCGGCCGCCCGCCTCGCCGCGCTGGCCCAGGACGCCGCGACCGGCAAGCTCGTCACCACCGTCACCGCCTACCCGCTCGCCCAGGCCGCCACCGCCCAGCAGGTCAGCGACGCCGGGCACGGCCGGGGCAAGCTCGTCCTCACCCTCGACTGATCACGCCCGCCCTTCCCTCTTGTTCCGATCATCACCTGGCCATCACCGCACCGAAGGACCACTCATGCTGAACGCCCTCTGGACGCCGACCACCGTCGGCGACATCTCCCTCCCGCACCGCCTGGTCATGGCCCCCATGACCCGTGACCGCTCTACGCCTGAAGGCATACCGACCGAGCTCAACGCCGAGTACTACGCCCAGCGGGCCTCGCACGCGCTCATCATCACCGAGGGCACCCAGCCCAACGCCGACGGCCAGGGCTACCTCCTCACCCCCGGCATCCACGATGACGAGCAGATCGCCGGGTGGCGCAAGGTCACCGACGCCGTGCACGCGGCCGACGGCCGGATCGTCATCCAGCTGATGCACACCGGACGCATCTCCCACCCCGACAACACCCCTCACGGCCGTCAGCCGGTCGCCCCATCGGCGATCCAGCCGCAGGGCACGATGTTCACCGCGTCCGGGCCCCAGGAGATGCCGACGCCCCGTGCGCTGTCGACGCAGGAGGTCGTGGCGACCGTCGACGACTTCCGCCGCGCCGCAGCGGCCGCCGTCGCTGCAGGCGCCGACGGCGTGGAGATCCACGGCGCCAACGGCTACCTGGTGCACCAGTTCCTGTCCGACAACACCAACCAGCGCACCGACCGCTACGGCGGCTCCCTCGACAACCGCATCCGCTTCGCCGTCGAGGTCGCCGCTGCCGTGGCCGACGAGATCGGCGCCGACCGCACCGGCCTGCGCATCTCCCCCGGCAACCCCTACAACGACATCGCCGAGTCCGACACCGCCGAGCTGTATCCGGCGCTCCTGCGAACCCTCAGCCCGCTCGGCCTCGCCTACCTCCACATCCTCCACGCGGGCGACGAGGAGCTGCTGAGCACCCTGCGCGCGCTGTGGCCGACCACGCTGATCCTCAACCGGGCCGGCACCGACCTGCCCACCCGCGCCAAGGACGTCGACAACGGCACGGCCGACCTCGTCTCCGTCGGCGCCCTCGCGCTCGCCAACCCGGACCTGGTCGAGCGGCTACGCTCTGACGCGCCGCTGAACACCCCCGACCCGGCGACCTTCTACGGCGGCGGAGTGGCCGGCTACACCGACTACCCCACCCACACCGTCTGAGGAACCGATGCCCGCCTCCACACACCGCGCCCCCTCCACGGCCGGCGAGGGGCCGATGAGCTACGCGATCTTCCAGCTCGCCCGCGCTCACCGCGCCCGGGCCAGCGCCATGCTCCGCGAGATGGACCTGCATCCCGGACAGGAACTGCTGCTGATGCAACTCCTCGACCGGGACGGCCAGACCCAGTCCGAACTGCTCGAAAGCGTCGGGCTGGACCACTCCACCGTCTCCAAGTCCCTGCGCCGCATGCAGGACGCCGGCCTGCTCGTGCGCGAGCCGGCCGAACACGACCGGCGCGTCATGGTCGTCCACCTCACCGACAAGGGCCGTGCCATGCGCGAGCCCATCGCTGCCATGTGGCGGGCCCTGGAGGAGATCTCCGCGCGGGACCTGTCGGCGCAGCAGGCAGAGTCCTTCGTCCGCACTGCTTACGCCATCACCGACGCGATCAACAGCAGCGCCCTGCCGCAGGAAGAGTCTGAGTAACTCCCCTCGGCTTGCACCGCGGTTCCGGCCTGGAGTGCACATCGCTTCCGGCGTTCCTGTGGACTGGACAGTGCTACAGCGCACTCAGCCGCACGAAGGCCCGTGCTGAACGGAGCTAGGCGCCGCGATTGTCGGAAAAGCCCGGCGAGCCGAGCCGGCAGATGCGCCCCGCCCACCCTGGTACGTCAGGGAGAGCGGGCTGAGTGGGGCCCAAGCGTCCGGGGCAAGCGCGACCTGTCCCGGTGCAGGCAGGCCGTACTCGTCCGGGGAAAAGGCAAGACCTCTCCCACGGGGATGTCGAGCCCTTCCCCGCGGCCGGCCAGGCTGCACATCGAGGACGGCCGCATCACCCGCATCCCGTTCACCGTCGCCTCCCGCAAGTTCCTACAGCCCGGCGGTGACCCGCGCCGCGAATCCGCCCACTACAGGCCCGCCCTGAGTAACCCGGGCCGACGGCACCCACGTACGCGCCACCCCTGCCCCGCCCACCCCATCCCCCCACCACTGACCTGATGGAAAGTGAGACCCCCATGACCACCACCCTCCCCGTCCTCGTCGTCGGCGCGACCGGTTCCCTCGGCGGCAAGGTCGTCGACGAACTGCTGGGGCGCGGTAAGAACGTCCGCGCCCTGGTCCGGCCGACCACCGACGCGAGCAGGCTCGAAAAGCGGGGTGTCGAGATCGCCCGCGGCGACATGCTCGACCTCGACTCGCTCGTCGCCGCCATGAACGGCGCCGATGCCGTCATCACCACTGCTGCCGACTACACCCGCGGCGGCAAGAACGCGAACGACATCGACACCGTCGGCAACACCAACCTCGCCGAAGCCGCCCACCGCACCGGCATCCGGCGGTTCGTCCTGACCAGCATCCTCACCAGCGACCAGACGCCCCAGGTCCCGCACTTCTGGCACAAGAAGATCGCCGAGGACAAGCTCGAACAGCTCGGCGTCCCGTTCGTCGCACTGCGCCCGGGGGCATTCCTCGACCAGATCGCGACCATGGCGGGCGACCCGATCGACAAGGGCCGCCTGATCTGGATGGCCAAGGCCAACGTCCCGCTGACCTTCGTCCACACCTCCGACCTCGCGGCATACCTGGCGGCCGCCGTCGACGCTGAGGCCGCCAACAGTGAGCGCATCGACATCGGCTGGGACCGTCCGGTCAGCATGCGCGAGATGGCAGATCTGATGGGCGGCCGGGCCGGAAAGAAGATCAAGGTGTGGGCCGTCCCCTCCGTCGTCGTCCGCGCCGCAGGAGCCGTCGTCGGCCGCTTCAACCCGGTGGTCAAGGACATGGCCGCGATGTTCGGCTGGTTCGACACAGGCCGTTACGTCGCCGATCCCCGCCGCCAGGAGCAGCTGTTCGGCCCCGTACCCACGGCTGAGGAGGCCCTCGCCCGGTACACCGACGAGCTGACCAAGGCACGGCACCGCTGACCGGCTCGCGTCCCATCCCTCGCCGCCCGGCGGCCTGACCAGGGCGCCTGGGGCCTGTCCCTCCTAGTCGAACCACTCCACACCCGCTCCGGCCGAGCCGAACGGGCAACGGGGCGCATGCTCAGGGCTTCCCCAGCAGGGATGAGGGGGCCCGAAGCGCTGCGATGACGGGGCTTCACCGGGTGTCCCCCATTGACAACCAGATGTCCGCAACTGATGGAGCGATTCGCCGGATTTCGGCAGAGGATCGAGAGGTACCGCGGCGAGAAGCCACAGCGGGGCCACCCCGCAGAACCCTCCCCGACAGGTAAGGAACTGGCATGGAAAGGCGTGCAGCGTCCGCAGGCGCCGCCTCTGCGACGATGCGTGCGGTCGTCGTCACTCAGCCCGGCGGCCCGGATGCCCTTCAGGTCACCACGGTGCCGATGCCCGAGCCGCAGCCCGGATGGGTGCGCACCAAGGTGAAGGCGTTCGGCGTCAACGAGTCCGAGGTCACCACCCGAAAGGGCGAGTCAGACCCGGAGGTCACCTACCCGCGGATCCCCGGCATCGAGGCGTCGGTATGGTCGATCAGGCCGACGAGGACAGCGGGCTGCGCCCGGGGGCAGCAGGTGGCGACCATGATGGGCGGCATGGGCCGGTCCTTCGACGGCTCATACGCCCAGTACGTGACCGTCCCCGCGGGGCAGGTCATCCCGTTCGAGACCGCTCTGCCGTGGGTGGCCGCGCGCTGCCGGAGATGTTCCAGACCGCCTACGGCTCCCTCGCCACGGGCCTCGGTCTCCAGGCGGGGCAGACGCTGCTGATCCGCGGGGGCACCTCCACGTCGGGCTGAGCGCGGCCACGATCGCGAAGGACCTCGGAGCCACATTGCTGTCCACCACCCGCAGCCTGGAGAGGGCCGAGGAACTGCGGGCCGCAGGCGTCGACCACCCCCTCGCCGACCAGGTGCGCGAGCTGATGCCGGGCGGCGTCGACGCCGCCCTGGAACTGGTGGGCTGCTCGGTCCTTGCCGACACCTTCCGCACCGTCCGCCGCCACGGCACCGTCTGCTTCAAGGCACCGGCCAGATCGAACTCGACGTCCAGTTCCTGCCCGACGTCGACATCCTCTGCCCCGACTGCGAAGGCTCCCGCTACGCTCCTGAGGCCGACGCCATCCGCCGCGTGCCGCGCGAAGGCGAGGCGGTCGACGGGCTGCCCCTGCCGCAACTGCTGGCGTGCACCGTCACCCAGGCCATCGAGCACACCGGCGACCTGAACAAGGTCCGCTCCCCGCCTGCAGACTCTCGTCGACCTGGGCCTGGGCTACCTCACTCTCGGCGAGGCCACTCCCGCCCTGTCCGGCGGCGAGGCTCGGCGCCTCAAACTCGACACCGAACTCGACCGCGACCAGCACGACGCCCTGTTCGTCCTGGACGAACCCAGCGTCAGACTGCACCCGCTCGACGTCCGCGTCCTCCTGGGCGTACTGCAGCGGCTGGTCGACCACGGGGCCACCGTCGTCTTCATCGAGCACGACCTCGACATGATCGCCAACGCCGATCACGTGATCGACCTCGGCCCCGGCGGTGATGATGAGTTATCGGATGCCTTCCGGCAGCGGTCAGTCGCAGGACCAGTCCCCACGCCCCGGGCGGATCGCGGAGTGTCTGGCCGGGCGCCGAGCCGTCGGGCATCGGCCAGCGCGAGAACCTGGAGGAGCCGGGTCGCCGCCGACACGCCTCGAGCCCGCGCCGCACCCGTCACCTTCACGAGATGGCAGCCGGACTGTCCTTGCCCGGGGAGTAGAGGACTCCGTAGTCACGGCCGAAGCGGTTGGCCTCCGCCGCGGACCCGGTCAGCCGATGCAGCCAGAATCCGTATGCCGCCGACTCCATCTGCTCCTGCGTCAGATGCAGTTGCCAACGCCTCGTCCCCCGGTCGTACACGGCCGTACGGACTTGCTCGACAAGGCCTGTCGCGGGTGGTGACTTCAGCTCGCCGGCTAGGCCGACGAACACCCGCAGTGCTGTCATCTGCGAGGGCGCCAGCTCCACCAACCGCTCCCCCGGTCCCGGCCCCAGGGACATCGGAGCAGGCCGGACCCCGGCGTAGGCGAGCAGGTCGTGCCCGGTCGCCGACAAGCGGACCGCCCAGCGCACCGGACGGCCCTCCCACGCCGACAGCTCCGCCCGCGTCTCCCGGTCGGCGGTCTCCACCAGCCCCTCCCCCGCCAGAGAGCGTGCGCGTCGCTGGAACGACGGCGCCGCAGCATCCAGCACCCAGCCCTGTTCGGCCTTCTCTTGGTACGCCCACACCGCCCGGAGCGCCTCGAGCGTCCTGTCTCCCTGCACCTCGCCACCCCATACCGTCATCGACAGCGGCCGTACGGCCGACACGAGCGTGTCGCACCATCCGAAGTGCTCGAGGTGTTCGCTGTCGATCTCATGCGATCGTGTGACTTGCCCACCGCGCGGGTGAATCCTGGGCCGAACCCCCGCTACGACGCCGACATGGCCACTATGAAGATCACCAACCGTTTGTGATCTTCGAGAGGACCTGTCTCCGTGCGTCACCCCCGCACTGCCAGCGTGATGGCCGCCGCGCTGTCCGTGCTCGCCGCCCTGTTCGCCCCCACCGCTCACGCTGTCTCTCCCGCTCCGGCATACCCCGGGTGACACCGTCGCTCTCCCCGTCCGCGATGCCCTGGCCGCGCTCACCGTTCAGGACGAGAACCGCACCGGCTACGAACGCATCAAGTTCCGGCATTGGATCGACGCTGACCGTGACGGCTGTAGCACGCGCAACGAGGTCCTCTTGGAGGAAGCCGTCACGCCGCCGGACCAAGGGGCAAACTGCACGCTGAGCGGCGGCTCCTGGTACTCAAGCTACGACGACACCTCCTTCATCCAAGCCCGCGCCCTCGACATCGACCACCTCGTCCCGCTCGCCGAATCATGGGACTCCGGCGCCTCCGGATGGACGCCGGCCGAACGGCAGGCCTACGCCAACGACCTCGACGACCCCCGCGCCCTCATCGCCGTCTCCGCCAGCAGCAACCGATCCAAGGCCGACCAGGACCCGGTCACCTGGCAGCCGCCCGCAGAGGGCTACCGCTGCACGTACGCCACCGACTGGATCGCCGTGAAAATCCGCTGGGGGCTTGCCGTAGACCCTGCCGAACAGGCCGTGCTCACCGAAGTCCTCGATGGCTGCCCGGACACGGTCATCGAGGTCGTCCGAGCCCGCTGACTTCAGCAGACCGCTACCGCAGGGCCGGAGAGCTGGAGCGCGGCGGCCGCGGACGACGCTCTGGATGCGATCGACACCCTCGCCGGGGCGCTGTCCGCCCTCGGGCCGGACGTCGCGGCGGCCCTCGCGCCGGTGGCGGCCGCCACCGCCAATGCACGCCAGCCACTCGGACTTGGCGACGACGAAGGCACGGCGGCCACGTTGGAAATGCCGGGCCAGCGGCGTTCCGCACAGCGTTCCCGGCGGCGGGGACTGGGGCCCGGGTTCAAGGGGATCCGTATGGATGGCTGACCAGAAGCGCTCAAGGTCGTGGGTCGCGTGCATGGGTGCAGCCGGACAAGAGGGTTCGGGTGTGCGTTGGCGGCAGCCGCCAACGCGTCGGCGAGGACGGCCGACCCGCCGGAACGGCCTGATCCGGCCCGGCGCTCACCGACACCCCCCGGCGTGGGCGTTGGGCGCTCAGCCCACCTTGCGCCCGCGCATCGGCTCGGTGGCCTCGCCCTCACCAGCCCGCAGGCCCAGGAGGAACTCCTCCAGCACCTCCGGCGCCGTGTGCTGGGGATGCCAGCCCAGCTCGATGTGGGCACGCGTGCAGTCCATCAGAGGGAGCCTGAGGACGGCGTCGAAGAGGTGTGGGGAGGCCGGGAGGAGGCGCAGACCCCAGGCGGCGGCGATCGCCGAGCGGGCCGCCGTCCGGGGCAGGCGCACCGGGCGGGCGTCGAACATCTCGCCGAGCAGCTCCGCGTCGAGGGCCGGCTCGGCGGCCAGGTTGAAGGGGCCGCGCACCTCGGTACGCAGTGCGAGCCGGTACGCCTCGGCCGCGTCGTCGGTGTGCAGTGCCTGGACGCGCAGTCCCGGAATGTCGGGCAGGAACGGCAGCAGTTCGGGGCGGGCGACCGGGCCGGGCAGGAACCGGCCGCCGAAGATGCGTCGCTGCTCGCTCGCCGACTGCCGCTTGAACAGGAACGCCGGCCGCATCCGCACCACCCGGATCCCGGGATGGTCGCGCTCGAAGGTGTCCAGGGTCCGCTCGAGGTAGGCCTTCTCCCGGCAGTAGGCGGCGTCCGGCCAGCCGTGCGTGGGCCAGGACTCGTCCACCGCGTGGTCCTTCGGCCCCGGCGAGTACGCGCCCACCGAGGACGCGTGCACGAGGACGGGCACCCGCGCGGCGGCCACGGCCTCGAAGACCCGGATGCTGCCCAGGACGTTCGTACGCCAGGTCGCCGCCGGATCGTGTGTGGGCTGGAACGCCCAGGCCAGGTGCACGACCGCGTCCGCGTCGACGAAAGCCGCGGCGAGATCAGTCCGGTCCGAGGCCAGGTCGACGGCCGTCCACTCGGTCTTGCGCGGCGACCAGTCCGGGATCCGCCGGGCCAGACCCCGTACCGAGGCCACGTCCGGGTCCTCCGACAGAAGCCGCACCACGCTCGTGCCGACATTTCCGGTGGCCCCCGTGACGACGACCTTGCTGCCCGTTGCGCTGCTCACCGTCGGCTCCTCTCGCTGGTCCTCGCAGGGACCGGCCGAGTACCCGGCGCCGCCGGGCGCACGCGGGGCCCTCCCGGTGCGCCGGCCTGCGCGGCGAGGAGCTGTCCGGTCGATCATGTGACTTGGAGCGTCACGATCTATGATTATCGTCGTGATGACGATAAAAGGCAGTGTGAACGCGCCCGAGGTCCGGGCGGCGCTGGGTCTGGGCGGGGAACACCGTGAGTGGACGGAGGCGCTGGAGCGCACCCCCGTCGGCGCCGCTGGGGCCGAAATCCCCACAGGGCAGCAACTGGCCTTCCTGCTGGCGCAGTTGAAGGTGCCGGCCGAGGACCAGGCGGAGGTGGCCGAGGCAGCGGAGAAGGCCGCCGAGCCCGGCACGCCCTGGTTCTGGCTCCTGGGGCGCACGGTCGCGGCTCTGCGCGCCGGGATGGGCCTGGACACCCCCATGCCGCCGCGCCCCGTCCTCACCGACCACGGCCCGACCGGCCGATGGCTCACGGTGCTGGCCTGCCTTGCCGTTGTATCGGATGTCCGCGCCCTGCACGCGACGATGGAGGTGCCGGACGAGGTCTCGTGGGCGAGCCTGGGGATCCTCGGAGAGAAGGTGGCCGTGCGGCGAAGGACGCTGGAGGCGGCGGGAGCTGAGGTCGAGCCTGCCTTCCCGTTCGACGACTACGTCCTGCCGGTGTTCCAGGGCCGCCGCTACCGCCTCGACGGCCTCGACTGCCGAGCGTCGAACGTCTCTATCGAGGTAAGGCTGCCCTACGGCACCGAGCCGTTCGCGATTCCCGCCGACAGGGCCTGGGCTCACGAGATCCACCACTTCTTCTGCCGCCTCCCGCGGCGGTACGCGGACGGGGTTCGCTTCGGTTACGACGCCATCCCCTGCTACGTCGGCAGCTGGGTCAACGACCCTGCTGTGGCAGATTTCTTCCCCGAGGACCACGAGATCCGCCGCTTCACCAGCAAGTACCAGTACATCAACCACAACGGCCCCGGCCCGGCAGACAAGACGGGCCTCACTCCGGGCGACCGGGACGCACTGGAACACGCCTTTGGGCAGTCGCCTGCGGATCGCCCGACCGCCCTCTGCCTGACCCCCACCACTCCCGTGCAGCGAGCAGTCCTGGAACACCTGAAAGCCGGCAATCACTGGGCTTTGAACTACAGCGGGCAAGCCATCTGGGACTACTCGCCCTCTCCCCGCAGGACGACATGAACTGAGCGACAGTCGGGGCGGAGCTCACCGACCGCGCAGGACGCAGTGTCAGCGGCTCTCCTCTTCGGTCTCCTGGTGACCATTGGCGGGGCGCCCTGCCCAGGCCCGCCACTGGCGGGCGACTCAGGCGCTCCGGGTTAGCCGTGCGCTCGTCTTCTTCGCCGCACTCTTCTTGGCCAGCTGCTTCTTCGCGGCCGTCTTGCTGAAGGCTGTCTTTTCCTTCGGCTGGGGCAGCTCGTGGACGTCGGCGTCCTCGCCGCGGGATGCCTTCGCCTTGGACACGGACTCCTCGCGCGCGGCCCCGGTGACGAGGGCGACCTTTCCGGCGAACTCGGCGGCTTCGGTGGACGGAGTTGCAGGTGTCATGGTGCGTTCCTTGGAGGAGCTGATTACATGCGCGGTGGAAGCCGTTGACGCGCAGTCGGGGGCGTCGCCTTCACGGCGAGCCGTTGTGGATGTCACACGGGTCCGCCTGCTCAGTGCGCGGTGAGGCCGCCGTCGATCACAAGCTCCGAGCCGGTGACGAACGAGGAGTCGTCGCAGGCGAGGAAGAGGATTGCGGGGGCGATCTCGTCGGCGCGGCCGGCTCGGCGCATAGGGGTGCGTTGGATGTCCGGCTGCTGGTCGCCCTGGTCGTCCAGGAGTTCCTGGATCATCGGAGTGGCTATCACTCCGGGATGGACGGAGTTGACGCGCACTCCCTGCTGCGCGTACTCGACCGCAGCGGTCTTGCTCAACAGGCGCACCGCGCCCTTGGATGCCTGGTAAGCCGCGGCGGCGCCGCTTCCCACGAGCCCGAGGACCGACGACGTATTGATCACCGATGCGTTGCCGCTCGCGCGCAGGAGCGGCATCGCCGCCTTCATGCCGAGCCATGTGCCTTTCTGGTTCACGTCGATGACGCGGTCCCAGGCCTCCTCCCGCGTGTCCTCGATACCCGGCCAGTCCACGATGCCGGCGAGGTTCACGAGCACGTCGAGCGTTTTGAACCGGTCGCGTACGACGGTGACCACATCATCCCACTGCCGCGCCGAGGAGACGTCGAGGCGGATGGAGACGACCTCGGTGCCACCTGCCTCGATCCGGTGGGCCAGGTCCCGCAGGGGGCCTTCGGCGATATCGGTGATCACTATCCGGGCGCCTTCTCGGGCGAAGAGTTCGGCGGTTGCTGTGCCGAGGCCGCCGGTCGCGCCGGTGATCAGCGCGACTTTGCCGTCAAGCCGTTGTCCTGTCATGAAAATGGTCCTTGATACTTGTTGACGCTGACTGGGTGTCTCGGCGCGGACTCTGTCAAGGCGACTTCTGCTCCCGGTAAAGCACGAGGTGCTCGTGGTAGAGCACTCCGTCCCGGATGTCGCCCGTCGCGGTGAACCCGGTGTCGTCGATGTAGTGCAGGTGGCTGCCGGTCACCGTGTACCGGCCCGTGTACGCGTTGCGCCGCTCGCCGCGGGCTTCGTCGTAGCGGCCGTCCGGCAGCAACTGTTGACGGATATGTCCGTCTGCGGTCACCCACATCCCGACAACGTCGGCGTTGTCGTCTCCAGCGGTCCTGGCCATGGCGGCTCCTCTCCTCGGTTGGTGCGGTTCTGTCCTGCTCCACCGAGTCTGGGCAGGTCAGCGGCCATCAACCAGGACGCGTGCTGCCTGGGTGCGGCACACCCAGGCAGCCCACCGGTCCGCCGCCTAGCCTGAACACATGGGCGACAACCACCTGGGAGACTTTCTGTACGCACGCCGCGCCGGCCTGCGGCCGGAGGATGTCGGCATGGCGAGCTACGGGGCCCGCAGAGTCCCCGGACTGCGTCGCGAGGAGGTCGCCGTCCTGGCCGGAGTGAACGCCGACTACTACACCCGCCTGGAACAAGGGCGCGAGCGCCACCCTTCCCCCCAGGTACTCGAAGCGCTCACCAGCGCGCTGCGCCTCGACGCGGATGCCCGTGCGCACCTGTACCGGATGGCCGGGGCCACACCGAGCGACCGGCCTGCCGTACACGCCGCCGAGCGGGTCAGTCCCGCGCTCCGCCAGTTGATGGACGGCTACCCGAACACTCCAGCGTTCGTCATGAGCCGGACCCTGGACCTCCTCGCCGCCAATGTACTGGCCGATGCCCTCTATGCCCCGTTCGAACCGGCGGACAACCTGGCCCGCATGACCTTCATCGACCCCGCGAGTCGTAATTTCTACTCGGACTGGGGTCAGGCGGCCCAGGCGACCGTGGCCAATCTGCGCCAGGCGGCCGGCTTCGACCCGGACAACCCACGGCTCCGCGAACTCGTCAGCACTCTTACCGAGCACAGTGCGGACTTCGCCCGCCTCTGGAACTCCCATACCGTGCGCGGCAAGACTCAGGACGCCAAGCAATTCCTGCACCCGGAGGTCGGCCCCCTCACCCTCACCTACCAGGCTTTCGACGTACGCGACGCGCCCGGCCAGCAGCTCGTCATTTACCACGCCGAACCAGGCAGCCCCAGCGCCCAGGCCCTCAATCTCCTCGGCTCCATCCACGCCACCCGGCGCGAGGCCCAACCCTGGCCTCACCACTACTGAGCCGACGCACACGGAGATCGGCGGCAATGATGCCTCAACCATTGTCACCCTGGCGTGGCTGAGGTCGCAGACAAGAGTCCGGGGCCGATGCGGTCTCTCGAATTTCAGCCTGAGGAAATGACACACCTCTGAGACGGCAGCCAAGCGACGCAGCCTGAGACAGCGATAAGAACCCCAGGCCACAGCGTCGTCACCTGACAGCGAGGCTGACAACTGCGGGGAAGCAGGTCAGGCCGACGCCGGTGGCTGTTAATCCTGGCGAGGCGCCCTGCCCACACTTGCCACCGACGGGCGACTCAGGCGCTCCTGGGCCGCCGTGTGCCCGTCTTCTTCGCCGCGCTCTTCTTGGTCGGCTGCTTCCTTGCCGCGGTCTTCTTCGCAGCCGTCTTCTTTTTCGGCCTCGGCAGCTCGTGCACATCAGCGCTCTCGCCGCGGGATGCCTTTGCTTTGGACACGGATTCCTCGAGCGCGGCCATCAGGTCGAGGACGCGGCCTGGCATTTCCGGCTCGGGCATCTCGGGGAGCGGCTTTTCCTCCCGCTTGGCTTCGATGATCTTCTCCATGGCCTCGGTGTAGGTGTCCTTGAAGTCGTCGCCTTCGAGGTCGTCGCGGGACATGGACTCCATCAGGGCGAGCGCGCCCTTGATCTCCTCCTCGGACACGTCCACTGGCGGCGGGAGGAGCTCGGAGGGGTCGCGGATCTCGTCGGGCCAGTGCATGGCGTGCAGGACGATGGCGTCGCCGCGGACCCGTAGCATGCCGAGCCGCTCGCGCCCGGACCACGCGTATTTGGCGATGGCCACCTTCGACGAGCGGGCCAGCGCCTCGCGGAGCAGCTTGTAGGGCTTGGCCGCGACCTGCCCGTCGGGGGAGAGGTAGTAGCCCTCGCCGATCCGGATCGGGTCGATGTCGTCCGCGGCGACGAAGGCGTCGATCTCGATGGCCTTCGCTGTCGGCAGCGGCAGGTCGCGCAGTTCTTCGTCGCTGATGGCGACGACCTGGTCCTTGGCGTACTCGTAGCCCTTGCCGATCTCGGTGTTCGACACCTCGCGGTCCTCGAGCTCGCAGATTTTGCGGGTGCGGATCCGGCCCATGTCCTCCAGGTGGTACTGGTGGAACTGGATTGAGTGGTTCTCGGTGGCGGACTGGACGTGGATGGGGACGGTGACCAGGCCGAACGAGATGGCGCCGGACCAGATGGTTCGGGGCATGGGAGACCTCCGCAGCAGGCCCCGAGCAGTTCGAGCCTACGAGGGGTGCGCGCGGCCCGCACCAGTTGCACCCGGGCAGCCGTATGCCTCCCGTGGGGAGCCGGGAGGCGCGGCGGGCCCCGCCGCCCACGGGACGGCAGGGCCCAGCAAGGGGGATCTACCCGGGGGTGAAGCGGGATCCCACCGGCACACCATGCAGAACTTCGGACTCACCTGGACCGACACCGACGGCCTGCCCTGCGGCTCCGCCGTCGCCTATGACGAGCCCAGCGCCCAGCGGCAGAAGGCCGCGCTTGAGACGGCTGGCTGCACCGGCGTGGAGATCGTGACCGTCAAGCCCGGGGAACGCCCCGAACCGCGGCGCTAACGCAGGGGACTCAAGCGGCGCGCAGGGCGGTCAGGGGACGTAGGCGTCGCACCATGACCCTCCTCCCGGCGGCGTGCACGCCATGGCCGGACTTCGCCACAAAGACGCGGGCAGTAGACCGGGTAAGGGGCTGCGGAGCGCGCCTTCAGCGGCGCACTTCGTCTTCCCTGCTTCGTGGCAGGGTGGGACTGGTGGCGCGCTCGATCCTCTTCGCACGAGCTGCCCGTGGAGCGGATTTGCCGCTCTAGGCTGCGGCCTGCTCCGGATGCCAGGCTTTGGCCCGTACTGCAGCTTCGATGCCGAAGCGGGGCTTGTCCTGCTCCTTGGCGTGGGCGGTGACGGCGGCCTGGGCCTGCGTGGCCAGATCCCGCCAGTGCTGCCAGGCCGTCTCGTATGTCTCGGTCTGCTGCGCAGTCCACGGCGTCACCGTGGGCCGGCCATAGGTATCTCCCAGTTCCAGGACCCGGCTGTGCGCCTCGTCGGCCAGTCTCTGCATCTCCACCAGTTCTTCGAATGTGTGTGCCACGACGACGGATCCTATGTCGGCCGTGCAGGGGGTTCCGACACCTCGCCGGACGCGCATGTCCTACGGCGTGTTCTCGCGCTGCGCCGTCCACGTCCGAAGCACCCGCTCCCGAGCGCCCGTCTTCTCGATGAGGTGGACCTCGACCTTCGGGTCTTTTGTGTAGAGCCCGACCCACTCCGTGTACCGGTCCTCAGCGGGGCCTGGTAGCGCCCACTCGCCTTCTACGGCCGGCCCGTCAGCTTCGAACCTCAACCGGACGAGGTACGAAGTCGTCATCGTGCCCTTCTCTGAATGTCGCGCCAGTCTGTCGATGATCCTCCTCGCTGTCGCGCGCGACAGCGAGGAGACGTTGGGGGTGGCCTCTCCAGCCCCGACCCCTCGAGCAGTCGGACCTGATGGGTCCGTCCCCGGGACCTGCCTCCCCCGCCTACTGGCGTGTGACGCGCGGCACAGGCGGGGATTGGTCCTCACGGCGAGGCCCCAGCCCTTGGTCCTCTTCCCGGAGGGATGGCATCGATCCCTGCAATCGAACGTTTGCGCGATTAAGCGTTATGGTGGATACCTGGAGAGGTCACAGGTCAGGGAGGGGCAAGCGAAAGGCTGGAGGTGTGGGGCCGTGGATTTACTCATCTGCACGTCGCGTCCGGCTACTCCGCCCGCTACGGCGCCTCTCTTCCCGCGGCCGTGGTCCATCGGGCCGCTGAGCGTGGGATGACGACGCTCGCGCTGACCGACCGGGACACCGTCGCGGGCACCGTCCGCTTCGCCAAAGCCGCCGCGGCCGCCGGCATCCGCCCCGTCTTCGGTGTCGATATCGCCGTCGCCCCGCTGACCCCGCCGGGCCCCTCTGCCGGACGGCCACGTACACCCGCACGTGGTGGCGCCCACGTGATCGAGCCACCGCTGCGGATCACCCTGCTCGCGCAGAACGCGGCTGGGTGGGCGCGGCTGTGCCGCCTGGTGTCCGCCGCGCATGCCGAAGCCGACGGTGCGCTGCCCGTCGTTTCCTGGCCTGCTCTGCGCGCGTACGCCGACGAGGACTTGGTGGTGCTGCTCGGCCCTGCCTCTGAGCCGGTGCGGGCGCTGTCCGCGGGCCGCCCCGATGTCGCCGAGCGGCTGCTCGCGCCGTGGCGGGAGCTGGCCGGGGAGCGGCTGCGGCTGGAGGGCGTGTTTCTGGGAGGTCAGGGCACCGGTGCGGGTTCGCTGCGGCTGGCCGCGCGCACCGTGGGCTTGGCCGATCAGCTCGGGGTGCGGGTGGTGCTGACGAACGCGGTCCGTTACGCCGATCCCGCACAGCACCGGCTGGCCGATGTCCTGGACGCCGCCCGTCTGCTGCGGCCCGTCGACCGTCGATACCTGGACGGCGGCGAGCGGTGGCTGAAGGACCCGGCCGGCATGGCCGCGGTGGCCGAGCGGATCGCCCAGGCTGTGGGCGACGACCGGACCCGGGCCGGGCGGCTGCTGGCGGAGACCGAGGCCACGGGCCAGTCGTGCACGCTCACCCCGGCGGACCTGGGGCTGGGGCGGCCGCACTTTCCCGAACCGTCCGTCGTCGGCGCCACTGGCGAGCGGGGTTCGGCGATGCGGCTGCTGCGCCAGCGGTGCGAGGCCGGCATGGTCGCCCGAGGCCTGGACCGAGATGAGCGCTCGCGACGGCAGCTCGAATACGAGCTGGACGTCATCGGCCGCCTGGGCTTCGAGGGCTACTTCCTAGCCGTGGCCCAGGTGGTGGCGGACACCCGGGCGCTCGGGATCCGGGTCGCCGCGCGCGGCTCCGGCGCCGGGAGCATGGTCAACCATTCGCTGTTCGTCGCCACCGCCAATCCCCTCGAGCACCGGCTCCTCTTCGAGCGCTTCCTCAGTGAGCGTCGTACGTCGCTTCCGGACATCGACCTCGACGTGGAGTCAGAGCGGCGCCTGGAGGTGTACGACGCGATCATCGAGCGGTTCGGGAAGGAGCGGACCGCGGTCACCGGCATGCCCGAGACCTACCGGGCCCGGCACGCCCTGCGCGATACCGGGCTCGCTCTCGGCATCCCGCCGCAGGTCATCGGCGACGTCGCCAAGAGCTTCCCGCACATCCGCGCCCGCGACATCCGCTCCGCCCTGGCCGAACTGCCGGAGCTGCGGCAGCTCTCCGCGCGGGCGGAGAAGTTCGGGCAGCTGTGGGAGCTCGCCGAGGGCCTGGACGCGCTGCCGCGCGGCTACGCCATGCATCCGTGCGGGGTGATCCTGTCGAACGCCTCGCTGCTGGAGCGGCTGCCGGTGCAGCCGACGCCGGCCGGCTACGCGATGGTGCAGGCCGACAAGGAGGACGTCGAAGACCTCGGCCTGCTGAAACTCGACGTGCTCGGGGTGCGGATGCAGTCGGCGATGGCGTACGCGGTCGCCGAGATCCGCCGCACGACCGGCCGCGCGCTCGACTTGGACAATCCCGACCACGTCGACCTCAACGACCAGCGAGCCTTCGAGATGATCCGGGCATCAGACACCATCGGTCTCTTCCAGCTCGAAAGTCCCGGGCAGCAGGATCTGGTGGGCCGCCTCCAGCCCCGGCACATGCAGGACGTCGTCGCCGACATCAGCCTCTTTCGTCCGGGACCGGTGTCCGGGGGCATGCCCGCGCTCTACATCGCCGCCCGGCACGGCGCCGCCCCCAACTACCCGCACCCGGACCTGGAACCAGTACTCAACGACACCTATGGCGTCGTCATCTGGCACGAGCAGATCATCGCAATCCTCGCGAAGATGACCGGCTGCGACCGCGCCGCCGGCGACATCGCCCGCCGCGCCCTGGCCGACCCCAACCGGCTGCCGAAGGTCGAGACCTGGTTCCGCCGCACGGCCGACAAACGCGGCTACACCAAAGACGTGCTGGACGAGGTGTGGGGAATCGTCTCTTCCTTCGGCGCGTACGGCTTCTGCCGCGCACACGCGGTCGCCTTCGCCGTCCCCGCCCTGCAGTCCGCCTATCTGAAGGCGCACTTCCCGGCGTATCTGTACGCGGGACTGCTGGAGCATGATCCGGGGATGTGGCCGCGTCGGGTCATCGTCGCCGACGCCCGCCGCCACGGCGTGCCCGTGCTGCCCGTCGACGTCAACCACTCCCGCGCCCACCACAGCGTGGAGCAAACCGCACAGGGCAGGGGTGTACGCCTGGCGTTCACCACGGTCAAAGGCATCAGCGAAGCCGAGGTAGCCCGTCTGGTGGCGGGCCAGCCCTACACCGGACTTCAGGACCTGTGGCTGCGCGCCCGTCCATCGCTGCCGCTCGCGCAGCGCCTGATCCGCATCGGCGCGCTCGAGGCCCTCTCCCCCGGCCTGACCCGGCGGGACCTGCTGCTGCAGGCCACCGAACTGCACCGGCAGTCCCGCAACCGCACCACCACCGACGGGCAGCTGCCGCTGGGCGGCGAACTGCTGACTGCGGAGCCGAGCGGGCTGCCGGACATGACCAGCCGGGACAAGCTCGGCGCAGAACTAGACGCCCTCTCCATCGACGTGAGCCGGCATCTGATGGAGCACCATCACCGGCTGCTGCGTGAGCTCGGCGCGACCGACGCCGCCCGCCTGCGTCGCATGGTGCCGGGGCAGAAGGTTCTCGTCGCAGGCGTGCGGGCCTCCACGCAGACCCCGCCGATCCCGTCCGGCAAGCGCGTCATCTTCACCACGCTCGAGGACGGCTCCGGCCTGGTCGACATCGCCTTCTTCGAAGACTCCCACGAAGCCTGCGCGCACACCGTGTTCCACTCCGGCCTGCTGCTGGTGCGCGGAACCGTCGAGGCCCGCGGCCCGCGGCGCACCGTCGTTGGCGAGATGGCCTGGGATCTGGATGAGGTGGCCGCGGCCCGCCGCGACCACGGGCCCCAGGCCGCCCTCGACCTCCTCGGCCAGACCGGCCCGGCCCCCACCCCGGCCCAGCCGGCCACGCCCCAGCGCACGCTCGCCGACGGCACGGCCGGGGCTCGGCTCCACCCCTACGCCGACCTCCAGCCCGCCGGCACCCGCTCCGCCGACCTGCGGCGGCTCGGGCACCGCTCCCAGGGAAGCGCAGGGTGATCGATATGAGCGGCCGCTGCATCCTCCACCTGCGCTTCGTCCTCCCGGCCGACCCGGACCCAGAACTCCCCGAGCGCCTGCGCCGTCTGCTGGAGGACTTCACGCCCCGCGTGCAACTGATCGAACCCGACATGGCCGTCCTCGATCTGACCGGCGCACTCCCCTACTGGAAGCGTGACGCCCGCAGCGTGACGGAGCTGGTCCAGCTGCGTGCGCTCGCCTTCTTTGGCCTGCGCAGTTCGGCGGGCGTGGCACCGAACCGGATGCTCGCCGCGATGGCCTGCGCGCTCACCGGTCCCGGTCGGCGCACCGTCATTGACGACTCCCCTGAGACGATCAGCGCCTTCCTGCGTCCCCGTCCGGTCGGGGAACTGCCCGGCGTAGGCGCGAAAGCGGCGGCCACCCTCGCCGAGTACGGCCTGCACACCGTCGGCGACATCGCCGACGTCCCCCAGCTCACCCTTCAGCGCCTCCTCAGCGCCCGGGCCGGACGCGCCCTGCACGAACGCGCCCGCGGCCGCGACACCACGAGCGTCGATCCCACCCCGGCGCCGGCGAGCATCAGCACCGAGCACCGCTTCGCCCGCGACGAACTCGATCCCGCCCAGCACCGGCGGGCCCTGCTCGCTCTCGCCGACCAGCTCGGCGCCCGCCTGCGCGACTCCGGCCAGATCGCCACCGGACTGACCTGCACCGTCCGCTACGCCGACCACAGCGCCACCCGCCGCGGCCGCACCCTGACCGAAGCCACCCACCACACCGTCCTGCTGGCCCGAGCGGCGTATGGGATCTATGACTCCCTCGGGCTCCAGCGCGCCCGGGTCCGCAGCATCGCCCTGCGCGCCGACGCCCTGCGCCCTGACGAGCAGGCCACCCGGCAGCTCACCCTCGACCAGGGCGACGACAAGCCTCTCGCTCTCGAAGCCGTCGCTGACCGCGCCCGATCCCGGTACGGACACAACGTGATCTATCCAGCGGCCCTCGCGGTCCACGCTTCCGGCCGGCGAGGTTCCTAGCTAGCTGGTGGCCTCGTCGACGAGGTGCGGGTTGTTGTTGCGGACGTTGTTGACCTTGGTGGGGACGGGGCGTGCGTGGAGGTGGCCGCCTGCGGGCTGTCCGAGGAGGGCGCGCAGGTCGTGGGGATCCTGGTGGGTGGGGTCGAGCCAGGCGTCGTAGTGGTCGGGGGTGAGGGCGAGCGGCATGCGGGGGTGGACGCGGCCGACTGCGCCGGTGGCTTCGGTGGTGATGATGGTGCAGGTGACCAGCCAGGCGTCCGGGTCGTAGTCGTGGTTGACGGCTGGGTCGCGCCAGTATTCGTAGGGTCCAGCGAGGGCCATCACCTGGTCGTCTTCGGGGTGGATGAAGTAGGGCTGCTTGCGGGTCTTGCCGGTGCCGGGGTCCTTGATCTGTTCCCACTCGTAGAAGCCGTCGGCGGGCAGCAGGCAGCGGCGGCGGGTGAACGCGCGGCGGTAGGCAGGTTTCTCGTGGACGGTCTCCACCCGTGCGTTGATCATGCGGGAGCCGATCTTCACGTCCTTGGCCCACGGCGGCACCAGCCCCCAGCGCAGCGACCGCAGCTCTCGCAGAACGTCGGTGCCGTTGTCGCTGTCGCGGGGTGCTCGCTCGAGGACGGCCCACACGTTGTCGGTGGGGGCAACGTTCCAGTTCGGTGCGAGCGTTTCTTTCGGAGGCGGGTCGGAGACGTGGAAGCCTTGGCCGAGGCCGGCCTGTTTGCTACGGCGACAAGGGCTACCAGGGCGCTGGCGGCACCCTACGGGTGCCCCTCTGGGGCAAACTCCGCAACCTCCCCGTCGGCCAGCAGGCCGTCAATGTCGCCCACGTGCGCATCCGCGCCGTCGGCGAACAGGCCATGGCCACCCTGAAGAGCTGGCGCCTCCTGCAAAAACTGCGGTGCAGCACCACCCGCATCACCGGCCTCGTGCAGGCAGTCCTCACCCTTCACCTGGCCGCGTCACGCTGAGTTGAAATGCCTCAGTCAGACGGCGAAGGCGAGGTAGGTGCCGATCGTGAGCCCGGAGAAGGTGAGGAGCTGGCGGGGCTTGAGGCAGGTGAAGACGGCGTGCATGGTGATGCCGGCGACGATGGCATAGGGCGTTGTCTGCGGTATGAGCAGTGCGGGGGGCAGCGCGATCTCGGCCGTGATGACGCTGGCGGCGACCGCGCGCCACAGGCGGATGTCCCGGTCGGTGAGGTTGCCCGCGTGGCGTCGGACGAGACCTGGGACGGCGTACTGGCGCCGGTAGGGGAGCTGTTCCCGGACCTGGGTGAAGACGTGCACCCACTGGGCGAGGTAGAGGCCGCTGCGGAATTGGGGGGAACGGATTTTCTGCCAGGCGCTGTTCCAGTAGATGTCGGTGGTGATCAGCACGAGGAGGCACTGAGCCCAGGTGTTCGCCGTGCTCCGGCTGTGTTCGATGTGCAGGCCGTGGCCGAGGTTTCCGGCGAGCAGGAGGCAGGCGCCGGTCAGCAGGGTGTAGCGGACGGCGTTGGGACTCTTGAGGTAGAGGAGTTCCATGGCGGCGCCGGCCAGGACCAGCAGGAGCGCCGGACGGGTAAAGGTGCCGGAGCCCAGGGCGAGAGCGGCGGCGGTCCGGACGATCAGCGCGGGACGGTAGCCGGTGATCAGGCAGCGGGCCCTGCCCGGTCCGAAGCGCTGCTCTGCCAGATGGGAGCTGAGCGAGCCGGGGGCGAACCGGTTCCAGCCGCCCTGGCCGAAGGCGAGGGCGAACCGCAGGGTGCACGCGGTCCCGAACACGATCCGGAACCACTGGAGCCGACCGGGGTCGGTGGGGTGCTGGAAGCCGGAGGTGAGGGCGTCAAAGAACCACATGGCTGTCCCTCACCTCGACGGGCTGCTCGCCGGGCGCGGACAGGATGCGGCCGTGTCCGTCGATCCGGTCGTAGCGGCCGCTGCGGGCGAGATGGTCGATGACCGCCTGGAGTTGAGGCGGGCCGAGGATGAAGGAGCCCGGGGAGAGGTAGTCGTAGACGTTCACGGGCTCGGTGCGCCCGTCCTTGGTGGTGCCGGTGAGCGAGATGATCGTGAAGGTGGCGCGGCAGAACATCTTCCAGCGCAGCCAGCGGCCGGGCAGGCGGGTGAAGCCGGTGGCCATCCACGCGGCCAGGGCGGTGGTGACGGTGATCTGGACAGCGGACAGCACGGACACGTGCATGGCGGGAGCCTCCGAGTGGGGAGGGTGAAGGTGTGAGGGGTGGGCGTCCCCGCAGTCCGGGGCGCCGGGGGTCAGCGCTCGGGCTTGGCAGGCCGCTGCATCAGCGCGGCCGCGGCTTGGTCGAGGGTGACCTTCTCGTGCAGCAGGGCGGACATCACTTCCGTGATCGGCATCTCGACGCCGTGTACCTGGGCGAGGGCGAGGATCGCCTCGGCGGACTTGACGCCCTCGGTGGTCTGCCGGGTGGCGACTGTCGCCTGCCCGACGCTCAGGCCGTGGCCGAGGTGGGTGCCGAAGGTGCGGTTACGGGAGAGCGGGGAGGTGCAGGTGGCCACGAGGTCGCCCAGGCCGGCAAGGCCCGCGAGGGTGGCCGGGTGGGCACCCATGGCCACAGCCAGCCGGGTGGTCTCCGCCAGGCCGCGGGTGATGAGCATCGCGCCGGCGTTGTCGCCCAGTCCCCTGCCCGAGGCGATACCGACCGCCAGCGCGATGACGTTCTTCACCGCCCCGCCCAGCTCGCAGCCGATGACGTCGGTGCTGGTGTAGGGCCGGAAGTAGGAGGTGTGGCAGGCCTGCTGGAAGCGCTGGGCGGCGTTCTCGTCGGGGCAGGCGACGGTGGCCGCGGCCGGCTGGCCGGCCATGATCTCAGCGGCGAGGTTCGGGCCGGACAGCACCGCGACCCGGTCCGCGCTCACGCCGGTCACCTCGGTGATGACCTGGCTCGCCCGCAGGCCGCTGCCCAGTTCGATGCCTTTCATCAGCGACACGATCACTGTGGCGGGCCCGATGTGCGGTGCCCACGCGGCGAGGTTGGCCCGCAAGGACTGTGCGGGGATGGACAGCACCAGGTAGTCGGCGCCGTCCAGCGCGGCGGCAGGGTCGGTCGTGGCCGACAGGGAGACGGGCAGCTCCACGTCGGGGAAGTAGCCGGGGTTGCGGTGACGGGCGTTGATCCCGTCGGCGATCTCGTCCCGGCGCGCGTGCACGATGACGTCGGTGCCGGCGTCGGCCAGGACCTTGGCGACGGCGGTGCCCCAGGACCCGGCCGACAACACCGCCGCGCGGGCGATACGGTGCTGGCTCAACTCGGGGTCCTCTCGCTGGACGCGGGCCCGTCACCGGGGCGGCGGGCGAGCCCGCACATCGTATCGGCCCCACCGGCCCCGGCCGGAACGTTCACCGTGCGGCGCAGGGTGAGCAGGACGGCGCGGCGGTCTGGCAGTGTGGGCAGCACCTGGTGCGCTTCGCGGAGCATGTTCTGCGCCGCGACCTCGCCCAGCTCGCGCCGCAGTTCGGCGGAGTGGCCGATCCACAGCCGGTAGAGGCGGTCCCACGTGGCGGGTTCGGCGGGGCGCTCGTCCACGTGTTCCACGGTGAGGCCGGCGGCGCGGGCCTGCCCCTCCCAGGCAGGGGCTATGGCCTGCCGCGAAGCCCGGGTCAGGACCAGCCGGCCACCCGGGGTCAGGACGCGGCCGAGCTCGCGCAGGGCCGCGTCCCGGTCGTGCGCGCGGCCGAGTGCGTCCACGCACACGATGCCGTGGGCGCTGGAGTCGGGCAGGCCGGTGTCTTCCAGGTCGGCGACGCGGAAGGCGGCCCGGTTGGTGCCGGTGCCGAGGAAGTCGGCGCGGCGGCCGGTGGCTTGGGTGACGGCGACCGGGGACAGGTCGAAGCCGGCGAGGCGGACGGCGAGGGCGCGGGCCAGCCACAGGCCGATGCCGCCAGTGCCGCAGCCGGCATCCACCAGGAGCCGGTCTGGGGGCATCCGCAGCCGAACGGTCATCAGCCCCAGCAGCGGCCAGTCGCAGGAGCTGGAGGCGGCGACCTCGGCCGGGTAGTCCTCTCCCATCGCCTCGGCGTACAGGCGGGAGACCAGATCGGTGTGGGTGCGGGCGGTATGGAAGGCGTCGTACTGGGCGGAGCGCCGCTCGCCGGACACGGACGGCGGCACTGCTGTGGTGACGGGGTACGTCATCTCGGCATCGACCTCCTGATACGCGAGCGGGTGCCGGGACAGACGACCTGCACGGCGTGGACCGGACAGTCCGGGCCGGACAGGTCCAGGACGGCTGGCTCGTGGCCGCTGACGCGTGCGACCTGCTGCGCCACAGTTCGGGCTTGTTCGGCGAAGCCGGCGATGGGTGGGTTGAAGCGCTCCGTCGCCTGCGGCCACGGTGTGAGTCCGGCGGGATGCGGCGCGTGGGCGGGGGGTCGCTGGGCAGGTCGTCCCGGGTTCCGGCGATGGCAGTCAGGCGGGACTGCGTGGCCTCGGTCAGGGCCCGGGTCAGCGCGATCGCCGGGTCGCTGTGACAGCCGCCGCCGGCGAAGACGACCGGATAGTCCTCCGACCACAGGTAGGCCACACACACCGGCAGCCCGTACGGTCCGGCCACCAGCGCGACCTCCAGGGCCATGCCCGCGGCCGCCAGCCGGTCGATCACCTCCCGGCCGTGCGGGTCATCGACCGTCCCGGGCGCGATGAGGGTCCGCCGCTGCCCACCTGCCTGCCCGTCCCGGTACAGCACGTCCCGCTCCACCACCTCGAACAGGGCGTGCAGCAGTGCCTCGTTCCGGCTGTTCCCGCACGCCAGGCCGGTGCTGGTGGCGCGCAGTAGGTCGGGGCTCCACTGCGGCCGCTGTACCCGGCGCCGGACGAGATCGACCGGCAGCAGCATGGTTTCGCCGCCCAGCAGACCGGTGGCGGGCGTCCACTCCCACACCATCCGGGACAGGACGCGCGCTGGGTTGGGGACGGTCAGCGGCAGCGCGGCCATGGGGCAGTGGGGGGCGACCTCGGCGGCCGGGCCGCGGGCTACGACGGGCAGCGGCTGCTCGACGTGCCACAGCTCGATCGCCTCCATCACGGCCGACAGTTTCGCCAGCAGCGCGTTGGCGCCCTTGCCCTGGGACGTGCTCAGGGTCAGTGAGGCAGGCCGGATCGCCGTCCAGACAGGCAGTCCGATGCAGTCCAGGCCGGTCAGGTCGGCCACCCGTGTGATACCGAATTCCGGCAGCTGGCCGGCCACCGCCTCCCACGTCTGTTCGGGCGGCCGGGCGCGCACGGTGCCCGGAAGCGCCACTCGCTCGTCAACGCTCACCACAGGTCATCTCCGTCCGCTCCGGCGCCTCATTCATCTCCTCCAGCAGCCCGGGCACGAGCCGCTTGGCCGCCGCGACGGCCCGCGCACCGGACTCCAGACCACGTGCGGACGCCTCCACGTCGAACTGCTGCTCAGTGCACTTCCACACGCGCAGCAGGAGCCGTCGGGTGAGGTCGTCGCGCACCGCCGCGGTCGAGAAGCCGGCCCGGGTGTGGCGGGCCCGCGCGAGAGTGTCTGCATACCGGGCGACCGCCTGGCGGTCCATCTCGGTCTCCCCTGCCAGCAGCAAGGTCACGGTTGCCTCGTCCCGCAGGTCGATCACAGGGTGGAACACGCGGTGAGCGGGCAGGTCCTCGCCGCTGGCCTGGGACAGCCGCTGCGCCAGCGGCAGAGCCGCGGCGCCGTCGGCGGGCTGGAGCGAGCGGTGCTCGAGGTAGGCCGTCCACGTCTCGTGAAACGCCGGGTCGAAGACCTGCTGGTAGACGAGGCGGTCCTCGGTAGACAGTTCCAGCCCGTCGCGACGGGTGCGGGCGAAGGCGTTGGACCAGCGCCGGAAGTACATCGTCTCCCACACCGCAGGAGTCGGCCGGACGCCAGCCTGCGCCGCCCGGCCTGCCAGTGCGCTGCGCACGGCCGCGAGGGCGTCGGCGCGCTTGAGGTCGCCGAAGTGCCGGTCGTGCTCGCGCTGTTCGGCCAGCCAGCCGGCGAACTTCGTCTCGCCCTGGCGGCGACAGACCGCTCGCACTGCGGCCGTGGTGCGCTGCGGGTAGTAGACCCTGCGCAGCCCGGCCAGCAACCCGGCAGCCCGCTCGCCGTCGAAGACTCCGGCCGAGACGGCGAGGTGGAGGACGTGCCGGAGGTTGACCACCGGCCAGCTCAACGCGTCCCACTGCCCGTCCGGGGCCTGCCCGACCGCCACCTCGTCGTCCCCGTCGATCTTCCCCGAGGCGTAGTCGGCATAGATGCTGCCGATGCCTAGCGCCCCGAACGGGGTGAGTTCAGCAGCCCGTAGCGCACCGATACTCGCCGCCCCGATCACCCGGACCCCCCGGCCCATCGCGGCCAGGATCTCCTTGTGGCGCAGCGCCGGAGCCTGGTGATACACCCCGTCGATGATCACCGCTGTGTCGCCGTCCCGGATTGCAGCATCGAACAGGTCCCCGTGCCCCACCGGCGCCCACACCCGCACGCCCGGCGCGGCCAGGAGAGGCTCGGACCGCGCCAGCGTCGGTCCGACGAACACATGAATCACTGCGACCTCCACGGTCAAGGAGGGCGCCCCTCCCCCACACCCCGCGCAACCGGCGAGGAGGGAGGGACGCCCGGGCACGAGCGGGAAGGGACTACTCCTCGTCCTCCACGTCGACGGCGACCACCACAGCCCCCGTGATCTCCGTCGTTTCCTCCGCCGACGCCGTTGCACCGGCCGTTGCGATACCGGACTTGGACTGCTCCATGGGTTCCTCCTCAGGTGGGTGACACAACGAGAATGGGCTCAACTGTTCGACTCCGTCGACCAGTTGGAGGGGGTCCCGCAGGGGTCCCGCCTTCCGCGAACGGTCACCATCCCAGTGCACTGAGTGATTGACTGAAAGGGTGGAAGACACCACCCGTCACCCGCTCGCCGCGGCGCGCATCGCGCTCGGTATGACGATGGATGACCTCGTCCGCGGCATCCGCGCCGCAGCCGCCCGGCGCGGTCTGCGCTCAGGCGCGGACGTGGCCCGGATACGCAAATGGCAGCGCGGCGTCCGGCCCAACGAGGAATCCCAGATCTACATCGCCGAAGCCCTCGGCCAACCCGCGGACATCGTCCGCGCCGACGACTGGCCGAACTGGCTGCCCCTCAGCGCCGACGGCGTCGTCCCACTCGGCCCCCACAGCTTCGTGCCCGCCCTCAGAGAGGCCCTGCGAACAGTGATGGAACGCCGCACCTTCCTGACGATCTCCGGCGCCGCCCTGTCCGCGCTGGCCGCCGACTGGGCAACAGGCCCCGCCACCGCCCTCGCGCCGGACCGCGACGGCAGGCCAATCGGCGAGGACTTCGTCGAACTCCTGGAGAACACCGCCCAGAGCCTCGCCGACCTGCCCACCGAGGAACGCCAGCACACCCCCGCACTCCTGGACGCCTGCCTGTCCACCGTGACCGACCGGCTCGCACACGGCCGCTACACCCCCACCGTCGGACTGCGCCTGCACACCCTGGCCGCCTCCCTGTCCCAGACCATCGCCTGGCACCGCTTCGACCACGGCCGCCACACCCACGCCAGCCAGTACTGGATCGCCGGCCTGCACAACGCCCACGCCGCAGGCAACCACGACATGGGCGCCGGCCTCCTGAGCGACCTCGCCTACCAAGCCGCCTGGCGAGGCGACCACACCACCGCAACCCACATCCTCGAGCACGCCCTGACCCGCGCCGACAACCCGGCCGCACGCTGCCTGCTCCAACTGCGCCTCGCCCGCACCCTCGCCGCACAGGGCGAGAAAGGCGAACCGCGGGCTGTCCTGCGCGCGCTCTCCGCCGCCGAGCAGCACCTCAATGACGCCGGTGACGACCGGCCTGCCTGGTGCGCATGGGTATCCGAAGCCGACCTCGCCGTGGACTCCGGCCAGGCCCTCCTCGATCTCGGCGACACCGGCCGCGCCCACCAGCTCATCACCGAAGGCGAACGCCTGCTGCCCGCCGCCCGGGACAAAACCCGGGGCGTGTTCCTCGCCTACCGCGCCACCAGCTACCTCGACCAGAAGGAACCCGAACCCGCCGCTGCCGCCGCCACCCAGTCGCTGCTCCTGGCCCGCCGCATCGGCGCACCCCGCTGCGTCAGCGTCATCAACGACCTCCTCCCCCGCTTCCAGCCCTACGCCCACGCACAGGGCGTTCCGGAACTCCTCCAGCTTGCATCCGCCTAAGCCTTTGCCTTGAGACCAGGAACATCGCTCACGTCCGCGGATTGAAAGACCGTCGTTGACGGACGAGATGTCGTCGTACCTGCGTCTGCGGGGTCGCTCGGTCACGATCTTGCCCACGCAGTGGGCAGGACGCCGTCTTCGCATCTGCGGGCTGTCATCGGGCCTCTTCCCACCACATGGAGAACAGCATGAGCGAGTTCGCTGACACCGCCCCCTACTACGCCACCTACCGCCCCGGCATCCCCGAGGCTGCCGTCCACCTGCTCAGCCAGACGGTAGCCAGCAAGCAGCACGCGGTCCTCCTCGACCTCGGATCGGGAACAGGACAAGTGCCCGCCGCCCTACACACCGCCTTCGCCGAGATCGACGTTGTCGAACGAGACCCCGGCATGCTCGGGGAAGCCGACAAGGCGCTGGCCGGACTGCCCGCCACAACGGTTCGCCTGCACAACAACCCGGCCGAGGACTTCACCCCGCCCTACGCCCACTGGGCAGCAGACACGGTCACCATCTGCCGAGCCTTCCACTGGATGGACCAGCCGGCCGTGCTGTCGCTGCTGGAGGGCTGCACGGTCAAGGACGCCACTATCGCCGTCATGGGGGACGGCAGCCTCTGGACCGCCCGCTCGGCATGGACGGACGCCCTGCGGTCCCTGATCCAGGAATACACCGGCAGCGAACGCAGGGCGGGCAAGGACAAGACCTACGCGACCCATGACCGCCCCTACCGGGACATCCTGATCGAGTCCGCCTTCGCCGACGTCGAGGAACACACCATCCCCGTCGAACGGCCCTGGACCCCGCAGACGGTCATCGGCTACCTGTACTCGACGTCCTTCGCCGCCCGTCCCCTGTTCGGCAACCAACTGGAGGAGTTCCAGGAGCGCGCTCTCGCCCTGCTGACCGAACACGCCGACGCGGGCGTCCTGATCGAGCACGCGCGCTTCGACGTACTGCTCGCCCGCCGCCCCTGACATCTCCGGGCGAGGCCCTGGCGGGTCCCGCCCGCCTCGTCTCATGGGGATCAACGGGTGCAGGAGCCCAGGAGCACACCGGCGAACGCCCCGGCGAGAAGAAACGGGCCGAACGGGATCCTGGTTCTCCGGCTGACCCGGCCCGTGACGACGAGGACGATGCCGTACAGAGCGCCCAGCACGTACCCGGCGAAGGTCCCGACCACGACGATCGCCCAGCCGTACCAGCCCAGGACAGCGCCCAGGACGAGGGCGAGCTTGACGTCGCCGAACCCGAAGCCCTTGCTGAGCAGGAAGAGCACGAAGTAGCAGGCGCCCAGGATGAGGGAGCCGAGCAGCGCGGAGGTCCAGCTGCCGCCGGCACTGGGCAGCATCGCGGCAACGCCGAGCAGGACGAGCGCGCCCGCAGCGAGCGGCAAGGTGAGCACGTCCGGCAGCCGGTGCGCCGTGAAGTCGACGGCGGCGAGCAGCACGCCGGCCGGGACGAGCAGCAGCCAGACCACCAGTTCGGGGCGGGCAACAGTGGCGGCGGCAAGAAGAACGCACACCACGGCCGTGGCGAAGGCGACGGCGAGGGCGCTCGGCCCGAAAGTGTCCCCCGCGGCGCAGCGAGCACGCCCCAGCCAGCCGCCGCCCGTCCCGGTGAGGGGATGGCCGGCCGGGCATGCCGACCGCCAGGGTTCCTCGGGCGGAACAGAGAACCGGTACGCAGGACGGGGTATGAGCACGCCCGCGCCACCGCCCCACAGGGCGGCAGCCGTGATGATCAGTAACGTCTCCACCGGACGGAGCCTAGGGGCTCGCCGGTGCCGAGCCAGGACCGCGCTACCGAGAAGTCAACTGCGTCGCTCCCTGCCCTGCCCCACGGACGTGGCCACGCCGGGCCGCGGCGCGAGGCACCGGGCGTACGCAGGGCCGGTCAGGGTCAGGCCTGGCGCCAGGATCGCAGCCTCTCGGCGATGCTGTACGAGTCCAGCCGCAGCTCGCGGATGTCGTAGATCAGCTCCCGCCAGAGCTCGAACTTCGTGTCCACGCGGTCTCCGCAGGCCTCTAGGTAGGCGATGGCGACGCCGTATCCATAGACCTCGTTGCGGGCCGGAAGCGGGCGCAGCAGCACGCACTCTTCCAGCATGACGGCAGCCCGCCAGAAGGCGTCGGGACCGTGCTGGTCATGCCGGGGCGGGTCAACCCGGTGGCGCTGAGCCATGCCGACAAGCACAGAGAAGTCGTTGACGGTCAGGTCGTCCCGGAGGATCTCTTCCTGGCGCTCGAGGAACCACCGGTAGTCGACGTACACGACGGGAGGCACAGGTCAGGCCGCCCGGCGGTTGCGGTGTGCGACAGACGGCAGCCCGCCGAACTCGGCATCGAAGGCGTCCATGACGCCGGGCTCGCTGATCACGCGGCGGAAAGCGGCAGTCGCCGTCTGCAAGGCCCGCTCTTGCTCCTTCTCTCCAGCCAGCTTCGCGAGGTAGGCCTTCACGGACAGACCTTCGGCAGCGGCGAGGCCCTGCAGCGTGTCCCTGGTGTTCGTATCGACCTTCACAGTGGTTTCAGCCATACCCGGAGTATCCCGCACGGTATACGCGCCGCGCTACCCACCCGCTTGCGAGCGCTACGCATCGCTTGCCCGCTGACCTCGTGGAGACCGTACGCACGCGGGATCACGCTGTTCCCGCCCCCGCGAGGATGGTCCCGTCGACCAGCAGGCAGGGGAAACGGACTGCGGGCCCCCGCAGGCGTCATAGGCGATTTGCTGGATTCGATGAATGTGCTGAGCGACCGAGGCCTGTCGCGCGAACATTGCAGGTGAAGAAGTGTGCTCTCTGCGCAAGCAGGGACGGTCCGACACCGCCCGCGCCCGAACGAGCCGCGAAGACACACTCCCCGCGGCGGGCAGGGATGGCCTCGTCCCATTCGCTCACTACAAGCGGTTCGACAACTGCTTCCCGCACCACGGAGTGCTCACCGCAGGAAGCGGGTGTCGCGGGCCCTGAGCAGAGGGCGGGGGGTGTTCTGACACCCAGACAGCCGCATCATACGGCGTAGCTCTGATTGCGCCCGCCAAATTTCCCGTCAAGTCTAATCATATGGAGAACGGGCCTGAGGTGACTGTCGAGCCTCCCGATAGTCGCGGGTTGCGTGCGGTTAGCATCGGTGGGAGACCGGTAGGCAGCGCCTGGTCGCTGAAGGGCCTGCGGCGGACTCTTCAGCACCTCGATTACCCGAACGACACGGATCTAGAAAAAGCAAAATTCATACGTTGGTGCGGGGGCGACGGCAAAACGTGGCCAGACCATACCGTCAGAAGGCGCCTCACAATCGCGCTTATGGTGGCGGGACTACTTGGATCTATGACCCTGCTCGTCGTCATCGGAATGCCGGACATGCTGGAAGGCCTGACTTTTGCGGGCCGAGTCACCGGATTCTTATTCGTGTTCGCTGGGGTGGTTCAAGGTGCGGCCGCGCCGGCTGTACTCGATCACTGGGGAAAGCGACGCGTGAGGTATTCAGGCGCCACAGTGCTGCTCGGAACGCTTATAGCCCTGGCTGCCGAAAGTCTTTTTATGCTCCTCTGGCTCCAGGAAAGGGAGTACACACCCTATCTGCTGGCATATTTCCCACTCTGGCTCTGGTCATTGTGGGCCCTCTGGCTACTTATTCTCGAAAAGACATGGATGGGAATACCGCATCCCAAAAGTTTCGCTGCCGGTATCACTACTACGGCCATCATAGCCAGCGCAAATCTGGCCTATTCCAGCATGTACCAACCCGCTTCCCAGCCACTATTGATCAGCCTGGAGGCGAAATTCGGCGAACCAACCGTGGACCCTCGGACCTCATTTATAGAAGTTCCCTTGACCCTGCGCGCGCGAAACAAGGGTAAGGTTCCGGCCTACATCATCAATGATGACTACTCTGTGTGGGGTCATGTAGTTGAGCTTTCGGACAACAGTAGCGGACTGAAAGATACGAAAAAGGCGATGGAGGAAGAAACAGATAGCGCAAGGTACGCAAGACTACCAGACTATAAAACCATAACCGCAGGTCGCTTCGTTGCGCCCGGGAGCACGCTTGATCCGGGCGCCGAGTACACCGCAGAGCGACTGATCCATATCCCCAGAGAGGCGAATTACAACTCTCTGGAGATCTATTTCTCGCTAGGTCTGATGAGGAAAGACAAGGGCAGAATCAATGATTGGGAATTTCCATACCCGCACCGCTCATGGGATAAACGAGAGGGGCGCTTCTACTGCCCTCCCCGAGACTGTGAGGAGAGTCTCATTTATCACAGTAAGGTGCGCCACAATAACAACATAGTCAACGTGACGCGTCGCCCCAGGTATGTAACCACATGGTGGTCGGTCACACCCGAGGATTCCACTACTGATTCATCTATATCCTCCTTTCACTTCCAGAGGAGAAAAGAGGCCGACGAAGAAGAGCGCGAGCGGGAAATGGACAGATACGGCTTCAGACTTTTCTACGCTGAAGCAATGACGCCTTTTGCTGCCTTGACCCAAAAGCGTAACTAGAGATCTTCAATGGCTGAGGTTACGGCGGTTGGAAGTCGAGGCCGGTCTTGGCGATGAGGCCGTCGATGAGGCTGGGTCGGTACTGCATCCGTTTGAGCCGGTTCTTCACCAGCGCGGTGAGCTGGTCGAGGCTGTGTTTGGTGAGGTTGGCCAGGGACCGTTTCAGGTGTGACCAGACGCCCTCGACCGGGTTGAACTCGGGTGCGTACGCCGGCAGTTGGTAGACAGTCAGCCATAATCGGGCGTCTATCAGCTGCCGCATGGTGTGGCTGACGTGCGTGTTCAGATTGTCCCAGACCAGGACGATCGGGCCGCCGAGCTGCTGGTGTGCGGCGTCGAGCAGGCGGGCGTAGTCGGTCTCGTTGAAGCCCTTGCGTCGGCCTTTGGCGGGGCCGCGGTCGAGGTGGATGCGGTAGATCAGCCGGGACCGGTGGCCGGACTTGGTACAGATCAGTGCGGCCATGGAGACACGTCTGGTGCCCGCGGCGGTGACCCGCACGACGGGTGTGTGGCCTCGGCGGCCCCAGGTACGGCCTTTGGGCGGCCTCAGCCCCTGGCCGGCTTCGTCCTCGAAGCAGAGCCAGGCGCCCAGGTCCGCCGCCGTCTTTTATGACAGGCCACTGAGCGTTTTCAGTGCGGCCACTGATCGAGTGACGGGGGCGGTGTGAGGTCGGGATGCGCAACGGACAGGGCTCCCGTGCCGTTGAGGGAGGTGTTCGACGTCTCAACTCCGCAGCACAGGAGCCCTGTTGGTTCCATATCCTGCCGCACTCGACCTGCCTCACGCCTTGGTCGAGTGGGTCACGATGCTCATCGTCACCCGTGAGGGTGACCGGCGGTGCAAACTCCCGCCGCACCGCCGTGCGCTGGTCGCACTCGTGTACCTGCGTCGCCATGACACCCTCGCCCGTATCGCCAGAGCCTTCGGGATATCCGTCGGCACCGCCCACGCCTACGTCACCGCGGTCACCGGTCTGCTCGCCGAGCAGGCGCCGGGCCTGTTGAAGACGCTGCGCGTGCACGACCCGGACTTCGTCCTCCTGGACGGCACGCTCGCCGAGTGCGACCGCGTCGGCGACGGCAGGGCCGACTACTCCTCGAAACACAAGCGGCACGGGGTGAACGTGCAGGTCGTCACGGACCCGGCCGGTGAGATTCTGTGGCTGTCGCCGGAGTTGCCGGGCCGGACCCACGATCTGACGGCCGCCCGCACCCACAAGATCCTCCGGATCTGCGCGCGCCAGGGTGTCCCCATCCTCGCCGACATGGCCTACATCGGTGCGGGCGACTGCGTCACCACCGCCAAGCGCCGTCCGCCTAACGGCGAACTCACCCTGACCGAGCGGACGGAGAACCGGGCCCTGTCCGTGGCCCGGGCACCTGTCGAACGAGGCATGGCACGGCTGAAGTCCTGGCAGATCTTCCGCAGATCCCGCATCAGTCCCAACCGCATAAGCGTCATCACCAAGGCCGTCCTCACCCTGGAGAAGCAACGCTGAAAACGCTCACTGCTCGTCCTTCCAGGCGGCGATCTTCGCCTCGTCGCGCTCGGTCGCCTTGCGGGAGGGGACCTGGACGCTCCAGCCGATGCGGTGCAGCAGCAGGTCCATCCCGGCCAGGGTGTACTCGACGCCGAACCGGCGGCGCACGACCTCGGCGATCCTCGCCAGAGTCCAGCACTGGTCGCTCCAGCCAGCAGCGGCAGGACCGGCGTCCAATACCACTTCCAGAACACGCAGTTGACCCGCATCGAGCTTGCAGCGGGCACCGCCAGGACCCTTGGAGACCAGTGCCTGCCGACCGTCCGCAGCCAACGCACGCCGCCACCGGTTCGCCGACATCCGAGTCACCCTGAACCGCCGGGCCACCTCCCGGTCACTGGCCCCCGCCTCGATCAGATCAGCGGCCGCCAACCGGACCCGCTCACGCCGCACCCGCTCCTCAGCGGTCAGCCCTCCGCCATCGGGATACCTCATCCCTCCGGCATAGCGCAGCCCACGACAACCGTCACGACCCCACGTAACCCGCACCCTTAAAGATCTCTAGTGCTCTGTCCGTGAAGGTTCGCCGGTTTGGGAGAGGGTGGATGGCGTGCGATGACGTCTGACGACAGGGAGCCTAGGATCTTGAGCCCGGGCACGGATGTCGGAGGGCGACGATGGAAGAACCGCGGATACGCCTCGGCAGCGCTGATGTGTGGCTGGAACTGGCTCGGACCGATGGCGACAGCTGGCAGGTCACTGCAGATTGGTGCTCGTGGCTGACAGCTGACTTCACCGCGGATCTCAGCGCTGCGGAGGTCGTGGACTTCGCGGCCCGCATGCTCTCTCACCTGCGCGCGCCGTCGAGTGGACGCTTCTCGGCGGCGGTGACTCCTGGCCGGAACAATCCGCTGAGGTTGAAGGCGGAGCCCGTCGGGGACGGTTTTGCCTTCTTCGTGCGCCTGACTCCCAACGGCGACGACGGCGTGTGTCATCTGCAGATGGAGATCGATCCGATCGCCACGTTGGAACTTCGTGAAGCATTCAGTGCGCTGCACGCGGCGCTGGTGGTCTGACCCAGAACATCTGGTCAGGCCGCCATCGTGAGAGGGCGTCCGCCCCAGCGGATGCCCTTCTCGCATCGGATGCGGGCGCGTTCCTTGCGTTCGGCGGCCAGAATGTCGCGGTGGCGGGCGTTGGCGTTGCGCCACCGCAGGTAGGCGTGCAGTGCCCGGGTCTGCACGGTGTGGTTGGGATGGTTCGAGTTGGCAATGGTGAACTGCCTGAGTGGTCCGAAATGGGCCTCGATCGGGTTCGCCCATGAGGCGTAGGTCGGGGTGAAGCACAACTCGACCTTGTTCTTCCGCGCCCAGCGGCGGATGTCGGCGCCCTTGTGGGCGGACAGATTGTCCATGATCACGTAGATCGGGGCGCCGTCCGGGCGGGCGGCGCGGATCGACTTCAGTGCGGCCAGCGTGTTCCCGGCGCCTTTCCTGCGGCAGTTGACACCCCACAAGCTGTCGTCACCGACCGAGTAGCAGCCGTGGAAATATCGGACTCCGTGGGTGCGGTGGTAGGTGGCCGGCAGCCGGTCGGGGTGTCCTTGTTCGGCCCAGCCCGAGCCCGCGGTGGGCCGGATCCCGAGCGGCCCGAACTCGTCGAAGGCGAAAACCCGGTCCGAGAAGCGGTCCAGCACCTCCTCGATGCGGTCCAGCTTGGTGTCGCGCTCGGGGTCCGGGGACTCCTTCCACGTCTTGGTGCGCTGGAAGGTGATGCCACGGCGGGCGAGCAGGCACCGTAACGCCTCGCGACCAATACGGATCACCCGGCCGTGCACTTTGCGCAGGTAGGCGACGAGTTTCCGCAGCGACCAGCGGGTGAAGGGCTGGCCGAGCTTGACCGGGCGGGTAGCGGCCGTCGCGGTGACGAAATCCTCGTCGTCACCGCTGAGTTGGCGGGGACGGCCTCCCGCCCACTGAGGGTCCAGGCAGGCCAGACCGATCTCGTTGAACCTGTGGATCACGTCCCGGACGGTGTCCTCATCGGCCTGCACCAGCTGCGCGATCACCGGGACCCGGTTCCCGCCGGCCGAGGCCAGCAGCATCATCGCCCGCCGGTAACGCACCGTGCTGGCACTGCCCCGGCGCACGATCTGCTGCAGCTTCTGCCCCTCCTGGTCGGTCAGTCTGCGCACACGGACGGGCTCGGCCACCGCGCCTCCAACGATCGGATCGGACGTCACCGCCCATCCAACCGCCACGACCACCAACCCGGCGAACCAACGCGGTCACAGCACTAGCTGCGGTAGCGGCCCACTCGTATGCATGAGTGCCTTTCGGTGAGCGATGTTCCACGTGGGCCAGGAGATCGGCTTCAACGCCGACTCCGTCAACCGCTCCGACGCGGCAACCGCAAGCACCGGTCCCAGGGGCATCACCGACAGGATCGACACCGCCGTCCGGCCACGCTGGCAGCGACGCAAGGAGGCCGCCACCGCCACCGGCATCACCATCGAAACCCGCGCTCAGTTCGGCTACAGCGCCCCCGCCAGCACCGGACGACGGACGTTTCCACCGCCTCACCGTCTACGTGCTTGGGCCGCTGCCCTGTCTGTTCGTCTCCGCTGACCGACAGCGCTGTTGCTTTGGTGGGGCCGGTCAGGGTCCGCGTCTTACGAGATTTTTGGGTTGGCGTCACGGCGCGCCTTGCTCATGTCTCTCATGATTTGACGTTGTGCTGGCTGAACGTAGATCTCGAAGCAGGCGTCATCAATGAGGGCGGCGGCATCGGCTATCTCGTCGGGCGCGAACTCAACCCCCTGGTGGATGCTCCAGTTTCCCAGCAGTCGCGCCTCATCCAGCTCGGTGACCAGGTCCGGCGCTACGCCTCTGATCTACAAGCCGGTGATCTTCTGCTTCAGGTTAGGCCCCTGCGCTCCCTTATCGGCGCAGAGCTCCTCCACTGTGGCCCGTACATCACGGCAGTGGCATCGAAGGCGACGTACACCTTGCACTTTCCGGTACACCAGCCGGAAGGATTGCCTTTCTGTTGGGAAGTTGCTGTGGCGCCATAGACTATGCATACATGCAGGTGCTCACACTGCGCACGAAGTTTTGCCGTCCGATGCCGGAGGCGGGCTCGGGATGGAGTGAGAGGCGTTCGCCGCCGTCTGCCTGACCGGCAGCTCCAAGATGTTCGTGCCCAAGGAGAAGCTGGCCGCCACCGGACTGGTGCTGCTGTTCGCCGGCGCGCGGGCCACGCGCCTCCGCCGTGGCGAGAGAGCGACGAAGTACGGACCTGCTCGGCAAGCCCCGGCCGGCGGCGACTTCAACTGATCCGCCAGGCCGACGAACAGCCGCAGCGCTGCCATCTGCGACGGCGCCAGCTCGACTAGTTGCTGTCCCGGCCCCGGCGCGCAAGGGGTGGGAGCCGGCAGGACGCCGGCGTAGGCGAGCAGGTCGTGCCCGGCTGCCGTCAGGCGCACCGCCCAGCGCACCGGCCGGCCCTCCCACGCCGACAGCTCCGCACGCGTCTCCCGTCCGGCTGTCTCCACCAGCCCCTCCTCCGCCAGAAGCCGCGCACTGCGCTGCGTCGACGGCGCCGCGACGTCCAACACCCAGCCGTGCTCGGCTTCCACCTCACACGCCCACACCGCTCTGAGGGCCTCGAGCGCCCTGTCTGCCTGCACCCCGCCACCCCCATACCTGAAATCGGCCACCCGGCCGTACGTCCGACAAGAGGCTGCCGTATCAACTGAAGGCGCTGGGGAACGAGCTACCCCCCGCAGGCGCGGGGACGACCGGGCGGTCGGGGCTGACGCTGTACCTCCGTACGCACTGCGCACCTGGCCATCGACCCCATCGACCTTGCGGACGTCATCACCGTCCCGCTCACACCCACCCACCAGCCGCCCGCCCCGGCCACCTACCGCACCCCCGCCGCCGCGCTCCTGGAGCACGCCCACCACCGCATGCAGACCGCCGGATGGTGTGCGGGAGCCCTCACCGACGACGGCGGCGCCGTCTGCCTCATCGGCGCCATCGGTGCTGAAGTCGGCGCCGACCGCGACCGCGACCTCGCCGACGACGCCTCAGCGATCCTCCTGGACGCGGTCCAGCGGAAGTTCCACGACGAATCCGTGCCCGCCTTCAACGACCGGCAGCGATGCGGCGCCGTCCCGGCCCGGATGCTGCTCGAAGCGGCCGGCCTCGCCAATGCCCGCGGCCGGTAGACCGGCCGCCAGGGTCAGCCGTCCAGCTCGATGACGAGCCGCCCATAGTCGTCGACCCGCGCCGGATACACGTACCCGCCGACCACCGCGCGGTTCACCCACACCTCGACATCCGCGTCGACATCGATGACCAGCACCCCGTCATCATCCGTGAACGCCTGCCACGTCACGCCGTCGCGGTCGATCACCGCATCGAACTCCACCGCCCATGTGACACCCCTCCGTCAACTTCCCCAGCGTGACGTACGACCCCCGCGCCGTGCCAGAGCCCGCCCAACCTTGGACGCTCCGGCTCTCGCCTGCCACCGCCCGGCCAGCGAGGACCGGACAGGGCCCCGCAGTCCGGCCCCGGCGGCGAGTGTCTCTGGGAGGTCTTCGACGCTGTCACTGGCCTGCGCCAGCATGCCCCGGCAGTCCCCGTCCCTGACCTCCGGCCAATTGTCTGACCCGCCGGGTTAGCCTCGGGCTTTCACGAACCGGGCGGTCCACGGCTTGATCACAGCTGCGAGAAGTACTCCTGACCAGCGGCATCGGGGCTTGCCGAGGGTCCGGTTGGGTGCGAGGAGAGAAGCACCCCTCAGGTGAAGCGGGCGTACCCCCTTGCCCCCGGGTACTCCCCGGTCGCCGTCGCGTGTCCGTCTATGCTCGCAGTGATGAGGTCGCCCGCACGGTAAAGAACGGGACCCGGGGTGCGGTCAGGGTCGTTTGCCTCATCACCATCGTGTGGTGGAATCCGCGTAGCCAACCTCGCGGAGTTACCCGAGCAGGTTGTCCGACGAGTGGCCCCAAGAGCAGAAAGTGCCCCTGACCAGCGAGAATGAGGATTGTCTGGGCCCTCGTTCCCGCGTCCGTCGGAGGCACTTTCCAGGTGAGTAAGCGTCTCGGGTTGTACCCGCGTGTCCGCGTCGAGGGCAGTGGCAACAGGGCCGTCTCGCAGGCCGGAGTGGTGCTGCTGGTCGAGACCGTCCGCAAGGTGGGGCTGGACACCACGATATCGGCGGCGCTGACGCCGTGGCGCAAGCCGCGGACGGTGCATGATCCGGGCAAGATCCTTCTGGATGTTGCCCTGGCCGTCGCGCTCGGCGGAGACTGCCTGGCCGACATCGGCATGCTGCGGGCCGAGCCGGCCGTGTTCGGCTCGGTGGCCTCCGATCCGACGGTCTCCCGTCTCGTCGACGCGCTCGCCGCGTCCGGTGCGAAGGCTCTTGCGGCGACCCGGGACGCACGCTCCGAAGTGCGGTCGTGGGTCTGGGAGTTGGCCGGTGGAGGCAGTCCGGCCGCCGACGGCCAGGTGATTGTGGACATCGACGGGGTGCTGGTCCTTGCGCACTCCGAGAAGCAGGACGCCACCGCGACCTGGAAAAAGACCTTCGGCCACCATCCGCTCGTCGCGTTCGTCGACCACGGCCCAGCCGGGTCCGGAGAGCCGGTGGCTGCCCTGCTGCGGCCCGGCAACGCCGGCTCCAACACCGCGAGCGATCACATCGCGACCGCCCAACTCGCCCTGGCACAACTGCCGAAACACCTGCGGCGAGGCCGGCAGACCTTGATCCGCACCGACTCCGCCGGCGGCACCCACGCCTTCCTCGACTGGCTCTCCAGGCCGGGCCGGTGGTTGTCGTATTCCGTCGGCATGACCATCACCGATGCCATCCACCAGGCCGTACTGAAGATCCCGAAGAAGGCGTGGACGCCGGCCTACGACGCGGGCGGCACCGAGCGGCCCGGCGCCTGGGTCGCGGAGATCACCGACATGCCCGACCTGAGCACCTGGCCGAAAGGGATGCGGCTGGTCGTCCGCAAGGAACGGCCGCACCCCGGCGCCCAGTTGCGCTTCACCGACCTCGACGGACTACGGCTGACCTGCTTCGCGACCAACACCAAGGGCGGCCAGCTCGCCGACCTCGAACTGCGTCACCGCCGCCGGGCCCGCTGCGAGGACCGCATCCGCAATGCCCGCGACACCGGCCTGCGCAACCTGCCCCTGCACGACACAGCCCAGAACCGGATCTGGCTGGAGATCGTCTCCCTCGCACTCGACCTCCTCGCCTGGATGCCCATGCTCGCCCTGACCGGCACCACTCGCCGCTGGGAACCCAAGAAGCTCCGCCTACAGCTGTTCTCCGCCGCCGCCCAGCTCGTCACCACCGCCCGCCGCCACTGCCTCCGCTTTACCACCCGATGGCCTTGGACCGACGAGATCACCCGGGCAATCGACCGGCTCAATGCCTTGCCGAGCCCCGGCTGACCAGCCACACCGACCACCCCAACGATCCGCACCACCACACCGGGAAAGTGGAACCCGGCGCCCACCCGACGCGACACTCGGGCCCTCAGCCTGCCCACCCTCAGCCACCGAAAGCCAAACGGTCCGCCGACTCCGTCGGCGGACCGTCAAGAAAGATCGAGGCTAACGCCCGAATCCCGTCACCGGACCGCGATGCCGCGGCTCAGCGTTTGCGAACACAGCGGCTCTGCGATACCACAGTGAGTAGGCCCCCCGTAGAGGTGTGCACCGACAGCAACGATGCAGCAGAACCGTGCCGACGGTGAACCGCGGAGCATGCCACTGCTGAGCCCGAGTCGCGGGCGCCCATCGGGTAGGCGATTCCATCCCGTAATCCGGTGGGAAACCGGTGAGGACCAAGCGTGGGATCGCCTCGCCTGCCGGACGAAGGGCCGCATCCTGACACGCTCCGATGATCCGGTGAATGTGAGGAGCCATGGTCACGACCACCACGGCACCCGAACGCAACACTCTACAGAGAGCCGCCGGAGCGCCGGCGACGCCGTTACAGGTGAACATCTCGCAGGTGCTCAGCCACGATCTGGTCACCGCGGACACGATCCCGGTCGACACCACCAGCGCATCTCCGGTGGGGGTCTTCGTCAATCCCACAGGCAGTGGCGTACTGGGCAACAACCGGACCGAGGCACTGGCCGTCGTCGCCGTCCAGGACTCGCAGACACCGCAGTTTGCGCACATCGCCGGCGACCCTTCGACGGACACCGGCTGGACGATGCGGACACCGTTCGGCGGGCTCGAAGCGGCCGAGGTCGCCGCCGGGGTCGCCTACCCGGACAGCCCGCAGGCCGCGGTCTTCGGATTTCTCTCCGACGGCGCCACGCTCCACACCAGCCGACTGCAGTCGGACGGCCTCACCTGGAGCGATCCGCAACCGGTCGGCGGCTCGTCGGTGTCCAACCTGCACACCGCCTACACGCCTGCTGGCCGTCTCGTGCTGTACGGGGCAGACCCGGACGGCAACCTGGCCACCTGCTACCAGCCCACGCCCGGCGGCACGTTCACCACGACCGTGTGCACCCTTCCCAGCAGCCTGGCCGGGGACTTCCAGCTCGTCCTGAGCGACGAGTCCAGTTGGACCCTGGTCGCCGACCTCGGTGGCGAACCCATGCTGGTGGTCGGCGTGCTGGGAGACCCCGAGGCCCGCCAGTCCTCGCTGCCTGAGTACCAGGGCACGCTGAAGCAGGTCGTGGTCGGCTTCTGGAGCGCCGCGGTCAACACCGCCGTCTTCGCCCTCGTCGACACCGACGACACCCTGAACCTGTGGGCCCAGTCCCCGTCCGTCACCGTGGTGCAGCCGCTCGCCGGACCCGCCCTGTCCACCGCCTCGGCCGTCGGGCACGTCTCCACCGACGGCACGCTGCACATCTACGTGCAGGACACCTCGCTCAACCTCTGGGTACTCCACCAAGACCCGGAGGTACCGTGGAACGACGACGGCACGCCCAACTGGTCGCCGCCCATCCCCTTGGACAACGGGATAGCCGGCGTGGCCAGTTCGGGCAGTCCCGCCGACGCACCGAGCCTGTTCGCCATCGACGCGGCCGTCGGGTCGCTGCGGCTGCACATGCAGGATCCGCAGACCCAGATGTGGCGCAGCGGCACGGTGCTGACCTCGTCCCCGAACGCCTACGAGGTCACCCGCTACCGCACCGAGGTCACCGTCATGGACGCCAACGGCGCGCCGGTGCCGCAGTACCCGGTGACCCTCGCGGCGGCGCAGGGCAGTTCGGCGTGCGAGCTGTCCTGTGGGGGCGTCACCGTAACCGTGGGCAGTGACCCGGTGGACCTGACCACCGACGCACTGGGCAAGGTCACCCTCGCCATGCTCACCACGGCCGGACTGGCCGCCCCCAGGTTGTCGCTGGCCGCCGAGGGACTCGCCGAGGCGGCCGTCGTGCAGCCCGGCTCGGGAGCGCTGACCTATCTGTCCGGGCAGGGCACGCTCAATCCGACGAATCCCGGAGGGCCGCTCCCGCAGTTCGACGCCGACGGGGCCACGCTGGCGGCGGCGCAGGTCGACGGTGCGCAACTGGCGCCGGGCGCCACTGACAGCACAGCCGGGGCCGCGGCGGCGGCCATCCGGAACACCGCCATGAGCGGTCTGGGCACCACGCCCTCCGGGGTGGCGGGATACCGGCTGCAGACCACAAGCCCGGGCGGCGGGGAGGCGGGGCCCCGGTTCACCATGCTGCACACCCCGGAGGAACTCGCCCGGGCGCTGGCCGAGGAGGGCGGCAGGCCAGGCAGTTTCTGGAACGACATCGAACGGTGGACCGGAGACGTCTGGGAGGGCATCAAGAACGGCCTGATCAAGATCGCCGACGTCGTGGTGAGCGCCATCGACCAGGTCGCCCGATTCACCCTGCAGATAGGCGAGGAGATCGCCGCGGGCATCACCCTGGCGGTGGCCGGGCTGGAACAGGCCGCGCACTTCATATCCGGCGTGTTCGCCTGGGTGGAGGCCGAGATCGACAAGGTGGTCAAGTGGCTCCGGGCACTGTTCGACTTCGGTGCCATCTGGCGCAGCAAGCTGGCGATCGAGAGCGCCATGAGTCAGATACCGTCCCTGGTGAAGCAGTTCACGGCGCACTACCAGAGCGCCGCCGACACATGGTTCGCCGAACAGAAGGAGGCGGTCGCGCAGGCGTTCGGCGCCGCCAAGGGCGCCGCGGGCCAGACGCCGTACGGCCAACTCCCTGCCTACCAGCAGCCGCCCCCGAGCACCACCACCGTCGTCGCGGGCGGAGCCACACCGGCCGACTTCTCCCAGAACGTCCATCACAACTGGCTCCAGGACAAGGTCGGGGCCCAGGCCCCTGATGACCCCGGCGTGGCCGCCTATCAGCCCGCGCAGGGCCCGTGGCAAGCCTTCGCAACGCAACTGTCGGACGCTCAGGGTGACTTCACCGGCGCGATGGCGGACCTCGCTGGCGCGCTGGAGACCCTGATCGAGCATCCGGAGCAGTTCGCCGGCCAAGGGATCGGCGACCTGCTGGCCGCGGTCGAGGGACTCGCCTTCACCGGGCTGGACCTCGCCGACGCGACGGCGGACGCCTTCGCCGGCCTCTGCGACGCCGCGATGGACGGGCTGAGCGATTTGCTCTCCCAGGAGCTGCGCTGGGGCCCGCTCAACACGCTGTGGCAGTGGATGGCCAAGGCCGCCGGGTACCCCGAGGACGGGCAGCTGACCGTCGGGGCGCTGACCGCGCTGCTCGCGGCGTTCCCCACGACCGTGCTGTACAAGCTGATCGAGGGCGTGGACACCGAACCCTTCCCGAGCGGCACCTTCTCCCCGGACGGCATCCTCGCCGGCACCGTGCCCCAGAGCTACCAGATCGCCGGGGGAATCCTCCAGGCCCTCTTCTTCCTCCCGTCCCTGGTGGCCGATCTGCTGGGACCCGACACCCCCTGGTGGCTCGGCCTGATCAGGATGACCTGGGCCGGCGCGATCTGGGCACTGTTCAACGGGCTGCCGTTCACCCAGATGTTGGAAGGCGGGGCGATCGCACTCGTCGCGCTGGTCCTCGTCATGCGGGCGGTGCCCATGGCCACGATCCAGCTGCTCCAGAAAGAGGTCGGGCCCAACGCCAGGGACATCGGTGCGGTCGTGATGACCCTGGTCGGCCTCGGGCGGCTGTGCGTCGGCGCGTACCAGATCCTCGAGGACGACCTCGACAGCGAGCAGATCGCCATCGTGGACCTCCTGCCGTTGCCCGGCATCTTCTCGTTCCTGAATTTCAGCGCCATTCGCAACAGTGCGATCGGACCGTACTGCGTGACCGCGAAATGCCTCATCGACTACGTGGGATACGTGGGCGGCGGATCACTAGAGCTCCTGGAAGCGACGGGACCATGACTCAGACGGCGAAGCGGAAAGCTGCACGGCCGCGGCAACCCGGCCCGCGGGGCGACGGCGGGCAACCCGATCTGCTGGGCTGGGACGCGGTGTGCGCCATGAACGCGGTGCAGATCTCGGCCGTGTTCCGTCAGCAGTACCTCGCGGAGGGGCCGACGAGCCCCGTACGCCCGATCCGGGTGGCGTTCCCCGACGGCGACGACCTCATGGTCGTCGACACCGTCCTTGGGCCGCCGGACTTCTCCTTCTCCGACGACGGCGACGAGCCGCAGTGCGAGTTGTCGATGTTCCTGGTGACGGGCAGGGTCCTGCGCGTCGACCCCGCCGCAGGAGTGGTGCGCAACGTTCTGCCGCTCGAACCGAGATCCTCGTGGCTGAACGGCCCCGTCACGCTCACCGGCATGCAGGGCACCGTCGACGACTCGCTCGGCCGAGTGGGGATCGACCTCGGCGCGGCCGCCTTCCAGCCCGTCATCGGTGGGATCGATCCCGAATCCGAAGTGCTCACCGCGATGAGTACCGCCCTGCAGACCTACTTCAGGACCCAGAGCACCAGCTACCCCCTCGGCGAGATCCAGAAGGGCCCGGACGGGCTGTCCGGCTGCCTGGCACCGTCCGAGTTCGACTTCGTCGTCCAGCAGAACCCCGACCTGCCCGGCGACGGCGCCGTCCTGCTGCTCATCAGGACCACTGGCAGCGGCGGAACCGTCGGCCCCCTGTCCCCCTACCCCCTTCCCGAGGGCGACACCGCTGCGCTACTGGTGTCCGGAGACCTCCTGTTCACCTCGTTGATCGCCCCCACCCTCACCCAGGAATTCAAGAACATCGGCACGACGTTCACCGCCGAGCAGCAGAGCGACGGCAGCTACCGGATCAACGGCTCGGGAGGCACCCTGGACCTGGGCGGCTTCCCGAATCCCTGGCCCGGCCAGCCCGACATCCCCTACACATCGAACGACAGCGCCGACTACGACGACGTCACCCTCCAGCCGGCAACCTTCACCCTGGTCAGCGACGGCACCGATCTCGTGTCGACCTTCACCTGCTCGTTCGAGCAGTACTTCTCCATGGCCCTGAACCCCCCGGCCCCGCCGAACGGGGACCCGGCCGAAGAGGTCGGCAAGATCGTGCCCGGATTCTCGGTCAACCACTGCGACCTCGACGGGACGGTCACGACGTCATACACCGCGAATGCCGACCCCACCACCGGCATCGTGAGCTTCGTCGGGCAGACCAAGTGCACGCTGACGCCGGACAACACGGGAAGCGGGTGGAGCAGCTTCTGGAGCGGCACCACGGACTTCCTGCCCGACGACATCCAGAGTTCCCTGGGGTCCGCCCTGCAGTCCGTCCTCCAGCAGGTGACCCTGCCCGACGTCGGCACCTTCGCCCTGCAGAACCTGCTCTTCCCCTCCGAGCAGGTCCTGCAGCTCACGGCCGTGGCCGTCCCCGGTGACCTGACCCTGACCGGCCAGGTGGAGTCCGTCCTCACCGTCAGCCCGCCCACCGTCACCCTCACCCCGACCGGGCAGCAGCAGTTCGGCGCCACCGTCGCCGGATCGACCACCGCGGTCGACTGGGAGGTCCAGCCACCGCTCGGCGCGATCGACCCGACCGGCTTGTACCAGGCACCCGACAGCGTGCAGCAGCCCGGCGTGGTGATCGTGACCGCGATCGACCAGGCGGACGGCTCTTGGGTGGGGCGCGCCATGGTGCTGCTGGCCCCGGCGCCGCCCTCATCAGACCGGATCGTCACGCCGACGGCGCTGACCCTCACCGCCGGACAGGGCTACGACTTCGTGGTCGTGGACTCCGACGGCTATCCGGTGGATGGCGTGGTCTGCACGCTCTCCCCGTCGGGCGTGGGCACCCTGGAGCAGGGCTGGGGCACCGGCCAGTGGATCTACACCGCGCCGGATTCCGTGACGCAGTCCCAGACGGTGACCATCAGCCCCGGCCCGTCCGGCGTGGCGGCGACCGTGCAGCTCGCCACCACGCCGACCGTCACGGTCACGGCGTCAAGCACGACGGTGAGCGCCGGCGACACCGTGACCCTCACCGCGGCCTCCGACGATCTCGACCGCTTCACCTGGTGCGTCTACCCCACCGGCATGGGCACGGTCGCCTTCACCGAAGGCACCACCACGGCCGTCTACACCGCACCGGCGACCGTCCAGGACGACCAGTCGGTCACCCTCCTGGCCTGGGGATCGGACAACGCGGTCGGCTGCGGTTGGTGCAGACTGACCCTAACCTCCAGCTGAGTCCGGCGCCGGCTGCAAAGCGTTCAGCCGCCCAGGGCTGCTGGCTGCGACGGGCTAGCCTCGCGCTTTCACGAAAGCGGGCTGTCCGGCAGGGTGATCGGTGCTGGGAGACCTCACGCAGCACCTCGAACCCCGTATGCGGTGGGATCCGGTGAATCGCGATGAGGACACCGATCGCCTGGTCGACCACCGCATGGGAACCGACCGCCTGCCGCAACTGAGCGATCTCCTGTTCCAGACGGGCCACCGCGGCATCACGCGTGCCGTCGGGCAGGGACCACTGGTCGCGGGAGGTTGTCATTCCGGGTCTCCATACAGGGGCGACGTTTCCAGTACGCCTGCCCCGGACCGGAACGGCAAGACACCCCCAGCGCCACGCGAAGATCCATAGGACGTGAAGAGGAACTCTTCGCCGACCATGGATGGCGAAGAGCCCGAGAGGCTGACTGCCCAACCCCTGCTCACGCGAGTCTCCCTCGCGCGGGCACTCACACCTGCCAGCCACCAGGCGGCCATCGCAAAGCGAGTGCTGATGCCGTCACGGGGATACGTACACGGCATCAGCACTACACACAGAGTGCGGCATTCACCCTTCGCGCACGAAAGAAGTCCTCCACCGAGCGTCGTCTGGATCGGCGTGACCGTGATAGATCAGCACTCAAGGCCTCGGGACCAGGCTGATCACCAACGCGGCGTACCGCGCATGGACAGCGATCACCGGGGTAGCCGGACCATCGCTGTGGGAAGGGCCGCCACGCCTGGGGAGGTCGACGCGGCCCTTCCCCATCACCCCGGACCCGCCCTGGACGCCCGCTGACTGACCCGGCCCGGCCGCGCCGCCAGTTCCAGCCGGCCGGCCTTCATGCGCCCCGACTCTGGGCGATGGACGGGTTGCGCGGAGGCGACCACCCACGCGCGCCCACCCACCGTCCCTTCCGTTGGGGTGTGCTGAGGGGGATGTCGGGATGCCGACCACGTAGAGAACGGCGTAGCAACCTGCGGATATGCAGGCGCGGGACCCCAGGTCACCTACCGCTGTCGCGGGGTTGTCGGCGGGGATATCTGCCTGGTCGGGGGCGGTGTTGTCGCACTGTGACCGTCGTCGGGTCCTGGTGGTCGGTGGTGTGGTCGGGGCCGGCTGATGCGCTCGGTCGTACGCGCGGTGGCGTATCAGGGCGGCACCAGACCGTGTGTATGGGAGTTGCTGACGATGACGAGAACGCGGGCGGTTGTGGAGGCTTGTGCCGGGGATCGGCTGGAGCAGCGGCTTGACCTTGCGGTCCGTCGTTTTGGTGTCGGGTGGGATCAGCTCGACGACGAGGAACAGGCCGTCCGCGTCGGCGACGACCAGCTCTGAGGGCAGGGTGACGTTGAGGGTCTTGAGGACCTCCGCTGGGGCGTACGAAGGCTGCTTCTCGCTAGCTGGTCTGGGTATTTTCTGGTTTCTTGTTCCGTTCAGCAGCTGCCTTTTCTCTCAATGCCACGAACTGCGATCCGGCTTCGGTCACACTCACATATTGAGAAAGGTTTTCGCCCTCAGGAGGTACGCTGCTGATTGAATGTACGCGAATGTATCCGATGTCGCGCAGATGTCGGAGCTCGCGTTCCAGCGCCGACCCCATCACGTAATTTCCGAAATTTCCGGAAGTCAATTTCTTTAGGTTTTCATACATTTGTCCGGACATGGTGTGAAGGAATAGCTTGGACACGGCGCCACCCAGCGCATCCACTTAATCCCGGCAGGTCCAGCTTCGAATGATGCACCCGACTCGATTCGCTCCTTCACCGGTTTCATAAATACAATCAGTGCCATTGTGGCGAAAATTACCCACAACCCTGTCTCGATGAGTGGCACGTAATCCTTCATCCGGCACCAATTCCTCTCTACATGATACCTTTCGATACGCCTTCCCTCACATGAATGACAACTAAACGCAATTTACCGATTTTGCCGCGCATGCCGCCAACGGTTACACAACGAAGTGGATCGGTCCTGACTTCCGTGCCCCTCGGGAGTCTGCTGACCACGCATCAGCGGGAACGTCAGCGATTGACCGGCGCGAATATCGTGGTGCCCTGCGGTGATGCCATCTGAGGGGTCACCGCGGGGAAGCCGGAACGGTGGTGAGGGTTCGATGCTGCGGGCGTTCCTCGAAGTCGACCGGGCGACCATGGGCCCCGAACGCCTCGCTGCCAAGCTCCGCGGCTACGCCCGCCTCCACCAGTACGTGCCGACTCCCGTGCGCCGCACAGCGGAGGCGGTCCAGGAGCAATGGCGGCGGCACTATCCGCTCTTCCCACGACTGCTGTTCGTCCTGGACGCCACCGGCCCCGTCGGCATCGACAGCCGGGTGCGTGCCCTGCACGCGGCCGACGTCGACCTCGCGGTAGCCCTGCTCCTGCGCGAGGTGACCGTGCTCGCCGCACCCATGACCGACCTCCTCCAGCACGGACCCGCCGCGGCTGTATGGCGCCCTATACGGGATCCCGAACGCCGGGTCGGATGGATGGACCCACAGACGCCATAGGCGGTGCGCATCAAGCGACTGCGCACCCGGGTTGGTCTACACAATGCCCCCGGCCACAGGCCCGACCACGAGGGACCGGGACCCCGAGCGTGGGGAGGCTGGCTTCTTTAGATGTCATCTCAATTGGTTGGGTAAGCTGCCGATTGTGGCAGGGATCGTTGAGCGGCTGGTGCCGGACGAGTTGTGGGAGATGTTCCAGCGGGTGGTGCCGGAGGCGCCGTCGCGACCTCAGGGCGGCGGCCGGCGCCGACACGGCGACCGCGAAGTTCTGGCCGCAATCGTCTTCGTAGCGACCTCAGGCTGCACGTGGCAGCAGCTGCCATCCGCATCGTTCGGTCCGTCAGGAGCGACGGCCCACCGACGCTTTGCCGAGTGGACGAAGGCCCGCGTGTGGGCAAAACTCCATCGCCTGGTCCTCGACGAACTCGGCTCTCGCGGCGACTTGGATTGGTCCCGCTGCGCGATCGACTCGGTGAACATGCGGGCCCTGAAAAGGGGGAGCTGACAGGCCCGAATCCTGTGGATCGGGGCAAGTACGGCTCGAAAATCCACCTGATCACCGAACGGACCGGTCTGCCCCTGTCCGTCGGAATCTCCGGGCGAACCTGCACGACAGCCAGGCCCTGATCCCCCTGGTGAAGGGCATACCGCCGATTCGCTCCCGGCGCGGACGCCGGCGGCGCAGGCCGGCCAAACTCCACGCCGACAAGGGATACGACTACGACCACCTGCGGCGATGGTTACGCGGACGCGGCATCCGGCACCGCATCGCCCGCAGAGGCATCGAGTCCTCGACTCGTCTGGGCCGCCACCGCTGGACCATAGAACGCACCATGTCCTGGCTCGCCGGATGCCGCAGACTGCACCGCCGCTACGAGCGCAAAGCCGAGCACTTCCTGGCCTTCGCCAGCATCGCCTGCACTCTCATCTGCTACCGCCGAATAACCAAATGAGATGACGTCTTACCGGACGGGGACAGGGTTTCCGTCTCCGTCCGCATACCAACTCCTCCAGGTCCAAGCCTGGCTTCGAAGACCTCGCCGCCGAACTGGCCACAGACGGCTTCGCCTTGCTGTACCGCCAGATGCTCAACCAGCGCGTAGGCCCGGTCCTCACCGCCGTCGTGGACGAGACAGTGGCCGGCGCCATCGGGCCCATCGAAATCCGGCCCGACGCCATCGCCGTCCCCCAGCTCATGCCCCAGCACGTCGGCGTCCGCAAAAAGTACCGGGCGACCCGGGCTCGGCAGACTCCTGTGGCAAGCAGCCATGCACTGGGGCCAGACCCACGGCGCCGCATACCAACTCCTCCAAACCGAAGTCGGCGGCCCATCAGACAACTTCTGCCGCGCCGAAGGCCTCACCACCCTCAGATACACTACAAAGGCACTGCTGACCAGCAGGCCGAGCGCTCACACACTCCCGGCCAGGACAAAAACAGCTCATCCCACGCCACGCACCTTGGTCGCCGACCGAGGTGCTGCGGGTCGGGGCACCCCGCAGGGGCAGGGATACCCCCCGAGGGCACCGGCCTCAGCTGTGCTGACTCGTCGTTCACGTACTCACAACATCACGAACGGCCGAATCGTCAGACCAGCGCACCTCAACAAGATCGTGTTACGAGCTATTAGTCAATCGATCAGAAAATTTCAGGTGGACTGTTTCCGAAACCCGTCACCATGTCGTCAAGGCATGCAATTCAAGGCCCCAAGAATGTTCGGCCGACCGCGGACACCTGCGATCGCAACGAACTCGAATCCGATAAAGCAAATTTTCGACCGAGCGGCAAAATTCATTCCGCCACGAGCGGGCACACCCGCACCCAAGGCGCAGGGCGCGTCACGAAATACGCATTCCGTGCATGTCGCCAGAATTCACCATCAAGACCAAATAATACTCGACCAGGCCCACTGCTGACTTTCCGTCATAATCCTTCCACTCCAGGCTGATTACCCTTCCCGCAGGGCCGCATCGGACTTCTGCAGTCGTTGTCAAGAGTCCTTGCTCGGATCGAATCGCATGGTTAGGGTGTGCTCCGAATGGAGAATCGGCCACTTCGTGGCCGATTGCACAAGCCCGGGGGGGCATCGCAGATATAGAGCCGTGTTGCGCTTTCTGGTCGCCGCGTCGACGACCGGAAACGCTTTCGAGTCGAGTCTTCCGACGGGCGATGACATCCGGTCGAAGGCTTTCTTTCCCATGCGATCGGGGTATTTTTTTTCATGTCTGATTTCGCGCCCGAGGCCAACACCGTCGTAGAGATGGTCGAGGAACTGTCTCGGCGGGTACTCAACGTCTACCGGGCCGATCCCGGCCACGTCCTGGAGCACGCGAACAACGAGCGGCGCATCACCCAGGGCGGCTACGGCGAACGTCAAATCTACGAACTCGTCCAGAACGGCGCGGACGAGAACACGGAGCGACTGTCCGAAGTCACTGGGACGATCCATGTACTTCTCACCGAGGACCACCTGTACTGCGCCAACACCGGCACACCGATGACCTCGGGCGGCGCCGACACGATCCTGCGCATGGCCGTGTCGCGGAAACGGACAGGGAAGATCGGACGCTTCGGGGTCGGTGTCAAATCGGTGCTGAGCGTGTCCGACGCCCCTCGCTTCTACAGCACGTCCGGCTCGTTCGGCTTCGACAAGGACTGGTCGGCCCGTGTCATCCGGGAAGCAGTTCCTGACCTCTCGATACTGGATCCCACCCCGGTGCTGCGGATGGCACAACCGTTGGACCTGGAAGCGGAACGGCAACGCGACAAGCGGCTCGACGAGTTGATGGAGTGGGCGTCGACGACGGTGGTGCTTCCGCTGCAGGACGGTACGAAGGACCGGCTGGGACGGGACGTCATCAACTTCCCGGCGCATTTCATGCTCTTCTCGCCCCACGTAGACCGATTGATCCTGGAGGACACCCGTACCGGCCACGAGTTGCGCCGGGAGATCACACAGGAGACACATGGCGTCGAGCACCGTGTTGTGGAGCAGCGCAACGGGTCTCCACGCAGCAGCGAGCGCTGGTTCGTCTTCAGCGTCGACCACGAGCCCAGTGAGACCGCCGCGCAGACGGCCGGGGAGCTGCACGATCGGCCTGTCGTCACCCTCTCGTGGGCGGTTCCCGACAAGGGTGTCCCGCACCGCGGAAGGCGTGGAACCTTCTGGGCCTATTTCCCGACCCACTACGACACGACGCTGACTGGGCTGCTCAATGCGCCGTGGAAGACCCCCGAGGATCGCCAGAACCTGACCAAGAGCGATTTCAACGAGGAGTTGGTGACCCGGGCTGCGGAGCTCGTGGTCGACTCGATCCCCGATCTGCACGAGCAGAAGGATCCGGGGTCCTTCCTGACCCTGCTCACCGCGCGTGGGCGGGAAGCTTCCCAGTGGGGCGACGAGATGCTCAGCCAGAAGGTGCTGCAGGCGGCCGCCCGTCGCCCCTCCCTGCCGGACCAGGACGGGGCTCTGCGACTCCCCCGGAATCTGCGGCTGCATCCGGAGAATCTCGCGCCGGCCTGGCTCGAACAGTGGGCGTCCCACCCGGGGCGCCCAAAGAACTGGTGCCACCACAGCGTGGAAGGCCGGGACCGGCGATCGAGGGCCAGGGACATCCTCGACCAGGCCGGTGTCGCCGCGTCCCCCCTGCACATCTGGCTGGAGGCACTGGTCTCGGACCGCAGTGTGCAGGGCGCCAAGGCCGCGCTGGCACTGGCTGCGTCCATCGTCGAGACCGGGAACTCGACGCAGGTGGAAGAAGCACGGAACGCGAAGATCCTGCTCACCGACGGCGGCCATTTCCGTTCCCCTTCCGCGGGCACGGTGTTTCGTCGGCACGACGGCGTGCGTCTCGTGCACGAGACGACGGTGTATCTGCACGACGCCATCGCACAGGACCGCGAGCTGGTCGACGCGTTGCGGATCCTGGGGGTGGAGGAGGCCAATGCGGCCGGACGTCTGAGGGCCGCCGTCACAGCGGGCTTCGACCGGTATCGAAACAGCGACTGGGAGGACTTCTGGACGCTGACCCGCACCGTGGAGTGCGACAAGGTGGTCGAGGTCGTCAAGGAGCGCCACCCCGCACCGCACGAGGTGCTCAAGGTGCGCACCGCCGCCGGCCAGTTCCGCTTCGTGCGCAACTGCCTCTTGGCGGGGCCCGTCGTGCCCGGGGACGGACTGCGCGACGCCGCCGTCCTGATCGACCCGGCCTTTCACGCGGCCGACACGAAGACACTCAAGGCCCTCGGGGCGGTGGATCGTCCGGTGCCCCGAATGAACCCTCGCTCGGATCCCTGGTTCAACGACTACAGCGCTGTCATGTACCACCAGTTCTGCGCGTCTCTTCCGCCCGACACTTCGCGTCCTCGGTCGTCCTCCGTGAGCCTGATGGGGCAGGACCCCGCCGGCCCCCTGCACCTCTTGGCGGAGTTGTCCGCTGAAGGGAAGGCGGCCTTCGTGCGCGAGCTGCCCGACCCCGGGCTGGTGCCCGATTGGCGATGCTCCCGAACGACGGGGCAGGGCGGCGAACTGCGCGTCGAGTCGCCGCTGACCTGGGTGCTCCGCGAGCGGGGCATGCTGGCCACCTCGCTGGGCGTGAGGCGATCGCATGGCGCGGTGAGTCCCGAACTAAACGTGGACGCAAGGCTCCTGCCCGTCGCCGAGGTCGCCGTCGCCCACGCACGTGCACTGCGACTGCCCTCCACGGTCCAGAACGTGCCCGCCGCCTTGTGGAACGAACTGGCGCTGCGCGCGGATGCGGGCACCGACATCGCATTCGTCGGAAGCGCCTACGCGTTTCTCGCAGGTTCGGGCCCCTCGGGTGACCTCGTGGACGAGGCACGCCTCTTCCGTTGCAGGGTGGGCGAGGCCTGGGCGTTGAAGCAGCGCGAGAGCATCGCCGTCACGTTCGAGCAGGACCAGTACGAGGTCCTGCTGCGTGAGCGTGTGCCGGCGCTCCTCGTCCCCGCCGAGGCCGACGCCCAACTCCTCGTCGGCCGGTTCGGATTCCGCAACCCGTCCGATCTCCTGGTGGAGGAAATCCACTGCGTGCCGCTGACGGAACCGGTGTCTCTGACGGACGTCTTTCCCCGGCTGCGTCAGGTGCTCGCTCGAGGAGCGGCCTGGAGACTGGCGCATTGTTCCGAGTTGGTCAAGATCGTCCGTGGGCCGGAGGGTAGACGGGAGCAGGCACTGACCGAGACGCTCGACGGGTACACGGTGCTGCTGTGCGGCGAGCGTGACGACGAGTCGACCCTGGAGGCCGTCGATCGGCTCCTGGGGCTGCGGCTGGGGGCCGAGGGGTGTCGAGGACTCCTGCGCCAGCAGGCGCGGGACCGGGACGACAAGAAGTTGGTGATGGTCCGCCAGGAGACCGATCCGACCAAGAAGCTGCTGCTGGCCATCGGTGAGGACCGGCTGACGGCCGAGCTGCCGCCGGGGCTGGCACTGGCCGACGCGCAGCTGCGCGGGATCCCGGTCGACGGCGTGCGAGCGGCCGAACTGCTGATCGCCGCTCACGGGGAGGACGTCCTGCGTTTCCTGGCGTCGGCGCTCGCCGACGCGGGCTTCGATGTGCCGCGGATCTGGACGAGCGGTTCGGCGGCACGACGTTTTGTGCGCGCCTACGGTTTCCCGGAGGCGTGGGCCGGTGACCCGCAGACCCCCAGCAGCCCCGAGCCGTACGAGACGGTCCCGGGCCCGCGAAAGCCGTTGAAGCTGCACCCCTACCAAGAAGCGCTCGTGAAGCGCATGTACGAGCACCTCGCCCAGGGCGAGGAGAAGCGGGCCATGCTGCAGATCCCCACCGGGTCGGGCAAGACGCGGATCGCCGCCGAGGCCGGTGTCCGCGCGCTGCGCGAGGGCTTGCTCGACGGCCCGATCCTGTGGATCTCCCAGAGCCAGGAGCTGGCCGAGCAGGCCATCGAGACCTGGGCCTACGTCTGGCAGACCGTGGGAACGGACAAGCCGCTGCGTATCACCCGCATGTGGGGTGGCATCCCGGACGCCGTCCCTGTCCTCGACGGCCCGCAGGTGGTCGTCGCCATCGACGACACGGCCGTCAAACGGCTCCCGAAGGAGGACTACGCCTGGCTGCGTGAGTGTGCCCTCGTCATCGTCGACGAGGCTCACTTCGCCGTGCCGAAGACCTACACGCAGATCCTGGACGCTCTGGGCATCGACAAGCATCGGACCTCGCGCCACCTGATCGGTCTGACGGCCACCGCCTTCCGCGGGGACAGCGACGACGAGACGGGGACGCTGGTCGCTCGTTTCGGGCACAAGCGCCTCGACTTCGGCGTGTTCGACAACGACGATGCCTACGGGCATCTGCAGGCGTTGAAGGTCCTGGCCAAGGTCGAGCACGAGGAACTCCTGGGCGGCTCCTACACGCTGACGGCCGAGCAGGTGGCGGAGACGCGCAGCACGAACGCGATGGCGCTGCCGGCCGAGGTCGTCACCCGCCTCGCCCAGGACGTCGACCGCACCCGACGGATCGTGGACAGGATCGGGGAACTGCCCGACGACTGGCCGATCCTGGTCTTCGCCACCTCGGTGGAGCACGCCCAGGTGCTTGCCGCACTGCTGCAGGATCGTGGTATCACGGCGGCCTCGATCGACGGGGGGACGCCGCCGAGCATCCGGCGGCGCCGCATCGCCGCGTTCAAGGACAAGAAGATCAGGGTCCTGACCAACTACCGGGTGCTGACGCAGGGGTTCGACGCCCCTGCCGTTCGTGCCGTCGTGGTCGCCCGCCCCACGTTCAGCCCCAACACCTACATTCAGATGATCGGCCGAGGTCTGCGCGGCGAGTTGAACGGCGGCAAGGAGTCCTGTCGGATCCTCAACGTGGCCGACAACATCGAGAACTTCGGTCGTGGACTTGCCTACACGCGCATGGAGCACCTGTGGCGCAGGGCGAGCCGGTGACCGGGTCCATGACCGACACGGTGGAACTCACCCACGCTCAGCGTCGCGTCGTCCAGGAGCCTGCGGACGGCAAGGTGCTGGTCACTGCTGGCGCCGGAACCGGTAAGACCTTCACGCTGGTCCGACGGATCGAACATCTGGTCTCGGGAGGTCTCGCGGGCGGGGACCTGCTCGTGCTGACCTTCTCGCGTGCCGCCTCGACCGAGTTGCGCGACCGTCTGCACGTGTTGGGCGGCAGGTCCCGGTACGTGCGGGTGTCGACGTTCGACGCCTGGGCTCTGAATCTGCTGCGTGAGGCCGCGCACGACGAGAACTGGCACGCCCGCTCCTTCGAGGAACGCATCCGTGCGGCCATCGAGCTCCTCGAGGACGAGAGCCGGGCCCCTCAGTCGCTCGACGAGATCCGACACGTCGTCGTCGACGAGGTCCAGGACCTGGTCGGTGATCGACGACGACTCGTGCAGGCCTTCTTGGAGGCCTACGAGTGCGGATTCACCGTGGTGGGCGATCCTGCCCAGGCCATCTACGGATTCCAGGTCAAGGACCCCGAGGAGCGGGCGGGCGAGACCGGCAGGTTCTTCTCCTGGCTGCGCGGGCGGTTCGCGGGCGAACTCGTGGAGTTCCCCCTCGAGGAGAATTTCAGGGCCGCTTCCGACGAGGCCGCCTGTGCGCGCCCCTTCGAGGCCGCGGTGCGCGCCTGCTCCACGCGTGCGCAGGCCGAGGCGGTGCACGAGCAGCTGCGCACGGAGTTGGATTCGCGACTGGAGTTCGGCGACCTGCAGGTTCCATATGTGCGCGCCTCGCTGTGCGATGCGGACATCAGCACGGCCGTACTGTGCGCCAGCAACGGGGACGCCCTGCTGATCTCACGGTGGTTGGCCGATCTGAGCATCGACCACCGCGTCCGCAGAGGTGCCGGTGATCACGCCGTGCCCGGGTGGGTGGCTCAGGTCGTTTCCCGGCTGCCCGACACCGTCTCGATCTCACAAGAGCGGTTCGTCGAAGCGTGGCAGGCTCTGGGGCAGGGGCCCGATCCCGGTCAGGGCCGCAGCGCGTGGCAGCTGCTCCTGCGGGCGGGGGGCGACCGCAACGGACGCGTCGTCGAGCCGGGGCGGCTGCGTGAAGCCGTCGCCCGCGGGAATCTGCCGGACGCTCTCGTGGCACCGCAGGAGTGCGGTCTGGTCGTCTCCACTTTCCACCGGGCCAAGGGTCTGGAGTTCGATCGGGTGCTCGTCGTCGACCCGGGGCCGTTGGACGAGCACGAGCAGGTGGACGCCGACCGCTGCGACGCCGCCCGGGCCCTGTACGTCGCGATGACCCGTGCCCGCCATGATCTGTACCGCCTCCAGCCGCCCGAGGCACATGTCACCGGTCGTCGCGGATTCCGGCTGGTCCGCAAGGTCAGGGGCATGCAGCGGTGGGGACGCTACGGCTACAAGGCGAGCCAGCGCTTGGGGCTTTCGTTGCTGGGTGGGGATGTCCATCGTGGCCATCCCGCAGGACTCGAACAGCTCGTCTGCGACCCGCGGCAGATTCAGGAGTACCTGGCGGGCAAGGTCCTCCCCGGCGACGAGGTGGTCTGGACGCGGCTGGACGACGTGCCCGCGGCCCACGAGGAGCGCACGGCCCCCGGTTACGCCCTCCTGCACGAGGAACAGATCGTCGGTGTCGCCTCCGAAGCCTTCCGCCGCGACCTCTACCGCTTCATGCAGCAACGGCATGGGCATCGGCCGACGGCCTGGCCCGGCCGCATCACCGGAACGCGGATCGACCTCGTCGAGACCGTCGCCGGCGAGGACGCCGCGGCCGCCCGCGCCGCTCTGGGCCCCTGCGGCCTCTGGCTCGCACCGCGGCCGATCGGGATCGGCCGGTTTCACTACGACCGCAAGGACGACGGCGCATGACGGACAATCACACGCAGCACTACCGGCTGCGTGAACAGTTGACCCAGCAACTGAAGTCGGACCTGCTGGGCCCCCACGGCGAGAACCGCCAGGACGTCGAGACCCTCGACGACTGGCCCGTGACCACCTACTCCACCGGGGTCCTGTTCCCCCGCGTCGTGGACCCGACGCAGCCAGAGCATCGCGAACGGGATCCGGACGCCGCGGTGCAGGACCTCGACGATGCCGACTCCACCGTGGCGGCGGACGAGACCCCCGATGCGGGCGTCGTGCTCGCCAGGGTCGCCCGCCCCTCGGCGACCGGGCTCACCTTCGCCGTCGACCCCACGCTCAGTCGTCACGTACTCGTGCATGCTTTCGCCGCCGTGTACGAGCCGGTGGACGCCGCAGGCGATGCGGCCGTGCCCGAACGTGCCGAACAACGCAGCACCCGGCAACCCGAGGTGCGCTGGCGCCGCCGTCCCCTGGAGCTCTCCGTCACGTCGGTGGATGTCCTGGACCCGCCTGACGAGGACGTAGAACTCGCCAAGGGGCTGTCCCTGCACCTGCGGGTCCGTCCTCCCCGCGGACACCGCGACACGATCTCCGTGACCGCCACCTTGATGAACACCCACACCGTGGAGCAGCAGGAGATCAAGGATCCCAAGTGCTTCTTCCAGGTGGGCCTGCAGGTCACGGTCCCGGACGCGAGCCCGGCGCTCGTCGAGCGTCCCACGGTCCGTGATCTCGACGACGAGAGCCGGCTCGCCCGGCTCCTGCATCGTCATGCCCCGACCTTCGCCGTCGGCCACGGCTGTGCCGCGGACTGGTCCTGGTCCCCTTCACCGGTCGATCGACCCGAGCGGCACACGGCGCCCGCGGGAGTGGCCTCCGTGTGGACGGAGCACGTCCCCGTGAGCGAGGTCCTCCTGTCCGACTCGAACTCCTCCGTGCCCGAGACGCTCCTGGAGATGCAGTATCTCGCCGAAGCCTCGAAGCACGAGCTGATCCGCTCTCTTCGCACGTTCGTCGCCCTGTACGGAGAGTGGATCGTGGCTCGCGCCGCGGACGCGGAGCTCCTTCGCGAGGGAATTTACGGCGATCGCGCCTACCTGCGCCTGGCGCAGGAGCAGCTGGAGCACTGCCGCACCGCGCAACAACGCATGGGCGCGGGGATCGACCTCCTGGATCGTGATCCCGATGCGTTGGAGGCGTTTCGTCTGGCCAACCGTGTCATGGCGGTGCAGCGCGGCAGAGGTCAATGGATCAAACGGGAGCGGGTCGGTGCGCCGTCGCTCGAGGGTGCGTGGAGGCCGTTCCAGCTCGGGTTCGTGCTCCTGTGTCTGAACGGCACCGTGGACGCGACCCACCCCGACCGGGCTGTCGCCGACCTTCTGTGGTTCCCCACCGGTGGCGGCAAGACGGAGGCCTACCTCGGGCTGATCGCCTTCACTGTCTTCCATCGCCGTCTGCGTCACGGAGCGGCCGGCGCCGGCGTGAGCGTGCTCATGCGATACACCCTGCGTCTGTTGACCCTGCAGCAGTTCGAACGGGCGGCCCTGTTGATCTGCGCGATGGAGCGCGTGCGTGCCGAGAAGCCGGAGCGGCTGGGGCAGGAGCAGATCTCCATCGGCATGTGGGTGGGCAAGGCCGCAACGCCCAACAGGCTCAAGGACGCCGACAAGGCGCTGAAGAAGCTGGCAGGGGGTGAGAAGCTTCAGCAGGAGAACCCCGTCCAGCTCAAGAACTGCCCCTGGTGCGGCACTCCTTTGCTGGTTCGCAACCATGTGGTCGACCCGGGCGCGAAGCGCATGGTCATCCGGTGCGACGACCGGGCGTGCGATTTCTCTGCCGGGCTGCCTGTGCACGTCGTGGACACGGAGCTCTACCGGGTGAGGCCCACACTCGTGATCGCCACCGCCGACAAGTTCGCCCGCATCGCCTGGCGTGAGGACGTGGCGGCCCTGTTCAACCGGGACGAGGGCCGGCTTGGCCAAGGCACCCCGCCACCTGAGCTCGTCATCCAGGACGAACTGCACCTGATCTCCGGCCCGCTGGGAACCCTCGCCGGTCTCTACGAAGCGGCCGTGGACATCGCGTGCGCCCGCCCGAAGATCATCGCCTCCACCGCGACGATCCGTCGCGCCCAGGACCAGGGCAAGGCGCTATTCGGCAGGGAGGTGTCGCAGTTCCCGCCGTCCGGCCTGGACGCCCGCGATTCGTGGTTCGCCGTCGAAGCACCCCCGCAGCGCAGACCTTCGCGCCTTTACGTCGGCCTTCTCGCACCCGGTCTCTCCCAGGCGACCCTCCTCATCCGCGCCTACGCGTCCCTGCTCCACAACGCCAAGCACCTCCCGTGCCCGGACGACGACGTACGGGACGCCTACTGGACGCTGCTGGGATACTTCAACAGCCTGCGTCTGCTCGGCGCTGCCGAATTGCAGGTCAACGCCGACGTCAACGAGCGGCTGCGGACACTCGCGGCTCGTGACGGAGTGGAGGCGCGCGAGGTCCTGCCGACCGAGATCACCAGCCGCGTTCCCTCCAGCGACCTTCCTTCACTGCTCGCTGCCCTCGGGCGATCCTTGGCGACCGGGTCGGCGTTGGACGTGCCGCTGGCGACCAACATCATCTCCGTCGGTGTCGACTTCGACCGCCTCGGCCTGATGGCCGTGACAGGGCAACCGCAGACCACGGCCGAATACATCCAGGCCACCAGTCGTGTCGGGCGCGGCCGCCCCGGTCTCGTCGTCACCCTGTTCAACGCGGCACGATCCAGGGACCTCTCCCACTACGAGAACTTCGTCAGCTACCACTCGGCCCTCTACCGGCAGGTCGAGTCGACCAGCGTGACGCCGTTCGCCGCCCGCGCCCGTGACAAGGCCCTGCACGCCGCGTTCCTCGGGCTCGCCCGCCTCCTGCACCCGGAGCTCCGCGACAACACGGACGCCAAGGACGTGAACGACTTCGCTTCCCAACTGGATTCGGTCCGTGCGCAGTTGGTCGAGCGCATCCGCCTCATCTCGCCTGCGGAGGCCGACCACGCAGATGCGGAGATCCGCGCCTTCGTCGACCATTGGCGTCAGCTCGTCGAGACCAACGACAAGTTGGAGTACGAGGCCGCCTTCACGTTCACGGCCAACCCCCGCCGCAGGCCGGACCTCGCCCTGCTGCGCACCCACGAGGACCACGACCTCACCAAGGCCCGTCCCACCCTGTGGAGCCTGCGCGACGTCGATGTCGAGTCCCACCTGTACCTGGAGAGCTGAAATGCCTCGCAGAAGCACCCCCGGCGCCACTCCCACCGGCGACGAGCGCAAGCGCCCCTCCGTGGGCTCCGTCCGGCGTGCCCAACAGATCACGACGTACGGCGTGGGCGGCCTGCTCGCCGTGGCCGACCAGTCCTACATCGTCAGCGGTCTGGACACCTGGGACGTCACGGGCGAACCCGACCTCCGGGACCAGCGCCTGGAACCGATGCTGCACGTCAACGGGTTCAGACGGCCGCCCGCGGCACGCGTCGCCACCGGACGTGGCGTGCGCGTGCGTCGGTTCCCCGACACCTACGCGTGCCCCCAGTGCAAGGCACTCAAAGCGTTCCGCGACCTGAGCGCGGGAGACGGCGACAACCGTTGCGCGCGATGCGCGACCCTGCTGACGCCCTCGCGCTTCATGGTGGCCTGCGAGGACGGGCACCTCGACGAGTTCCCCTACGAGGCCTGGGTCCACGCCGACCCGGACCGCAAGGACACTCACCCCCGTACGTGCTCGCAAGCCACGCGCGAGCTGACTTTGGAGACCGACGGTCGCACCGCCAGTCTCCGCAGCATCGTCATCAGCTGCAGCTGCGGACGGGAGGCCTCGATGGAGGGCGCTTTCGGCAAGACAGCACTGCGCCGCCTGGGCCTTCGCTGCCAGGGCGCCCGCCCGTGGCTGGGCCGCGACGCCACGGAGCGCGGATGCAAGCAGCCCCTGCAAACCCTCCAGCGCGGTTCCTCTGCGGCCTGGTTCGCCGACATGCGCTCGGCCCTGTCGATCCCGCCGTGGCACACAGAACTGATGGAACTCGTCGAGGCGCACCGCAGACACCTCGTCGGCAAGAGCGACGAGCGCATCGCGGAGTTCGCACAGGACGAAGGCTGGCTGACTCCCGGCGGGTATTCCGCCTCCCAGGTACTGCACACCGTCCGCACCCTCGAGAACGCAGCCCACCCCGAACTCACGGAGGACGACGAGGACAAGCTCCGATTCGCCGCCGGCGAGCCACTCCGGCAGGAGGAGTACGAGCAGCTCTCCAAAGTCACCGAGGACACCCCCGAGAACAAGCACTTCGTGTGCGAGTCCCCCGAGGAGGCGGACCGATTCGATGTCCCGGGTGTCGACCGGGTGATGCTGGTCAAGCGGCTTCGCGAGGTTCGGGTCCTCACCGGCTTCACCCGCATCCGTCCTCCGCAAGGCTCGAAGGCCGATCGTGATCGCATCGGTCGCCTGAGCAAAAGCACGGACCTCGGGTGGCTCCCGGCCGTCGACGTGGTCGGCGAAGGAGTCTTCCTCACTCTGGACCAGGGGCGACTCCGTCAGTGGGAGTCGGCCCTGCTCCGCATCGACTCCCAGCGGACCGAACTCATGCGAGCCGCGCACACGGACCTGCTCCGGGAACAGGAGTGGGAAAATCCGCGCTCACCGCTGACGTCACGCTTCGTCCTCCTCCACACCCTGGCGCACGCCCTGATCAACGAGTGGAGCCTGGACTGCGGCTACCCCGCGGCGTCCCTGAGAGAACGGCTCTACGTCGACGACGAGATGTGCGGAGTCCTCCTCTACACCGCGACCAGCGACTCTGCGGGAAGTCTGGGCGGCATCGTCGCACGAGGAGAGGTCGCGGAGCTGTCGAGGAACCTGTCGTCCGCCTTGGAACGTGCCGCCTGGTGTTCGTGCGACCCTCTGTGCATGGAGACCGACGCCAACGGTGTCGGTGGGCTCAACCTGGCTGCCTGCCACGCATGCGTCCTGCTGCCCGAAACGAGCTGCGAAATGAACAACACGTTCCTCGATCGTGCGCATCTCGTCGGAACACCCGCCAACGACTTCCCCGGCTATTTCGCCTGAGCCGGCCACCCACGGCGCGCTCCCGGGCAGACACTGCAGGCCGGGTGCGCGATGTCCCACCGGTCATGGCCTTGGCGAACTCGACGTCGGAGCGGGTCGGGCCGGCCACGGCGCACTGCCCCCGGCGGGCTCCGGGGCGCAGCAGGACGAGGACGTGCGTCGCCCGGGGGGCGCAGTGCCTGCACATGATCGGACAGTACGCGCAGGCCCGGGAAGGCCTGCGCGTACGCCACAGCCCCGGCTCAACCGCCGAGGACAGCCGCAGTCACCGAGCATGGGCGGGGGCTGTGTCACGAGGGTCGGTCAACCGGTGAGGTTGCGGGTGTAGAAGGAGAAGCGGGCCAGTTTGGGGCACCACTGTTGGTACACGGCACTATCCATGATCACGGGTCGGACGGTGGTCATCTGCTCGATCAGATCGGCTGCTTGCGCCCCTGCCGGGACATCGACAGGCAGACCGCGCAACGCTTCTGTGATCTTGCTGGTGGGGGGTGTCTCCAAAATGTGCCGGAAGACGGTGGCAGCCTGGTCCGGGCTGCCCACGAGCAGGGCCAGCAGAATCTGGACAACCTGGTGCTCGCCTGGAGTCGTTTCGGTCCCCACGAAAGCGACAAGATCGCCCGGATCGACGCCGATACGTGCCAGCCGGTAGAGGTTGACCAGCTTCTTGGCCGCCCTGGGAGTACGCGTCAGGCCGCCCATCCAGGACATGAACGCGATCTCCGTCTCCTCGAGCTGCAGTTGGACGGGCGTGTGGTCTGGGCCGCCGGCTTCCGGCGCCAGGCCGTCGGCCGGCTCCGGGCCGGGGGCGGCAGCAGCGGCAGCGACGGCCGACGGTTCTGGTGCTTCGGGCTCCTCCGCATCGGGTAGGCCCCCCGCGTCCGCGGGCTGTGCCGGGCCTTCGGGGTCGGGGGCGGTCAGCAGGGCGCGGATGAGGCGTGCGGCCTTGTCCTGGGTGGTCGGCGGGACCGCAAAGGGGATCTGGAAGATCTTGTCCAAATAGTCGAGCGGGGTGGCGGTGTCCTGCGTGTCGGCCCAACCGGGCGTGCTGTCGCGGGAGGTGAACAGTTCCTGGTAGTGGTGCTTGAGTGAGGCGAGGAGCCAGCGCGGGTCGACCGCCACGACCACGACGAACAGTGGCAGCGCGAGCATCAGGTGCACGGCGGCCAGCACCTCCACCACGCGTGCCGGGGGGCACCGGTCCAGGTCGTCGATGTACAGGACGATGCGTTCCAGGGGCGGCTGCTGCCCGGAGTGGGCGCCGGTCCATTCTGCGCGGGCCTCGCGCAGCTGCTCGTCGAGCCGGACCAGGTCGTGGTGGACCGTGCCCAGCAGTCCCCGGTAGTGCTGGTAGGTCTGAGGGGCGCTGCGTTCGGTGAGGAAGTCGGCCAGCCGGACGGCGGCATCCGCCTCGGCCAGGCGGGCGCGGGCCCCGCTGACGTTCTCGGCCAGGATGCGCTGGTGCTTCTCCAGCAGAGAGCGGAGCCTGCCGGTGAGGGACGTGTGCTGCGCGTGTGAGGCCCTCAGGGCCCGCACCATGGGCAGCGCCGGGGTGGCGAGGACGGCGACGGCGCCGAGGAGCGGGGGCAGCCAGCTCGACAACCACAGCCCGGCGGCGCAGACTCCCGCAAGGACTGCCAGCCAGGCGGCCAGGGCCAGCCAGCCGTACCGGAGGTCGCGCAGCACGAGCCGCGCGGCCGCGTACAGCAGCCGGGGTCCCTCCAGCGGGGAGCCCGCGAAAGACAGGAAGCCGGTCGGCCGGTCTAGGGCGGTGCGCGCGAGTCGGCTGTCGAGCTGCAGCTGATCGCTCTCCAGCCGTGCAAGGTGCGCGGCTCGCCGCCGGCGTTCCTCGGCGGTCGCCTCGGCGGAGGACGTCTGTGGTTCGGGGGTGGGGGCCAAGGCGCGGAAGAGGTGGTCGACCAGGCCCGACCACACCTGCTCGTCGCTGTAGTGCCAAGCGTTGAAGTGGACTTGGCGGACACCTGCGGTGAAGGCACTGCGGGCAGGGCCCTGGGCGGCGAGCGCGGCGAGCTGGTCGATCCGGCCGCTCATCTGGCGGATGAAACTTGACTTGCCGGCTCCCCATTCGCCCAGCAGTGCAACGGCCAGCGGCGGAGTGGTGACCGTGGCGGCCGCCAGCTGCGCGAGCATCTCCACGTCCGCCTCGTTGCTCAGCAGGTCCTCACCGCTGGCGGTGTCGCTGTGCACGCCCGCCAGCACCGGCGGCTGCCCGGCAGGACCGTCGCCGCCGGGGTGTGGCGGGGTGTGAGGTTCCAGCGAGAAATGCCGCTCGAGCAGGTCGGCCTCGGCGGGGTTGACGGCCTGGAAGCGCATGATGTTGCGGGTCGCCTTCCAGCCCAGCAGGTCGCGAAGTTCCTCGACAGGGGTGTCGAAATCGCGCAGGCCGGCCAACGCGTACATGTACTCCCAGGTGCCGCTGTCGGGATCGGCGCCCCACAGCCGTTCCGCGAGCTGCGGGCTGCGCCAGGTCGCGGCGATGGTGGCACCCAGATACAGGTGCTTGTCGCCGCTGAAGAAGACCCAAGATCCGGGCTCGATCTTGCGGATCTCGGGAAGATTGGCGCCGTTCTTGCCCGGCATCACCCCCCACATCGCCGCGCTGCCGCCCGGAAAGAGCCGCCGCAGGCTCTGCAGGGTCGTGGGATCCAGAAGGTCGGCGTGTTCGTCGAAGACGACCGGACGGATGATGGTGTCCTGGTAGTGCCGATCGACGGTACGGTCCGAACGCCGGGCGGGCTGCATAAAGATCCGCATGCTCCGCCTACTTCCCCAGCTTCGTGTACTTCTCGGCGCGCCCGTAGGCCAGGTCGACGGGGTAGCGGTGCCGGTTCAGCTCGATCTTCTCGGCCAGCGCCTCCTCGAGGTCGATGCCGGTGACGTCCGCCAGGCGCAGCAGGTAGGCGAAGACGTCGGCCAGCTCAAGACGCAGAGCCTGAGCCCCGTCGGGCCGCCCGGTGAGGGCGTCGGACTGTTCGGGGGTGAGCCACTGGAAAAGTTCGAGGACTTCACCGGCCTCGCCGGCGAGCGCCATGGCGAGATTTTTCGGGGTGTGGAATTGCTCCCAGTCGCGCTCGCGGGCGAACTGCGCCAGCGCATCCTGGAGATCACGGATCGTCATGCCCCATCCCTATCAGCCGCCTCGGACATCGGCCGGCCGGGGCCGTCCGGCGAACTACCGTGCGATCACTGCTCGTTGGGGCTGCTATAAATCGTCCATGCACCGGCTGGGCGCCGCCGCTGCAGCCGCTTATGCGTGGTGCGGAAAGGCCAGCGTCCGCAGGAAGTCCTGTGTGCGGTCGTCGGTCGAGTACAAGCGCGTCCCTCGGATGCCTCTGGTGGCCAGCACCCGGTAGGTGTTCAACGCGTACTGCAGGTAGCGGTGCGGTGGCAGGTCGCGCAGCAGGGCATCGTGGCTTTCCTCGGGGTGCGCGATCCACTGTTCGCCTCGGCGGACGAGGTCGCCGCCCATGATGACAGCGTTGTAGGCGTATTCCATGCCTTGGGCTGTGTAGATGCAGCCGACCTGGTCGTGGCCGCCGGTATCGGTCGCCCAAAAGGGGCGCGGGGGTACGTGGGGGTGGTCAAATGCGGGCTCGTCGGCGCGGGAGTTCCACGGGCGCTCCCAGGTGCGCCGGCCGTCCGGTCCGTCCCAGGCGATGGCTACTTCCGGCGTGAGTGGTGGGGTCGGTGGGGAGCTCCATGGCCAGCAGAAACCGGCCGTCATCCGTGCGCTGCGGCCGCCGCGGATGTGGCCGGCGATCCAGTGTTCGAGCTGCTCGGGGTCTGCTGCCACTGCCAGGTCGTAGTCGCTGCCCTCGAAGGGCGAGGCGGTGCCGTCGGGCCGGAAGAGGTGGTCGACCCACTGCTGGTAGGCGCGTGAGCCGTTGCAGCGGAACTGGCTGATCAGGTCGATGTGGGCGAAGGAGAATCCGCTGTGCTGTGCGTGGTGTCGGAGTTGGTCGAGGGTGAGGCCTTCTGTCGGACGCACGATCTGTCGCTCGTCGAGGAAGAGCACGGTGACGGCGGCCCGCTCCACAAGCTTGCCCAGGATCACGGGGAACGCGCCCTGCTGGTGATCGGGGTAGGTGCGGGCGCGGTGGGCCTCGTCCAGGAGGATCACACTGTCGTCGGTGATACCGGCCGGGATCTTGTCGAGAAAGGTGGCGATGAGGCCTTTGGCGTCGTCGCCGACGATCCTGCGCAGTTGTCGCGTCAGGGTCCCGGACGGGGACAGCAGTCGTGGGTTGCTGTGGGGTTGTCTGCACAGGTCGCCCAGTAGCCGGCAGGCAATGACGGTCTTTCCGGTGCCCGGTCCGCCGGTCACGACGACGATGCTCTTGGCTCCCCGCTCGCGTGCCCCGTCCACCGCGTGCAGGACTTCCTGCCGGGCCAGGTCCTGCTCGCCGATGAGGGTGAAGGCGTCGCGGCCCTCGATGACGTGGCCAGCCCGCTCCAGGAGCACCGTCGAGGGGCGGTGCTCGGCATGGAGGAAGCTTTCGACGTCGTCGCTGCCGGCAGGGGTCAGCTCGGCGCAGCCGAGCCGCTGGGCCAGGGCCTGCGGGGAGGGGTGCGGGGTGAGATCGTCGCACCCGAGTATCGGGTAGGCGGCCGCGGGTCCGCGGGCGGCCGGTGCACGAAGGGCGGCGACCAGGTCGGCGCCGGCGTCGTGGAGTACGACGGTGCCGCGGGCGGTCAGCGGAAAGTCGGCATGGTTGACCCACTGCTGCAGATAATGCACGTAGCCGCCGACCTGGCGGGCCGGGTGCTGGACGACGCGCTCGCCGATGCGGACCATCCCGGGCCGAGCGAGGCTGAGTTGCGCGCGCGTCCACTGCTTCAGTTCGATCGCAACGGCGCACAGGCCCCCCTCGGCGTCCTTGCCGAAGAGCAGGGCGTCGATGCGTTCTCCCGTGGCGGGCAGCGCATACTCCAGTATCAGGTGCAGGTCGTCCAGGCCGGCAGAATGAAGGATCGCCGAAAGGGACGGCCAGCTGCGGCGCCAGCTGTGCACCTCCTGCGCGCTGGGCGCCCCACCGAACACCTTGGTGAAGTGTCGTTCAGTTGCGGCGATGAACGCCTCGTCGCCCACGCTGCGGGCCGCCTCGGCCACCGTGCCCCCGTAGAGATGCATACGCGATCTATATCAAGGCCAACTGACAAGCGGCCAGGCGGCATTGCCTGGGCGAAGGGGGGTGTCGGTGGCGTCTGATACAGCTGTTGCCATGACACTGACGTCCCCGCAGCGGGCACTGGCCCACTTCGCCGCCGACGCGAGTGGGAGCAGTTCCACACCCCGAAGAATCTGGTGATGGCGCTGGCCGGCGAGAGCGCGCAACTGCTGGAGATTTTCCAGTGGCTGACACCGCAACAGTCCGCCCAGGTGATGCAGGACGACGAGCGCGCCGTACAGGTACGCGAGGAGATGGTGGATGTCCTGGCCTACCTGCTCAGGCTCGCGGACGTCCTGGATGTCGACCTCGAGGCGGCGTTGGCTGAGTAGATCGAGAAGAATCACCGCAAGTACCCGGTGCACTTGGCCCGGGGTAAGGCCGACAAGTACACACAGTTGGGGGGATGATCCACGTCATGCGGATCGTGATGCAGCCGGCCCGCCGGTCGGAGAAGGACGTCGACCAGCACTACCAGGACACCATCGTCAAACCCGTGGTCTTCGACGACCACGCGGACATCCTCGACGCATCGACCATCGACCAGCTCAAGCAACTCTTCCCCGACGGACAGGCCCAGATGTGGGGCGTCGTGCCGGGCAAGAAGAACGTCAACGTCTCCCGGATCAACAAGATGCGCCCCGGCAACTGGGTGTTCTTCAGCGGCGACAAGCGCGTCTACTTCGGCGGCACCATCGCCCTGATGTGGCACAACAAGGAACTGGCCACGCGGCTGTGGGGCACCGACCACGCAGGCAGTACCTGGGAGTACATGTACGCCCTCTCCGGCACCCGCGGCTTCGACATTGCCGTCGAGGAGATCCGCACCCTGCTCGGCTGGAACCCCAACCGCAACATCATGGGCATCTCCGTCCTGAGCGAGGAGGAGAGCGACACGCTCCAGACCCTGCTGACGCTCGATCCCGCAACGGCGGCCCTGGAACCGGTCGACACGGCCGAGGAAGAGGCCGCTGTGACGGCCTTCGACGGGGACCTCGAGCGCACGGTCCAGCGCGCCCAGCGCGGCGAGCAGGCAGCGCTGAAGAGACGCCTACTGCAGGGCTCGACGGGTCAGTGCGCCCTGTGCGGACGTACCCTGCCAGGTTCCTTCCTGATCGCCGCTCATATCAAGAAGCGCGCGATGTGCAGCGACGACGAGAAGCGGGACCTGGCCAACATCGCCATGCTGGCCTGCACCCTGGGATGCGACGCGGTGTACGAGCACGGCTACGTCGCCATCACGCCTGAAGGCAGCGTCCAGGTAAGCCCGCTGGCCGCCGAGATACCCGAGGTCGAGGCGTACATCCAGGAGAAGTTGGCGGGGCGCAGCGTCAGCTGGTGGACGCCGAGCCGTGAGACGTACTACCTGTGGCACCGCACGCACACGTTCAAAGCCGCACCACCACTGTGACGCGCAGCCGCTCACGCCTATTCGCCGTGGACCACCCGAGCCAGGCAGAGCCCTTGTGGCTGCAACCGGCTCGGCCGAGCCCGCAACGGCTGAGGATCACGGCGCACAGACGGGAGCCGCCGTGCCCGAGCAGACGGCGGGGGCTTGTAGCCGCCGCCGGGGCCCGATGGCCCGACGGAATCGGCTGCTCGGGTACACCGACGGCGGAAGCGCAGGTCAGAGGCCGCTCCGTCTCAGATTCCGAGCCGAACCCACCTCCTCAACAGGCACTCCCACTGGATGCCGGTGTGCAGCACGTACGGGATCCCGCACAGCACCTCCCGGTCCTGCAGCGGTTTACGCCCTGAGGGCCGAAATCGCCTCGCGTGCTGCGGCAGCAGCGGCTCAAGGCGGTCCCACGGCTCCTCCGACACGATTCACGGCGACGTCACCACGCCGGACCGAACGCTCAACTGCCGGGCTGGACACGGCCATCAGGGCAATCCGCCTCATTGTGTTGGCCGTTGTAAGGCGTCATCTCATGTGGTGGGGCTCGGCACCGGGGCTCGTTCGGCTACTCCGCGACGCTCGCGATGAACGTGTGGATCTCGGCGGTGAGGTTGCGCATGTCTTCCCCGGCCGCGTGCACCGTGATGGTCTCGAACTGCCATTCCTCGGAGGGTGCCCGGTCGCGGATTCCCCAGGTCAGTCGGACGTGGCCACCAGCGTGGTGTTTCGCTGAGAGGGTCAGGTCGTAGCAAAGGGAGTGCCAGGTGCGCACTCCTTCCCAGCCCCGGAAATCTTCGGCAAGTGAGGCGAGGAAGGTGTCGAGACCGTCGCCGTCCCAGGTCTCCACCGAGGTCTCGACGCTTCCCCAGGGTCCGCGGGCCCTGACGAGGAAGTCCAGTGTTGGTTCGTCCTCGTACCGCCGGGTCGGCTCCGAGAGCAGTAGGCGTGCGGGCCCGGAGTCTCCCACCTGGACCGTAGGGCGGCCGGAATCGTCGTAGTCGATCACGCGATCAGGTTAGAAGACCGGGCCGGGCAGCCGTCGCGCTCTCGGACGGGCCAACACCGGGCGTAGCCGCTTTGAGGCATGATCGCCAGTTATGGCTGTGGATCTTGAGCGGGCGCGATCTCGTTGCTGACGGACTGTGGGAGATTGCGGCGCCGCTGATACCGCCGTTCAAGCCGCGTCGGCAGGGTGGTGGAACGGCTCCGGTGGCGGACCGGAAGATGTTCTGCGCGATCGTGTACGCGCTGACCACGTCGTGTGCTTGGCGTCGCTTGCCGCCCTGTTTCGGCGTGAGCCCGGCCACTGCGCACCGTCGGTTTGCTGCCTGGACAAGGGCCGGCTTGTTGCGGCACCTCCACAACGAAGTCCTTGACCGGCTGAGATGAAAGCTTTCCTGCGCAGGCCGTGGAGTCCCCACACGCCCTGGTGGCTGCTGCTGTGTCTGATGCCTTTTGTGTTCATAGCGCTCGTCCCGATCAGCGCGGTCCTCGAAAGGTTCTTCAGTCCCTTGACGGAACATGCGGGCAGCGTATGGTCCACCATTGACCAGCCCGTCACCCGCTTCCTCATCACTCATACCGACGGCCTGCCTTTGACCGCGCAGACCGCTCACGCTCTGTGGCTCGCGGGCGGCATCGCCATCGCCTTGTTGTCCGCCGCTACCGGTACCTTCTCAGCGCGTCTGACCTGGATCCTGTGGGGAGCCGCAACAGTCTGGATGACGTGGGCAGCCACACCCGCGATCGCGCGCCCGACAGCCGCAGGCCTGACTGCCATCGCCTGGGGAATCACATCGGTGTTCGCTCTCAACGGCGTCGGTACCCGCCCCCGTGTCACCACCATCAACCTCATCGGCGACGTCCCCGCCGCCCTACAAGACCACCACGCCAACGACACGCCTGACAGCGAACAGCAGCCGACCACGACCTATGAGGGCAGACCGCATGGCACCGGTCCAGAGGGGTCGTCTTCTGCCTCTCAGCCTGAGCCGAGCTGATGTCCCTGTCCGATGCAGTGCGCTGGATCCGGATGGGGGTTGAGGTACCAGATGTGGAGGTTGCGGCGCTACTTCCTCACCGTGGACTGCCAGCCTCGCGCCGACCGCCTCGAGTGGGCGCTGGACTTGTGCGAGCGCGTCGAAGCGCACGACCTTGAGCTCGTCACCCTGCCCTCGGCCGACCTTCACCGGATCGAGGCCCTCCTGTGAACGGCGGCCAGCGGCCTACCTCAGCGGGAGCCGACCGCCCGGCCGGCCGCAAGGCGGCGAGCGTGCGCACGGATCCGCTCGCGGTCTTCGGGGAAGACGCTGTCCCAGCCTGTGTCCAGAGGGAACCATGCCGCCGGCTGGTTCTGCTCCCCGGCGAGCGGTACGTCACGTCCGACGACCGCGGCGTAGGTCAGGCCCAGCGTCGGAGACCAGTCGGCCCGGTAGGAACGCACCGCCACGGCTGCGGGCTCGGGCAGCAGTCGCTGCGCAGGCCGGTCTCCTCCAGCAGCTCTCGTGCCGCCGCCGCACGCGGTGTCTCGCCCGGCTCCACTTTGCCACCGGGCGGCACCCATCCGCGCACGGGGTGCTTGACCAGCAGGACGTGCTCGAAAGCAGGGTCGGTGACCCACACCTCGGCCGCCAGCGGCTCCATGGGATGCCGGCGGGCTTCCTCCAGCCAGGCCCGTGCACCGTCGAACTCCCATGCGGCGAGGCGGGCATCCGCAACAGCCTCGTCCAAGGTCACCTGACCGATTTCACCATGACTCATCGGCCCCACCCTAGGCCGACGAACCGGCCGGACGTCGCAGCGACGAGCAGGCAGCCATCCGGGGATGTCCGGCCGACCCGGTGGCCCCTTCGGGCCGCAGAGCGATCACCCGTGGCACCCTCTTCAGCGGAAGTGGTTCACCGAGGACGCCTTCGCCCGCCGCGAGGAACTCACCCCTGGCCTCGACATCGCCCCCGACCGCTTCGAGAGATTCCTGCGCGAAGACCTGGGCCTCCAGGTCCGGGCGATGCCGCCCTTCCAGCGCGTCCGCTACGACATCCAGTGCGAATCGCTGCGCACCGGACACGTCTGCGGCATCTTCCTCGACCGCTGCGCCCTCCTGGCGGCCCCCGACGGGATGCTCTCCCAGTGCGAGCTGGAATACATCCGCTCGCGCAGCATCCTCGACCACGACCAGGACGAGGTCCTCATCGAGATGAAGCGGATCGACAGCTGGCTCTGCGAGTACCTCTCCAGTCACGGCTGGGCGGCCGAGCACACCTTCTACTCCAAGCGCAGCTTCCTTCGCGACGCCATCGCCCTCCACTCGGATCTCGCCACGCCATGACCGACCAGGCGGCCCCCGGCAATCCCCCACAGGAGGTACCGCAACCCGCACGAGTGATCGAACACAGCATCACAGCCAGCCCCACCCGACCGCAGAAGGAAAGGGTTCGGTATTCGAAATCTGGTTCTAGATTTCGCCCGCCTCGACCCGTTACGGCGACAGCAGACCCGCCGTTACCCGATCACCTGTCCGCATCTCGCCCCGAGGAGCCCTCATGCATCCGGTACGCCGCCCTGCGCTCGTTCATCCTGCGTTCGAAAACACCGCTGCCTCCTCGGACGCCAGCCTTCACCTCGCCTCCGGCCGCGCCGCCCTGCTCGCCGACGGATCACGACCGGATACGAGGTACCTGGCATGACGGACTCCACTCGCCTTCCCTCCCCCCTCCACGCCTGGAGCGTGCTGGGTCCCCTGGACGGTGTGTGGGACTCCTCGCATGACCGCGACAACTCCCAGGTGTGGAGGGTGACCGGCCCCACCGGCGCCCACTACGTGAAAGTGGTGCCCAAGCCGATCCGGTACACGCGGGTGACCCGCGCCTACCGGAAGGCCGTTGCTCACCTCGGTCACGGCAATGTCCCGCAGCTGCGGGACAGTTCCGCGGAGCTGCTCGCCCGCGTCCTGACCGCCGTGGACGGCGAGCCGTTGACGGAAGAGGAGTCACCCGCGCGCCGCCGCACGGCCCACCGGCAAGCCGGCCAGCTCCTGCGCCGCTTCCACGACGCGATGGCCGGCATCCCGGTCCAGCCGGAAGCAGCCAGAGTCGTCGAGAACATGGTGGCCAGCCTGAACAAGCACTTCGCCGAGGCCGGCGACTGCTTGTCCGCTCCGGAGGCCGACGTTGTACGGCGCCTGGTGAGCGCGCTGCCCGGCAGTGGACCGTTACCGGCCGGGTGGCGGTACGGGGACTCCTGGGAGCGCAACCTTCTCTGGAACGGCCAGCGCTGCGCATTGATCGACGTCGAACGCAGCGAACCGGGCCCCCGCGTCACCGACTTCGTCAAGCTCGCCACCTCGCTGTGGCCAGATCATCCCGAACTGCGGACCACCCTGTTCGAGGGATACGGCCGGCCTCTGTCCGAGACAGAGGAATACGCGCTCGCTCGTGACCGCGCGCGGCCGGCGCACCGTCGAACGCCTGCTGCACGAGGGCCGTCTGTGAGCGACGCGCCTCACCTGCTGATCGCTGACGTCGCCCAGGTCCTGCTCCGTGCGAACGGCGCCGCCCTGTGCGTTCGCCGCAAGCCGGACGCGACCCTCACGCCGGGAAAACTCACCATCGTGGGAGGTCTCCTGGAAGCCGGCGAACCGCTCGATCGCGCCGCACGGCGCGAAGCGGAACAGGAAGCGGGGGTCCGCATCAGCGCGGAGCATGAGTCTCGCCGTCGCCGGCACCGCCGTGATCGCGGTACGGACCGGGTCAGCAAGCCTGGGCGCCCTGGTGATGAACATCAACCAGCTACACGAAGAGTCCCTCTACGTCCGGGACCACGGACAGTTCCTGGTCGAGGCCGCTCAACGCGCCATCCCGCAGACGGCGCTCCCGTCCCCGCTCGGGTGAGGCAGGTCTCTCTGGAACACGTCACCTACCGGTATCCCGACCGCGACGCACCGGCCCTGGACGACGTGACGCTCACCTTCCCCATGGGGTCGGTCATCGCCGTGGTGGGCGAGAACGGCTCCGGTAAAAGCACCTTGATGAAGATCCTCTCCGGTCTGCTCCTTCCTCACGACGGATCGGTGAGGTGGGGCGAGTTCGATGTCTCCGGGCTGGAGCGCTCCCAGGTCTTCGACCGCGTCTCGCTCCTCACCCAGGACTTCCAGCGGTGGCCCGTGACCGCCGCGATGAACATCCGCATCGGCCGCCCCGGCCACATCGCCTCGATGCATGACCTACAGGCGTCCGTCGACTACGCCGGAGCCCGATCCGTCACCGCCAAACTCCCCAACGGTCTGGACAGCATGCTCGGCCGCATGTTCCGCGGAGCCATCGAACTCTCCGGCGGCGAATGGCAGAAGGTGGGCCTGGCCCGCACCCACTGGCGCAGCTCAACATCGCAGGAGGACAGCGTCCTCATCGTCGACGAGCCGACCTCCGCCCTCGACCCCGAAGCCGAGATCGCCGCCTTCGACCGCATCCGCCGCCTCGCCGCCCCGCACCGAGCCGTCGTCCTGGTCACCCACCGCATGTCCGGCGTCCGCCATGCCGACCACATCTACGTCCTCAACCAAGGGCGCCTCGCCGAACACGGCACGCACGACGACCTCATCGCCGCACGTGGCCGATATGCCGCCATGTTCGACACACAGGCCGCCCAGTACGCCCCAACCCCACACGTCCCAAAGCCTGCTTCGCTCAGCGTCGTAGACAAGGCATGACCGCCCCACCGAAAGGCAGAGCCGTGTCCTCCTCCCTCCCCCCGCCAGCACGAGTTGCCTCGCAGTCCGTCCTGTCAGCAGCGCAGTACGCCGCAACCCGGCACGCGGTGTGGCTCGGCGCCGCCGCGATCATCACCGCCCAGATCGGCCGCGCCCTGCTGGTCCACCCCACCTACCGTGCGGACGGCCGGTGGCTACTGCCCTGAGGAGTCTGGCGGACCTGTCCCTCACGGGCGTGCTCGCCGTCCACTCCCTCTCGTCGCCCCACGCCGACATCCGGCCCGGCACGCCCTGCCCCGGAGAGATCCGATACGTCTTCGATGGCGGAACCCTCACCCCCGACCAGGTGGAGGCGATCCACCTGCGCACGAGGAGCTGTCCGAGTTCGCCTTCCTGGAGACCCGGGATGCGGTCCAGCAAATGCGCCCCGTGGACGGGCAGATCATGCTCGCCGCCTATCGTGCACGGCTCGGGAACATCGCTACCGCCCACCTCGCCGACGGCCGGCACATCCTCGACGTCCCGCCCCTGGACCGCCACTACGTGCACGTCCGCTACCGACCTCTGTGGGACAGCCCCCTCAACCGCGGCCTGTCCCCAAGCGGCTCCCCGTCCAGCAAGCGTGGGGGTGGTGCTTCATCCCCGACGGCCGGGGTCGTCCTCGTGGCCGACCCCGGCCTCCGGGGCGCCCTGCCAATGCTGCCCGGCGGCACCGTGGAGAACACCGACCCAACGCCCGAGGACACCCTGCACCACGAAGCCGCCGAGGAAGCCCAGCTCACCCAGACCGGCATGGTGCGACTGGACTCTAGACGAGCCTGACGAGGTCTACGGCGGCGTGGGGCCCAACGCCCGGCTCCGCCTTGCCGCCCGGGTCACCACGTCGGGCCAGCGGCCGTCGACCCCGCCACAGGCCACCCCTTCGCACGCCTGCTTGCCATGCCGGCCCAGGCAGCGGCCCTGCTGGGGGTGGGGCCCGCCCGGAGCGCGGCAAGCCGCACTCGCTGCGGAGACCGCTCGGGAGCGCTGGGCCCTGCCTGTCGCTTCTGGTGCCGCAATCAAGCCCCTGGAGGAACACTCACCCTGCGCGCAGCACGGCCGCTACGGAGAGCGCAACCCGTTCAGGACCTTCGAGAAGATCCGTCCCTACGCCTTGTCCGCCCCGCCAGCGACGACTGTCACAGCTCTGTCCGCGATCGCCGCTCTACTCGCCTCTTCCCGCTGCCCGGCGTCACTTCGGCACGCCCCCGGTGGTGATGGGGCTCGTCGAAAACGGCTCTGACCGGAGTTCCGTGAAGCCAGTGATCAGGAAGGCTGTGGAGAGGGCCACGGCTGGCCGTTAGGTGCCGCAGCGGGGCGGTCGGCCAGCACGTAGTCGTGGTACTCGTCACCGGCCATGGTCTGATTGACCCAACGTTCGCGTACGGCTCCGGTGCTGGTTTCGGCAGCGTCCAAGGCGGCAAGCGGATCGTTCGCGGTTGCCAGAAGCAGGCCGAAGTCCTCTTCCTCACTGTCGAACAGGGGTGGCAGCGAAGCCAGGTCCCCGGTCAAGGGTTCGCGGTCGAGCGCGGAGTGCAGGTAGACCTCACAAGTGCCGTGGCTTGGGCGTATCTCGACCCAGGCGACTCCCGGCCGCTCGGTGCTTCCGGCCGGTCCTAGGAACTGCTCGACGGCACGCCCCCGCTTGAGGGCACCGAGGATGAATGGTTCTGCCAGGTAGCGCACGCGGGAAGACTACGGCTTGATGAGAATGCGGGTCCGCCGGGGATCGATACAAGCCTCTCCGCTGCGCACACTCGCGCGAAGTCGGTAGAACAGAGCTTCCCAGAAGCGTTCGAGGCGTCGACGGCTCACAGCGGCGCTGCATTCGCCTCCGAAGCAAACAGCACCGATCGCCGTCGGGTACAGCGGCCTGTTGAACCACGCGCGCGCCGGCAACTGGACCCGCGTGAGCAGGTGCGCGTCCGGCGGCCCGCCGCACCAGCAGCGGAATCGCTGCGCGTCGCCCGGCAGGGGAGGCGGTCAACCCGCCTCGGCCGCTTTACGGCCCCGCGAGGATGACCGTTCGAGCGTCGTTCGCTCGCTTGAGTGAACTGGCAGCTTATTGGACCGTTCAGCAGACGTTACCGAATGACGGCCCCTATAATGCGGTGATTCATAGGGTGATGGGGACATCGCATCTGAGTGCAAGGGTGTCGGGGGGCATCATGACGGAACCTCTGGATATTCGCTGGGCTGAGGAATGCGATGTGGCCGACAACTACCGAGCCTCCATCGAGGACGTCCTCCGGGGCATCGTGCGCCACTCTGATCCTTCAGCAGGCGAGACCACATGCCGTGAACTGGGCAAGTGGCCAGCGACCGTAGCCAGCGTCGAAGTTCGCCGGGGCCTCACTGAAGGACGAAGCGGTGCACGGGTCTTGGAGATCGTCACCCGGCGGGTAGGGAAACGGCAGCCGGCGCTGCAGGTAGCCAAGCTGATGGACGTGGCAGCTGCGGTCGAAGAATGGAAAGGATATCGCCGCCTGCGTGATACCTGCGACAGCAATCTCTTTGTCGCCATCACCGCAGTCAGCCAGGGTGTGCTGGACGAGCGCACCGACGACACGCGCCACAATGTCGTGGTCTATCGACACGTCACGGAATGGGATCCCCGTAGCAATGCGCCAATGGTGTCCCTGGAAGACGTGATCGCCACGACACTCGACGGCAACGCCCCCGTCGAGGGGTGCGTCGACCTGGTGAGAGAGGTCTTGTCGTCTCTGGCCGGCAGTATGTACGAGGCGGGAGAGCTCCAGGAGAAAGGGCTGCAGTCGTTCAACGGCTCCCTGGGTTTCGACGTCTCCTTATCGGTGGGTCAGGTCAAGGGAACTCCGGATGACCTCCTACTGATGGACGGCAACGCAGACGACGACGGCTCGGAACGGCGTCTGCACTCCAGCGACATGGGTGTCGAATCCACCTCCCCGCCCGGCCCTAGTCGGACTCTGCTGGTCGGGGACATGGTGCGCCTGACGCTGAGCAGACTCGAAGTCGGCGAGGAGGTCGTCACAGGGACTTTACGGGAAAGCGCAGTCACCGTGCGTGTCCAGTTGCTGGGATCCTCCAAGTCCGCCGAGAACATCAGCCTGATTCGCAAGGCGCAGTCGGACGGCAAGGACGTCGAGATCCTCGGCAAAGTCACCGCTGTGCGGGCACAGACCTGGTCTGCCACGATGGCTCGGGCTTTCGAGCCCACAGGGTTCGACGAGAGTCCAAAGACGATCGCCTTCGAAGGGTCGCGGATCGCGCACCCCGCCAGACATCTGCATTCCGTGTTGTGGAAGAGCACCGCGAAGAGATCTTTCTCCCCGGTCCACCGCGATCTCAACCCTCGCAACATCATCATCCTCGGCTCCACCCCCTATCTGATCGACTTCGCGACGTTCGCGGAGTCGGGGGCGACCCTGCAGGATCCGGCATGGCTGGAAACCTGCCTGGTCCGCGACTGTTTCGCCGAGCGGCTGGGCTGGAGGGAGCTCGTGCGGCTGCAGCGCTTCCTAGGCTTCCTCTCCCGAATGTCGGCCTTCTGGGACAACGATCAAACCCGCACCGCAGTCGCCGATATCGCAGAAGCCCTGGCCGAGGACCACAGCCAACTCGGTCCGAGTCTGCGCATCCTGTGGCAGGTACGCAGCGCGCTGGCGGAAACGATGCCGGAATCGGCCCTCGAAGACTGGCGCACCCACTATCCTCAGCATCTGGTTCTGGCCGCCTGCCGCACGTTGAAATGGGCTGACAACGAGGACGAACTCGCAAACCCTCACCGTCTGAGAGCCTCCTGCGCGGTGGCTGGTGTGGCGAACGAAAGCCTCGGGCCGCTGGATGAGCTGTTCACCGACTGGTCACCCACCGACGCGGCCCTCGCCTGCCAGATCCTGCTCAATGCCGGAACTACAGATACCCCCGGCGCGGGAGATCTGCTGTTGGTCGCATCGTCGGCTGTCAAGGACGCTGCGGTGCTGCAGCAGGTAGTCCAGGGACTGCGCCGCCTACCATCACCCAGACTCCAGTCAGCTCGCAGCGAACTCCTCGCACGCCACCTCGCGGGCGTGGACGCCTCGCCGGGAAAAGCGAAGAGGCCTGACCCCACCGCGGGTCAGGCCGCTGACTCCTCGTTCACCTACATCGCGTTGGAAGGACACCGGCTACCGCCCGGGGCCCCGTGTGTGCAGCAGGGCTTGGGCGCGTTATCGGCCGGGTCCGACGATTGTGTGATGCTCATCGAAAAAGAGATGCGCGTCGTGCTGCTCTCCGATCCCTCGGCGGGCAAGACGACGGTGGCTCGAGAGTTGTATCTGCGCCGACTCTCCGAAGACATCCCTGCAGCTCAGAGCCCGCTGTTGCCGCTGTGGGTGTCGGCCGTCGACATAGTGGAATTCCTGCACAACCCGGCCGCGCCCAAGACCGTGCACCGGTTCTTGCGTGTCGCCAACGGCGTGCAGGAACACTTGTGCGACGCGACCTTGGCGGCGTTGATCGCCATGGGAGCCGTACACGTCACCGTGGACAAGCTTCATCTGGTCGATGGCCGCGAGCGCGGCCAGATCATGGTCTATCTGGCCCAGATTGCCCGCCGAGCCCCGCGTCTGGGCCTGCTCGTGTGCGACCGCATTCGGGACTACGACCCAGCGGTGTTGGGGTGGCCGTCCGTGGCCGTGCACAAGGTCCGCGAGGGAGCCGCTCGGGACTTCTTGCGCACCGTGCTACGTAAACGGGATGAACACAGCTGGAACAAACGGTTCAAAAGTCTCGAGGATCGCTTGTTCCGCGACGTCGGCGCGGTGGCACTACGGGACCTCGCGGGCAAACCACAGTTCCTGCGCATGCTCGTGGATCACTATGCCGGCACGGATGTACTCCCCTCCGGACCAGGCGAATTGTTGCGGCACTACCTGACACGCCTGCTGAAGGACACAGCGTCGACGGTCAACGTCGATGACGTGATCCGGCGCCTGGGTGAGATCGCGAAGAAGCTCGATGCATCCGGGGCCCTACGCAAGGCGGAGGCTGTAGACGCCTTGGACACTGTAGAGCCAGGCACCGGAGAGAAGTCGCTTGAGGATCTGCTGCAGACACCATGCCTGGACGAGGTCGCCAAGCGCATCAGCTTCCGCGATCCGTTAGTACAGTCCTACTGTGGTGCGGTCGCCCTGCAGCAGACTCCGCAGACAGAACTCGACACTGTCACCGATCACGTACTGCGCTACGGCTGGAGAGAAGCGGCAGTGCTACTGGTCACCGATCCGGATACACCGGAGGAAACGACCGAAGCGGTTGTAAGAGCCGGCGTGACCGCCAGTCCCTGGTACGGGGCCCTGCTCCTGCAAGCCGCTCCCTCAAGCTCCGTCATCGACTGCATCCGTGACGGCTTCCTGCGCGAGCACAAGGACGTCTTGCGCGCGGTGGACAGCAGCGTGCCTGCCTGGAAACGATCGGCCTACGCTCTCGCCAAATACGGGGACGGCAGCGCCTTAGACATTCTGCGCGAGATAGCGTTGAAGGCCGGAGTGGCCACCGAGGCGGCCGAGGCAGCGCTTGACGGGCTGGTAATGATGCACCGCTGGTTCGCTCCCGGCGCCACCGACTGCCTGACGAAAGTACTGACGACTTTCCTCGACCCTCCAGAAGCACCGGCCCGACAAGACGCCCGGCTTGTCACGCGCGCCTTACGCAGCATTCAAGTCGCGCGTCTCCACAGTCGCGTGGGATTGGCCTGGGACAGGATCGCCGCCGATCAGCCCTGGGAGGTGCTCTCTCAAGCCTGGGAGACCGTCACACACCTAGAGGTGCAGCCAGACCGGGCTCGAACTCGCCTCTACTCCGGCGCCTGCCGTCGTCGCCTGCAGGAACTGGACGCGCTGCTGCGCGCAACAGCGGCTACGGACACGGTGGAGCAGCTGAATGTGGAACGCATTCGCCTTCTCAACCAGCTCGCATCCTGCGGCCAGCTCGAAACGCTCTTGGCTCACCGTTTCCGGGTGGGACTGGCTGACTACCGCGACTGGCCGCAGCTGATCGACCGAGCAGTCGCCGCGCAGGACGCCTTCCAGTGGGACGGATCGGCGGCCCCGACCCTCATGTTGGCCTCCGAGGTCCTCAAGAGCATCGGCGTCGGCGCCGATCACTGGACGCAGATGCTCGCGCTGGAGAGCGACTCCCTCAAAGCACTGGCTGCTCACTATCTGCTCGCAGGCAACGTCGACGTAGACGAAGCATGCCTTCAGCGGCTGGTCGCGTCAGGTACACCCAAATCCCTGATGATTGCTTCAGCCTTCGTTCACAGTCTCCCGCAAGAGATGCACGAGACGCTGGCACGCATGCTTGACCCCTATCTCGACGATCTGGACGGCGAGTCCTTGGAGGCTGTAGCGGCCCTGGTCGGTGCTGCCGAGCACCTCGATGCCGACACAGGCCGGCGGCTGGCCTGGCGTGTCCACCGCGCTCTGCTCGCGCAGAGCCTGGATCAGGCAGCGCTTCACTGGCCGTGGGCCACCACCTGGCGGCGCGCGCTGCTTCCTCGTGCGGAAACAGGCGATTTCCTCACAGCGCACGAGGAAAGCATCGCCGAAACGGTCCACGACCGGCGCATGCTGACGCTGCTGGGCAGCGCTGATGTCCTGTTGGACGCGCCGGCTGTCAAACCCGTCGCGCTGCCGCTCAAGGCACGGCGCCAGCTGCTCACTCTGGCCGCTCGCACGAACCCCAGCGGAGTGGCCGGACACCGATTCGTGCTCCTGGCCGCCAGTACGGGCCTTTATCAAGAGCTCGCCTTTGTGCAACAAGCGGCCTTCGATCCGTACAACCTCTCAACAGTCATCTGCCACTCGCACGGGGTGCACGGCTCCACTGAAGTCCGGCTTGCCGCCCATGCGATCACGGCGATCGGCTACTTGACGCGGCTGAAGGCGAAGGACGACCCGGGCTACAAGGCCAAGGAGGACATGGATGAGGTGGCGCAGATGGACCCAACGGTGATCGGCTCTCATCCCAGCCTCGCCAGGGCGCGCATCATCTCCCTGGGGTACTGGAGCGTTGAACCACTGCTGGATGCCCTTCCCAGCGAAGACCCGATCCTGCTAGCTGCTTTGAAGAACATCGTGCACCATTGGCTGCCCGGCTCCCCGGGAGAAGCCGACGCCCGGCGCAGAGACATCGCCAGCCGACTGCTCAGAGTCACCACGGAAATGCCTCTCACGCCGCAGGCCCGTGGCGTTCTGACAGAACTGAGGCTGAGCATCGAAGACAGGCTAGGCCGCTATGTCAGCTGCTGACCCTCTATGGCAGTCCCATCTCCGACTTCGCCGCTGCTACCACTGCGCGGCGTGCCTGCGACGCGTCCGCGAGCGCACCCTGCCGTGCCGTCCCCGGTGTGGTCCGACCTATCTTCTTCTGACAGCGCAGCAGCTCCTCGCACGCTCCGAGAGCATGCCCGGAAGCCAGCAGACGCAGCCGCGTCAGCTGGCTACGCATCTCCTCGTATGCCTCGGCCGCACCGATTGGCGAAGGGCCGCCTTCCACCTGTTCACGGAAGAGGTCCGAATGGCGCCAACTGGCTTCCAGGAAGGCTACGAAGGCGTCGGTAAGAGCGTCCCGGGCCCAGCGCCGCTGATCCCGGCGCCCCCCTACCACCGTGGTCACGATCAACGTCGCCGCACTCGTCACCGCAGCAGCCCACGCCGCCCACACGCTCAGGTCCACCACAAGCTTATTGTCACTCCTCGCCCCACCCCCACACGGGTGGATTACCGCGCAAACGCTGTCCGGATTCACACACCGTCGTTAATCCCAATGCGCTCTGGCACGGTCGGCCGTCATGCGGGACAGTTCACGTACGCATGCGAGTCACGCTCCGACGCATCACAGCCCGCGCGCCGGACTGGGGGGACACTCCATGGGCACATCTAGAGACCTGGGCATCTCCGCCGCCAAGCTTTTGGGCGCGGTAGCGTCCACCGTTCTGCTCGAACAAGCCATGGTCCGTCTCCTGGAGCATTCAGAGAGATTGGTCATGCCGGCGGCACGCCGGGCGCTCCTGCGCCACCTCACCTTCAACCTGTCCGTTCCGCCTCCTGATCCTCGCGAGGCATCAGGCAACGACGAACTGGCGGTCATCGTCCACGGGTGTGCCCAAAACGACGAGACCGGCGAGAAGACGGACTCGCTAACCCGCGCTGTCCTCGCCGTGACCGGTGACAGGGAGATGGTCTCTCAACTGCGCCTCCTCAGCGATCTGAATCTCGCGCACGCGCGCCTTCCCCAGCAGGAACTCAGCGCACTGCACGCGCTGCTGGGGGACTGTGCACTTGACGTTAATGACGTCGCACGATCGGCGCTCGCCCCGTTCCCTCCCAGGATTCCCGATCACTGCACGAACGCTTGGAGCGTCACGCTGCACCTGATGCGTCGCAACACACGGCCCGACGGCCTGCCTCCGTTCCTGGCTTTTCTCGAGCACGCGGCCGTTTCCTTGACCGACCCTGCCGCTCGGCAGCAGCTTCAGCAGTGGAATCTGGCGTATGCGCAGGCCCGCGGTCTTGAAGAGCCGCTCAAAGCCTGCCGCTCCTCAGCTGGTCCCGCCCCCCGTCACACCCGCTCCGCTCCAGAGCACCGCATCATGGTGGTGCTTCTCCCGGACGGCCTGGACGAGGATTACTGCACCTTGCGTGTGTGGCACCAGCACGATGAGATGTTCAAAGACGACGATGTCCTCGTCCGCCAGAGCGATTTACAGCGCGTCGTGCGCCAGCGTCTCGCCCATTGGACCGCGCAGAAGACGCCCCGTCAGATCTTGGTCGAGTTCTGGCTCGGGCTGTCGCTGATCAACCTTCCCGTCATGCACTGGTGTGTGCCTGAGGACCTGCATGACGGACAGACGCGCCTGCGGGTGGTGGTCCGCAGCATGGGCTTGCGTCCCGATAACAGCCACGACGGGTGGCGTGCACACTGGTCCGGCCTCATTGGCCAGGAGCCGACCGCCCGACGCGCCCTGTGCCCCGCTGGCAAATCCGCCGGTCGCCCGTCCAGGCACCCCCTGATCCTGGCCGAGTCGCCAGCCAGCGAAGCCGGCCGCGCGCAACTGCTGGAGGCACTCCATCAGGGAGTGGCCGCCGTGATGTGGGACCGCAGCAACACAGATGTCCAGCAGTTCCGCACGTACGCTGAAATGCTCTTCGACGAAGAGCCTCTGGCGGAACTGCCCATGAGGCTCAGTCAAGTCCAGTCAGCTCGAGACGGGAGCCCGCAAGCAGAGGCTCTGCATGACGCCGTCCTCATCTGGGACGACCCGGACCGAGATCTGCCCGAGCCCAGCCCTCTGAGGTCCCCAGACGAGGTCTCGGCACGGTGACCCTCCCTGAAGACCGCTGGTTGATCACCGCCTCGCCGCTGCAGAACGCCTTGCCGACCTGGCGCAACTCCTCATCCTTCGAGGCCGAGTTCACCGAGCCGCCACGTAGCTGGGGCATAACGTCACAAGCCCCTGCCATGGAAACCGCGATGGCGCCTCTGAACCTTCTGGCCAAGCTGGAAGGCCCCCGTGAGCCCTCGAGTGACGGCATTTACGAGAGCCCTCTGGACCCTTTCGCTCTGGCCTTCTCACCGGGCTGGGAACTCGTCCTCGTCGTAGACACTGCTCTGTCCATGCAGCCCTGGTTCCCCACCGCCAACGCAATCGCAGCCTGCGCACACGACCTCGCGCTCTTTCACAGCGTGCGCGTCATCCGCATGAAGAACCGGCAAGGCAAGCCACTGACGTTCACCCCCGACGCAAGCTCCCTCTCTCACGCCCCGGCGGACACCACCCGCCGGTGCATGATCCTTCTGCTTACCGACGGAGTCGGCCCTCACTGGCACCGGTCCGAAGTTCTCGAGTGCCTTCGCGCATGGGCCAGCCATCACGTCGTAGCCATCCTGCAGACGCTCCCCGAGATCGAGTGGGAACTCACCGGCTTGCCCACCCGCCAAGCCCGCCTGCGCGCCCCCACCCCTGGCTGCACCAACAGCGACCTGGTGCTTCACGAAACCGAAGAGCCGCAGGCACACACAGCCCAGAACGCTGACCCCCCACCCACGCTCATCCCTGTGCTGGAACTTCGCAAACGATGGATCGATCAGTGGGTTCGCATGCTTTTGACCAATTCACGCGTTCACCAACCGGTCGCAGTCATTCCCGCAGGCCCCTTGGCGGAGAGGCTCTTCGTTCCACAGCAGAGCGAACCGTCCACAGCTGCCAGCAAGCGGGTCGCGGCCTTCGAATCCTCGGTGCCTGAAAGCACATACGCTCTCGCCAAAAGCCTCGCCATGGCTCCGCTGAACCGGTACGTGATGGACCTCATCGCCGACAAGTCAAAGCCAACAGCCACCCCCAGTGACCTGTCGCGCATCCTCACCAGTAATCTTCTCGTCGCTTACGAAAAGCCCGCCGGAGAGACGAGCAGCTTCGGCCAGGTGACCTTCGACTTCGCCGACGACGTACGCCAGTGTCTCCTCGCCCAGAGCGACTCCATCCACACCTACCAGACCGCGGAGCTGCTCGACAGCCACCTGGCACGCCACATGCCAGCCCTGTCAGGACTCAGCAACCGCCTTCGAAACCCAACACCACAAGCCATCCCCACCCTCACCTCACAGGCACTGCCCTACCTGCGCGTAGAAGCAAGCCTGCTCACTGCACTGTCCGCACAGTCGCAAGAGCACCGCAACACCGCCCAACACCTTCGCACGGCCCTTGCCGCTCACGCGCAGCCCTCGGACGCACCCGGTCTCACAGGACTCGACACTTAAGAAATCACAGGTCGGGCAGAACGGCAGCAACCACAGGTGCACGAACGCCTCACGCTGCCACCGGCGGCACTTGCTTCCCGGACGCGGGACTGTAAAACGTTCGGTGTAACTCCCGATCATGGAAGATGCATCGATGACCAGCGCCAACATGGCCGAGGCCGAACCGGTCGGCCCGTCTGAGCCGGCACCGACGAAGTCTGTGGACGACCGGCTGATTGACGAGTTGGTGGGTCGGGCTCAGGCCGAGGGACTTCAGCTGACCGGCGAGGGCCGACTGCTCCAGCGCTGACCAAGCGGGTCCTGGAGTCCGCTCTCGAGGGCGAGATCACCGACTATCTCGGCTATGACAAGCACGATCCGGCCGGGAAGAACGGCGGCAACTCGCGTAGCGGCACCCGCGCCAAGACCGTGCTGACCGATGTCAGCCCTGTCGAGATAGCCGTGCCCGCGACTGGGAGGGCAGCTTTGAGCCGAGGATCGTCAAGAAGCGGCAGAAGCGTTTGTCCGGCGTGGACGAGAGCTCTCCTGGCCCGGCAGGTCATCTTCCACTGGAACCGCATGGGCTTCAGCACCAAGCAGCAAGCAATCTGGTCCCGCGCTGCACGTGAGGCGATTTTGGGTCGATGACTTGCTGGCTCCAGTTGACGTCACGGTTCGTCCGCTGCCGCGTCTCCCGGAGTAACCACGGTCTTGGGGCCCGGATCCGTTGTCCAACAGCGCAGTACCCCCACCCGGAGCTCGGGGTGTTGTCCTCGAGCGCCGAGCAGGCCTTGCACCTGCATCTGCCCGCAGGAAGCAGGGCGTCTTTCCATGGACCACCAACGCGCAGGGCTTCGCTTGACGCTCGGAAGCGCATGCAAGATTAAGAATGAACCCGACAGATCATCGAGCGCCGCGGCGTTTACCCGTGAGGGCTCGTCAGGTGCGGGTGCCCGTTATGGCGGCGGGGCCCCTTTGTGAGCGGGGTGTCTTCTCCCCGACCTTCCTGACGTCGATGGTGCGGGGGTCGACGGCTTCGCCGGGGGCGCCCTCTTGATAGAGGCCTTCGGGCTGAGTGTCGCGGTCGTGCGGGAGGAGGAAGAAGACACGGCGGCGGTAGAGACCGCTGTCGGGGTCGGCTTCGGCGTGGTCGTCGAGTTCGGCGTAGCCGACCATGCGGCCGTCGCGGGCGTAGCGGGGTTTGTTGCGGCGGCGTGGGGTTTTGTCGAGGGCTTGGCGGACGTAGTCGAGGTTGCCGGGGTCTTCAAGCCACACCACGTGTGCTTCGTGGGTGAGATCGCCCTCGGTCAGTAGCGAGCTCATGGCTGCTGCCCCTCCTCTGTGTGCCGGGCCAGACGGCGGTCCGTCTCATGGTGTGGTGTGCTGCCCGTTGGCGAGCCCGGCCCCGCAGGTTCATGGTAGGCCGTGCGGGCGGGGGTATGCAGGGGCATCCTGGTGGCGGGGCGGTGCGGGAGTCGGTTCATCTCGGTGTGTCCAGCAGTGCGAGGCCGGGGTAGTACTTGCGGCCGTTGGATTTGATCATGTCGGCAGGTGAGGCGAGGCCGACTTCCTGCCGGACGCGAGTGGCGAAGGCGCGGGCCCCGGCAGGGCGGATGCCTTCGCCGACGCTGCACCAGGAGGCGTAGGCGGTGTAGAGGTGGCCTTGTTCGACGCGGAGGTCGGGTTGGGCCTCGAGGTCGCGGGTGCAGCATTCGGTGAGAAAGCGGCCGATGTGGTCTTCGGTGTTGGCATAGGCGGTGGTGGCGATGCGGACGCGGTCGGGGCCTTCGAGGTTGTCGCGGGTGGCGAGGTAGCGCCGGGCGCCTTCAATGAGCCACTGCAGGATGCCGGGGCCTTCGTCGCGGACGAGTTCGAAGGCCAGGTTGTCGATCTTGCGGTGGTCGGGGACGGTGCGCTCGAAGGGAAGCAGGCGGATGCGGCGCCAGAAGGCGAAGCCGCCGGTGGAGACTTCGGGGCGGTGGTTGCCGAGCAGCCACAGGTGGTGGGTGGGGGTGAAGGAGAAGTAGTCCTGCCGCATTCGGCGAGCTTTGATCTTGTCTCCGCCGGTCAGAAGGCGGACGCGGGCTTCGTCGAATTTGTCGTTGGGCTTGAGTTCGCTGCAGACGATCAGCCGGCGGCCGTGGAGTTCGGTGAGTTCGGTGGAGTGCTCGGAGAACGCCCCGCGGTCCATGAGGAATCCGGGTGGTGCGGCGTCCGCGTAGTCGCCAAGGATCTGGATCATGGTGTCAAGCAGGACGCTCTTGCCATTTTTGCCGTGGCCATGGAGGAAGGGCAGGACTTGGGCGCCGACGTCGCCGGTGATCGAGTAGCCCAGCAACAGGTGCAGGAAGTTGATCATTTCCTGGCCTTCGGCGTCGTCGCCGAAGGTGTCGTGCAGGAAGCGGTGCCAGCGCGGTGTCTCGATCGTCTGTGGGGCAACGCTGGTTGCGCGGGAGTGGAAGTCGCGGGTGGGGTCGGGCTTGCGCAGCTGCCCAGTGTTCAGGTCGACGACGCCGGCAGGAGTGCACAGGGCATAGGGGTCGCCGTCGAGAGTGTCGGGGTCAACGGAAAGGTCCGGGGAGGCCTTCGCCTGGGTGAGGAGGGCTTTCATCCCGGTCGTCGACAATGTGCGCTTCTTGTGCAGGTGGAGCTCTCGGTCGCTGAACAAGCCGCGCGGGTCGGTGTCGGGCATGTCCTCGGCCATCTCGCCCGCGGCCCACAGGGCTGCCTTTTCACCGCCAGTGCGCTTCCAGCGGTAGCCGTCCCAGGCGAACCAGCCCAGCCCTTCCACGTGGCGGAACTGATCACGGAAAAGCTTCACGAAGAGCTTGGCGTTGCCACGGTCGGTGAGCGTGCCGGGCAGGGGTGCCGGCTGCGCCCACGAGGGCGCGGCCATCGGAGAGGTGTTGGCCTGGACGGGGACCGCAGCCGGGAGATGGACTGCCTGTTCGAGATCCAACATCTGCTGAGCGGCGGCGCTGGCGTCGAAGCGCGGCATTTCGGCGCTGCTCATGAGCGTCCTTCGAGGTGGAGCGGGTGTGCGGATCCAGCGGCGAGGGCATCATCGATGATGCGTTCGTTGCGGGTGCTCTGCCAGGGACGGGCAGCCGCGGCTGTTTCGAGCAGCAGGGCACGCACGGTGTGTTCGTCAAGATGCCCGGCCGCCGCGAGTCCTCCGGCAGTGTAGGCGGCCTTGTTGAGCTTCTCGGTGAAGGCCGCGCCTTCAGATGTTGCCGCGCACTCGGCGACGTCCGTGAGCAAGGGGGCAAGGACGCGCTGCCCGCCGACCGGGGTGCCGTGGCGGCGTCTGCGAGGGACCACAGGCCGGGAGCGGGCCGCAGGGCGCTGGATCATGTGGCCGGTCCTCACGAGTTCTTCGCCGAGCCATTCGGGCAGGGGAGCCGGCAGGCGGGAGGCGCCCTCGGGCAGGTAGATCCCCTGGGTGGTGCGGGTGGTGGGAGCAACGATGTAGCCGCCATCGGCCCGTACGTCGACCTGCCAGGCCAGGGCGACCTTGGCGCTGGATCCGGTCGAGCAGCGAAACCGTACAGCCGGATGGGGGTTGAGGTACCAGACGTGAAGGCCACCGGAAGGCGTTCGAACGCGCAAGGTGCTGTCGTCTTCGGCTGGGTTGGGCTGCCGGCGCAGCGCTGCGAGGAGCGCGAGCGTGTCGAAACCCAACGCCAGGCCCTGGAGGTTGACGGAGTCGTGAATGGGGATGCCGGGAAGCAGCCGGTTGCGGTCAGGGACCGGCGCGGAGTGTGCGTCGATGTCGATAACGATCAGGTTGGCTCCCCCGCAGGCAACCCCGACGCCCCAGGGCGAATCACCGGACCACCAGCTGTTGATGCGCTCGAGGTCGGTGGTCGCCGCGTGAAAACCGTGGCACGGCCGGCCAGCGGGAAGGCAGGAGCAGTCGGTCGGTGCGTGGCGACGCTCTCGGCAGGACTGGCAGTTCGCGGCGGGGGTCTTGCGGCCTGCAGCAAGCGGGTGGACCGGCCATCCCTGGTCGGCGCACCAGCGGGCTACGGCATGGGCAGTGGCAGGCCTCGCAGTTGCTGCGGGCGCTCGCTTCACACCGGGGCCGGGCACGCGTCTGTTCCTTCTGCTGAGGTCTCGTTCCCTCAGCCCCTGACGGGCCCGCTGGGGCAGGCCCCATGTGCTGGAGCAGGGACCGGAGGGACTGTAGGGACTGTGTTTCCGAAGAGAGTCTAGGGCCGGGAACGGGTGGAAGTGGGCAGCTTCCTCGCGTGGCGGTCTATCAGCTTCCGGGTCCCTACGGTCCCTTCGATCTCTGCACACAGGGGACCAAGTCAACGTATGTGGGGAATGCCGCGAAGTAAGAGTGTCTGGAGGGACCGTATCCGCACCTCTGCTGCGTGCTGTCCAGGATGGAGCGGGAGTACCGAGCGCGAGTTCCGTGAGGGACGAACGCAGGAGGGGGGACTCAAAACGGGTCGCACTCTTCGGTCCCTCACCTCGGTCCCTGAACATTGTTGCAGGTCAGAGCAGGGATACACCATCCCTAAGGGACTGTAGGGACTGAAAGCTCTAATTATGGGCTAGCTCCATACCTGTAGCTGGTGTGTACGCCCGCGCGTACGCACACACAGAACTCGCTCATAATTCCAGACTAGAGTCCCTTCAGTCCCTGATCGAGTATCTCCATGCCTGTGACCTGCACGTTTACCGAGGGACTGAACCGAGGGTCCGAAGGAGCCCAAGCCCTGGTCCCCCGCCGGCATGCTGCCCAATGGAGCCGGCACGAGAGTCCGGCGTGAGGATGCTGCCCGGATGCCATAGTCCGTGCGGCCAAGAGGGGCGCGACCGCTTGGACGTCAATCACGACGAGCAGTGCTCAGCCGCGGTCCGGGGCCCGCCACCCCAGACCGCCGGTCCAGGTGAGCCGAAGGCCTTCCTCGACCACGGCGCTCAACTCCGCGAGGGCTTACGCCGGAGTGACAGAGCGACCGAAGCGACTGAGCACTCGACATGAGCCATGCAGCTACCGGCTGTCACTGAGAACGCCGACATTGAGTCGCTTCAGTCGCTACCTCCAACTGTCGACGACGGCTGAAAAATGGTTCTGGATCACTTTCAGTGCCGGGGCCGCGTGGGAGCGTCACCGAATCCGCCGCCATGAACGGCCTCGCGGGCCAAGGAGAACTGTTGGCGGAAACCTCGACCTCATCCGCGCCCTCATCCGCGACCTCGACGTCGTTCGCGCCCGTGACTTCGCCCTCACCCTCCACAGCGACCGCGATGTCGACCTCGGCGTCATCGTCGATGTTCGTAGCTCCGAGGTCCGCCGGGCCATCGGCATGGCGCTCCACCGGGAGCCACCCCTGCTTGGTAAGGACTCGCTGCGCACGCTCCTGGACGACGTCACCACCGCCGATCTCAGCAACACCGACCTGACCGGGGTCGACCTCAGCGGGATCCACTGGTTGGAACACGGCACACTATGGCCACCTACCACCGACGTCGAACATCTCAAGAATCGCTCGGACGATGCCCCGCCCGGCAGCGGAACGTGGGTCGTCCGATCCGGCACCGCAACCGTCCGCGACCACGCCGAGCCAAGAACACACCCAGTGAACGGGCCCCGCCATCACCTCCATGCTGCGCAGCTCGCCCGGTGGGGCCGGCCTCCGGCGGTAGTCGGGACCACTGCGGGCGTCGGCTGTCAGCCGATCCAGATGATGTCGACGACGTACAGACGTGCGGCCGGGCGGTTGATCCAGTACACGACGCTGAGTGGTCCGACCGCAGCGGAGCGCACGTCCTCGCCCTCGGGATCACGGGGGTCGAAGGGCGGAAAGGACCACGGGTCACGGGCGGCGATGTTCAGTACGTCCCGCAGGATCGCGCGGGCATGGTCGGGCAGCTCGCGGGCGGTGGTTGCGGTCTGAGGGGACAGGCGCGCGGACCAGGGCGGCCCGTCGCTCATGGGCGGGCCCCAAGGACTTGGTCGACGTCGATGCCGTCGGAGTCGTCGCAGCCGCCCGCAAGGAACGCGTCGACGGTCGGCGCGGCGGCGAGCCGGGCCGTCCAGGTGCGTACGACGTCGTGGAGCGGGGCGAGGCTGTAGCAGTGCCGGGCGTCGTCCAGGGCGCGTGCCCAGTCCTGCTCGAACGCGGGCACCCAGGTGCCGGCGCGGCGGTCGGCCCGCAGTTCGGCGAGCAACTGCGCGGCGGCGCCCGGGGCGGATACGGCGGGGATGTGGTCGGGCTGCGCGCTCACGGCACCTCCAAGCGAGTCTCACCGCCACGCTACGCGCAAGACAGGCCCGTAGTGCAGGGGTTGGCGGACTCCCTGCCCTTGTCCCCCGTATCGCTGGAGACCGTGCCCATGCCCGGACAAGTTGCCGCTGCCGTCTACCACACTCGCCGGGGACGGCAGCGACCAGCTGTCCCGGCTCCGGGAAGAGCGGGTCTTGGCCCTTGCTGTCTCCACTGCCACCCGCACTGGACCCAAAATGGAGCGGGGGACACCCCAAGACGATCCGACTCACCGATCCGATCATGGACCGATTACCCGGCCACGGCTGCGCAAAAGCACCTCAGGGAGCCAACCGACGCACAAGTCACGAACCCCGGGAGACGACCCGTCCACTGTCGAAGACGATGCTCGAGCAGGGCTTTACGATCACTGGGCAGGAGTTCCACAGCTCACCCCGGCCCTGACCAGTTCCAGTACCGCCCGTTTCTCCGCGGGAGTCCATGCGGCGTACTCGCCTCCGAGCAGCTTCTCGTAGGCGCTGTTATGCACCGCGCTTTGCTGGGGCAGCCGACGGACCTCACCGAGTCCTCTGGCCAGGTCCTCGAAGAAGTTCCACGCCTCCAGCACCGCACCCGAGGGGACGTGCCGGCGCACCGGGTCCTCCAGCCAATGCTGAACACGGGCGAGCTCCAAAGTATTGGCCTCAGAAGTGGCCAGCCTGCGCCCCCGTCGGCTCGCATACATCCGTGCCTGCCGAACGGTCATAAACACCGGCACCTGACAGCGATCAGCTTCTGGCAACGCCACCACCTGATCAGGTTCGCCCCGCCACCGACCCACAGAACTACCGCGCTGCGGCCGAGCTCGCGCACCCGATATGCGTAGAGACTCCCACGCCTACCGCGGCGTCCGGCCGCAAACACGTCTGCCATCTCGATCTTTGCCACGCCCTCACACTGGCACGACCCACGAGAACCGTCGCGGATTTGCTCCGCAGCGACTGTCACGATCGGAAACCCTGCAGAGTCCCGCTACCCGGCCAACGATTCGAGCAGAGCCACTAGCGGTGCCATGAGGTAGAGCGCGTCCGTCCCTCCTGGCCGCCAGGCAGGTCACCGGCTCATTAACTCACGACGGAGCACGGATTCAAGGCTGCGGGTGGAGTCGCAGCTCACAGGCCTCGAATACGCCCAGTGGCAGGCGAGAGTGCTGCCCGTCCAGCGGGGTTGCGCCGCTAACCGCCACCCCCGTCAACCTGCCTGCACACCCCCGCCGCTGTCCCTGCCGGCGGCTCCGCACACAAGGGGTGACACACCAGCGACCACCGCACCCTGACCGGGAGCCGACCATGAACACCCCCACCCTCCCCTGCCACGCCCTCTCTGGCCTCGCCGCCGGCACCTCGGCCCTCGCCCACGCCTCCTGGTGGATCGTGCTCCCTCTCCTGCTCCCGACCACCGCCGCAGCCATCACCACTCTCGTCACCACCTGCGCCACCGCCCGCACGGAAGCCATGCGACGACGCCACGAAGATGCCTTCCTTGGCAAGGCCGCCGAAGCCGAGGACTACACCGTGGGCCTGGACCACATCACCGCATCCGGCAGGCCACCGCTCCCCCACCACCAGAACAGACGCAGACACAGCGGCCGTCCGAACCCCTCACTCCCCCGCCATGACCAGCTGGTGCGGGCAGCGCGCGCCCTTCGTAGGCTGTTGCTGCTCGGGGCCTGCTGCGGAGGTGTGCCATGCCCCGAACCATCTGGTCCGGCGCCATCTCGTTCGGCCTGGTCACCGTCCCGATCCATGTCCAGTCCGCCACCGAGAACCACTCGATCCAGTTCCACCAGTACCACTTGGAAGACATGGGCCGGATCCGCACCCGCAAGGTCTGCGAGCTCGAGGACCGCGAGGTGTCGAACACCGAGATCGGCAAGGGCTACGAGTACGCCAAGGACCAGGTCGTTGCCATCAGCGACGAGGAACTTCGTGACCTGCCGCTGCCGACGGCGAAGGCGATCGAGATCGACGCCTTCGTCGCGGCGGACGACATCGACCCGATCCGGATCGGCGAGGGCTACTACCTTTCCCCGGACGGGCAGGTCGCGGCGAAGCCCTACAAGCTGCTCCGCGAGGCGCTGGCGCGCTCGTCGAAGGTGGCCATCGCCAAGTACGCGTGGTCCGGGCGTGAGCGGCTCGGCATGCTGCGAGTCCGCGGCGACGCCATCGTCCTGCACGCCATGCACTGGCCCGACGAGATCCGCGACCCCTCCGAGCTCCTCCCGCCGCCGGTGGACGTGTCCGAGGAGGAGATCAAGGGCGCCCTTGCCCTGATGGAGTCCATGTCCCGCGACGACCTCGAAGGCGACGACTTCAAGGACACCTACACCGAGGCCATGGAGAAGATCATCGAAGCCAAGCGGGAGGAGAAGCCGCTCCCCGAGATGCCCGAGCCGGAGAAGCCGGGCCGGGTCCTGGACCTGATGGCTGCGCTCGAGGAATCCGTGTCCAAGGCGAAGGCCTCCCGCGGCGAGGACGCCGACATCCACGAACTGCCGAAGAAGAGAACGGCCGCGAAGAAGGCCACGGCCAAGAAATCGGCGGGGAAGAAGCAGCCGGCCAAGAAGACCGCCTCGGCAAAGAAGACGACCGGACACGGACGGCGGCCGCGCAGCGCCTGACCCCTCGCCTCTCCCGGCCACCGTGCACGGCGCCCTACCACCCTCACCGGGAGCCGGGGCATGATCTCGACATGAGCCACGGACCCGACGGCAAAGGAACGACGGTGCAGTACGAGCAGGACGGGGCATGGGTCGTCGTCGCACACGGCGACTACGACACCAAGGAAGCACTCGACACCGCCGCCCGCAAACACCCCCGCCTGGTGTTCGACGTCTCCGGCGTCTCCTTCGCCGACTCGACCTTCCTGAACCTGCTGCTGCGCATCCACCACATGACCTCGCTGCGCATCGCAGGGCCGCCCCGCCAGCTACGGCACCTCCTGGAAATCACCGGTACCGACACCGTGCTCGACACCCGCGCAAACATCCAGGACGCCCTGCCCTAGCCAGCAGCCCGGCCCCGCGGAAGCCGACGCGTGACCCCGCCAGCCCGCGAGGACGCACCAGGGCGCCCCGGCCTCCGCAGCATGGGCGACGGACCCGCCGCCCGGTGGTAGCCCTCAGTCGAACCGGCAAGCCCGTACACCTAGAATCAAATATGTGTTCGATGACCTGCCGGAGGACCTGCCGCGTCTAGAGACGCTGCGGGTGTGGCACACGCTGTGGCTGGGCCGCATCGATGCGAAGATCGCCGCCGTGCAGCAGCGGCAGGCAGAGACCGGCGCAGGATCCAGCCGTCCAGGTTGACCGACTGGCGGGTGGTGTTGGTCAGCTCCACCCACTCCTTGTTCAGCGAGCGGTTGGAGCGGTCGTCGCGTCCCGGGGAGTCGTACTGCACCGCCGAGATCTCCACCTGCGGGTGGTGCGGGCGGCGTGGTCGGCCGCGGTCGCCGGCAGCGCCGCCACCGAGACGAGAGCGCCGGCGGCAAGTGTGGCGACGGCCAGACGGCGCGCGGTGATGGAAGCAGTCAAGGAGTCCCCTGATGGTGCGAGCACCATCCCCGTTCAGCAGCCGTCACGGCTACTACGGGGTCCGGTGCGGTGTGCGAGTGGCGGCCGGCCGCGCTCACACAGCTTGCACACCCTCAGGGACGACTTGGGAGGGAAACATGGACTACGTTAACCGTTGCCCATATTTCCGTGACTCTCGCCTGCATGCTCCATGTATGCGGCCCGTGCACCGTGTTGACGCTCGGCCAGACCCAGCGTCCTTGCAGGCACTGGCCGGGAACCGTCTGCTGCCCGGTCACGCCGATGCGGCCGGCCCGGGCCGTCACCCGAAAGTGAGTAACACCTCCGCCGGGGGTCCCGGTGACCGCGTCCGGTGATCCGGGCACACCGTGACGGTGATCCGCACAGACCCATGCAACACCGGAACCGTCGGAACAACGTGTGGCGTTCCGGCCGGGACCCGGCGGCGAAGCGGTCATGGGCCGACGACACGACAGAAAGGGGACGGCGCGGCACCGGAGCCGGGTTTGTGGGTGATGCCGTAGTCCCGGGTAAAGCGGTTGGCCTCGAGCGCGGAGCGGGACATCCGGTGCAGCCAGAACGCATAGGCCACGCACTCCATCTGCTCCGCCGAGAGGTGGAGCACGTACCGCTTCACCACGGGGTCGCGCCGGGCCGTGTGCACCCATTCCGCCAGCCCGTCGGTCGGCGGCACCCGGAGCCGGTCGGCGAGCGCGACGAACAGGCGCAGCGCCGTCATCTGCGATGGGATCAGCTCCACCCGCTAAAAACCGGGCCCGGGAGCGTCCTCGGCGGATTGAGGGCGGAAGCGGCTGTAGAGGAGGAGATCGTGGCCGGCCCCGGTCAGGCGGGCCGCCCAGCGAACGGCCCGGCCCTCGCAAGCCGACAGCGCCGCACGGTCCTCCCGGCCCGCGAACTCCGTCAGGCCCCGTTCGGCGAGGTTGAACACGCGCTGTCTGACCGGGCGCAGGTCCCAGTCCAGTGCCCATCCGTGCTCCGCCACATCCTCCTGCTCGGCCACCGCCTCCAGCGCGGTCACAGTCCTGTCCTCGTACGGCATCCCGAACCCCCACGGGACCGTCTGCCCGGATGGCCGGTCCCTGGCGGAGCAACAGGCGACACGATGCTCAGGTCACGGTGCCCACGCCCAGGAAGGACTGAACCAGTATCGGATCGGCCCAGAGGGGCATAGAGGGGGCCGTCCATCGGCCGGCGAACCGGCCGGCGACAGGTGTGTCAGGCGCGGTCTCGCCCAAACTCTGCAACGGTCGGGCCTAATGACGGCGGAGCAGCGTCGCTCGCCCTGCGTCAGTCCGGTGGGTTTGCGGGAAAACGTCCGGGCTGCGGCCCTACGCTCGTACAGTGCTGAGTGCGCGAGGAGGGCCCGCCCTCCTGAACGGGGCGGGCCCTCCTGTGGTGCGGCGACGTCAGCTGTTGCGCAAGGCCTTGATCTTCTTCTGGGTGGCGTTGATGGCCCGTTCCAGTTCCCAGCGGGCGGCTTCCTGCTTCATTGCCCGTACCAGCAGGATGTGGTGCTCCACGAGGGACACCTTCAGGCTGGGCCCCGGGTCCGGCAGAGCCGTGCCGGTGTAGATCCCGACGCACTTGACGACCTCGGACAGCTCGACGCGGATGGCGTCGGTGTCCTCGGCGATGCCCTTGATCATGTTGCCGATCCGGGTGACCTCGTCGAAGTCGGCGGCGCGGCAGGGTTTCTGGGCGAGTCCGCACTGGGCCTTGTACAGGTCGTCGATCCACTCGGCGGGTTTGTTGAGTTCGGCGCTCTCCTCGTCTTTCTTGCGGATCTTCCTCATCCAGGCGAAGACCTGGCGGTGGTGCAGGAGGGTGTACATGGCCAGGGCGCCCATGATGAGGGCGGAGCAGGCGGTCACCGCAAGGGTGCCGGCGCTGGTGCCGAGCGCCAGCGTGGTGGAGCTGGTCGTCATTGTGCTGTCCGTTCGCGGGTACGCCAGCACTCGGGGACGGGCGTACGGGTGGTGGTGGGTGCAGGGACCGGGCGGTACTACGCTCCGGTGGCGAACTGGCGGAGAGCCTCGAGGTCGTGGACGAGGAACTTGCGGTATCGGGCCTCGACAACGCCGTGGTAGCGCAGGGTGCGGATCGCGTTTTCCACGGTGGAGGTGCTGAGCTGGAGGGCGGCGGCCATGTCCTTCTGGCTCGGGCCGGTGATGACGGTGTGCTGGGAGGTCCTGGGGTCGGGAACGCCGGCGATGTCGGCGAGGTGGGTGAAGAGCCGGCTGACGCGCTCGAACGGAGGCCTGGTGGCCATGGCGTAGACGAGTTCGTCGCAGCGGCTGCGGTCTTCGAGGCTGCGCAGGAGGGCAAGCTGGACCTCGGGCTGACGGCGCAGCAGTTGGTTCATGTAGCGGGCGCGCCAGGGGATGACGACCGTCTGGGACAGGCACCGGGTGGGGACGTGCGAGCGGCCCTCGCGCGAGCGGGAGTAGAGGAGTTTGGACTCGCCGATGAGTTTCGCCTCGCCGACGAGCTGCCCGATGCCCCGGAACCGGGTGATCGTGGGCATGCCTTCTGCGGTGCCCAGGGGGAAGCGGTCCTGGCGTACGCATCCTTCGATGACGATGTACACGTAGCGGTCGTCGGCGCCCAGGGGCAGGAGCTCGTCCCGGGCGAAGACGCGAGTGCGGGGCTGTGCCTGGAGCATCGCCTGCCATGTCCTGGTCGACAGGCGCTGCAGGAAGCTTCCGTCAGGCATCGCCCGGTGGCCGAGGAGAAGGTCGGTCAGCCGGGACGTCTCGGTGGTGGAGGACATGCGTCACTCCCCCGTTCCGGCCGGGCCATAGGCGTGGGCGCCGGTGTACGCGTCCTGGGGTGCGCCGTGGTGACGACACGTCATGGGCGTGGTGCGGAGCCCTCGAGGGGACGGCGGAACGGCGCCGTCGGCGTTGGCGGTGCGCATGGAGTGGTGTTCCTTGGTCTGTTGAAGTCAGGGGGCCCGTCGTGCGACGGGCCCCCAGGTGGTGGGTCCAGGGCCCTCTCCGGGAGGTTCAGCCCCGCGCGGGTGGTAGACCGAGCGGGTGGAGAAGACCTGAGCGGGGATAACGCTACATCTCGGCGGGAGCGAAGAGCCAGTCGTGTTTTCGAGCGTCACGCAAGGAGGGAACGGGTTCCCGTAACTCCCCCACGTGCGGGGTTTTGTTACACGGGATAGGCGTACGCACTCCCGGCATTTAGCAGCCCTGACACGGAGAATTAACGGTCAGTAATTCGCGGATGCCTATGGATGGCGCTCGAGGGGTTTCCACAGGTGAGCGGCGGGAGGCGTGGACGTAAACACACAGCAAAAATAGGGAGGCCCCGGCCTACCACAGCCGAGACCTCCCGGAGAGCCTGGACCCACCAAGGAACAGACCGATGTCCAGTAAACACCACTGACAGGGTTAAGGTCACTCCAGATCCGGTGTTAAGGGCTCTCTACCACCCAACTGACCAGTCAAAACCCCTTCCCGTGGGGTCTTGTTACAGTCCGCCTACCCGCCCTGGACATGCCAACGAGACGCCTCGCCTCGAATGCCCTTTTGCTCCTTTTGCGCACGCATGGGTACGGGGATCCCTGCGACATGCAGCCGCGAAAGTGCTACTAGATGACTAGTCTCGTTCAAGAGTCAACAGAATCTGTCATCCGGGACGGTGCCGACCGACCCCACCCGTCGACTACGCGTACGGACGCGGGCACAGAAAAAAGGATCTTCCACCTCTTCTTGATTCACTCCGGACACACTCTGTAAATCTTCTCCACTAGCATTTCATGGCATATTCGAAGCCGCTTTATCGCACTGCCGAACCCGAATATCGGGCGGCAATCCGCAGGCGCACCGGACACGGGTTCGCCGCTAAGTCGACAGATGCACAATCCCGCCGCCCGCGGCCGCCGGCTCCCCCTCTCCGTGACGGAACCCCGGCCCCGGTGAACCCGAAACTTGTTCTCCGTCAGATCCGTTACACAGCAAGCGAGTTGCTCCCCGAGGCGCACACCGGCGCACGGAAGCACGCCGGAAGCGGTCACTCAGGCACCGCCTGTAACGTTCGTCACTCTCGGACATCTCCTCCTCACGAACAGCGACTCACCAGCAGGGCGCACATTGGCCCGAGGCGGGCGCGCCACCTCATCAAGAGGCACGGCTCACGGCGCTGGTCGCCCGCCTCGGCTCCGCATCGTGGCCATCGCGTCGCGCATACTCTCTGTCGTGGACACGAAGATGACCAAGAGCGCCGGCGAACACTGGGTCTGCTCGGTGCTCGCAAGCGCCGGATGGGGTGCCGCGCTCACTCGCGACGGGCTGGAGCGCACCGATATTCTCGCCGTCCGCGCTGATGGCACCCGGCGCATGATCGAGGTACAGGTCAAGGCGGCAAGCCCTATGTTGCGGCCGAACTGGCGCTGCGGGACCAAGACTCAGCTGCCGTCCCTGAGCGACCGCGAGTGGTTCGTTTTCGTCGCTCTGGACCCGATGCCTGGGCGGGCGCCGGCGTCGTACGTCGTCCCGCGCGACCATGTGTGGGCTGCGGCGTGGATGGAGCACCAGGCCTGGCTGACCGAGCCGGGTGTCCCGCCCGGTAAGAGGAACACCGGCTTCGATCAGGCCCGCGTGTACGCGCCAACATGGGAGGGCTACCGCGACGCGTGGGACCTGCTGGAGCAGCCGACGTCGCACTGCCCGGTCCGGCTGCCGCAAGCCTGGAGAGCGTGGGTGGACGATCCGCGCGTCGGCTTGCCGCCGGGACACCCATGGGGTGATCTCCTGCCCGACTGGCAGGCAGTGGAAGGCTCGTAGCTCTCACGGCGGGCAAGCCCTGGGCAGGACCCAGCCGTGGACCCTCTGTGCCCCGAGGTCTGCAGTGGCCCTGGACAGGCCGGTAGGACAGTGATCCGTTTCCACTCTCAGCATGACGCAGGAGCTCACCGCTGACGCTCCAGGCGCTCCCACGTTCAGTCGGATCTCGAGTCCGAGGTGCGGGCATGCCACCTGAGGAAGAGCTGTTCGCGTCCGTGGATGCTCTGTTGAACGAGGAGCCGCACCTGCCCCTGCCTCCGGCGGAGCGTGCCCGACTGCGTGAGGCCGTCGGCATCACCCAGGCCCGCCTGGCCACCGCGCTGAAGACGACGACCGAGTCGGCGAGGAACTGGGAGAACGGCCGAAGCGAGCCGAAGTCGCCGCGCCTGAACGCCTACCAGCGGCTACTCAACGGGTGGGCGGCGAAGCACCCCGCCCCCGGTGCAGCCCTCGGCAGCCTCGTTTCGCGCGTCGGCACCGGCGCCGTCTGGCGAGCCGGCTTCGTCCGCGGTGGCGGAAGCCGTCCGGGTCTGGCCCTTGTACGTCACGGCTGCATCCGCTGTACCCGGCGAGCCGACCTGGGAGGGCGCCTGGGAAGCGGAGGACTTCCCAGGCACAAAAGAACCCGCACCGACTGGCGTGCTGGATGCCACGTGAAGCGGGCCGCCCACTTGTGATCCTCGGGATCCTCCTCAGGGCGAATACGACCGCCCGCTCGCCTCGTCCGGGCGCCGCGAACCTGTCCGTGCGATTCCATCCCCGTCCCGTCGAGAGCGCGGGACTGTGAGCCGCAGTCGATATCCAGGTACATGGAATCCGGCCCTCCGACTCGCTGAGGAGGGAGTCAAGCTGGCAACACCCTGGAATGGGCCCAGGCGTGATCGACTGCCGGGATGCCGTTGGCCTTGCCTCGTCAAGGAGTACATCGAGGTCCCTGTTTAGAAGCAAAGAGGCCCTACTGAACGATGTTATTGCGGTGCCAGGCGAAGTAGGGGGCCCGGTGTTCGCTGTAGCCGCCGACGGGGTTGCCAGCGAGCTGGTCGGCTGCTTCCTTGAGTGCGGGGTGCTCGCCAGCCTTGCCGCTGACAGCTACGTGGCCGGTGTCGGTGACGTGGATGTAGCCGTGCTCGAAGAGCTCGTCGCAGCCCAGGAGGCAGGCAGGCATGATGTTCGCCAACTGGAGGCGCTCTGCGCGAGAGGCCTGGCTGCGGCGCTTGATATGAGCGGCCCGAATGAAGCGGACCGGGAGGTGGCGCCCGCACAGGGCGCAGGTGAAGGTGTCAGCGCCGTTGAGCATCTTCTTGCGGAGCTTGCTCTGCTCACGGCGGACCAGTACTGCAACGAGTGCGCTGTCGGCGCCGGCGTGCGTCACGGCTTCCGGTTCGTTGGGAAGCTGCGGCTGCTGCTCGTCTTCGTCTTCGGTTGGCAACTCGGTGACGAACTGGGCGAGGGCGGCGGTGCCGGGGTAGACGAGCGCCGAGCCCTGCTTGTTGGCGGACAGCCGGAGTGCTTCGGCGGCCTGGTCACCGAGGGTCTGGCCGGTGACGTTGACTTCGTCGGCAAGGAGATCGATGCCGATGCGCTCCGGATAGGTGTCGTCGGGCCAGACCTGGGCGGTGTCCTGGAAGTAGGGCTGGGTGATCTGGGTGACGATGACGCGCTTGAGAGTGGCGTTGGCCCAGCCGCCGGCAGGTACGCGCGCCTGCGGGCCGATGTGGGCGAGGACGAGGTAGTCGCCTACTTCGAGGCTCTGGACGTCGGCGCGGCCGGATGCGCGGTTGAGGGTGGGGCTCTTCCATCCCCACAGTCCGCGGTCAAGGCCGATCTCGAGGTTCTTCTTCGAGGGCGCGGGGACGTAGATGTACGCGGTCTTCGGCATGCTGCTCCTGCACTCGGCCTCCCTGGTGGGAGGGTTCAGTGGCGGTTGGTTCTTCTGGTCCGGTGTCCGGCTCGCGCCGGCGGAGAGGAAGTTCCGTCCGTGACCCCGTAGTTGAGGTGCCGGTAATCATACGCGCGCCCTGGTGCTCGCGGCTTGCGGACACCGCCGGCACTCTGGAGACGATGCGCGACGAGCGCCTGCTGTTGGCCCACGCGGTGTACCCCCGCACCCCGTGCGCACCGGTAGCCGCACCGGCCGGTGCGCGTCATCCAGTTTGGCCTGCTCGTTAGTCCCCCAGGTTTTCTGGCGGCACGGCCGCTGTCACCGCTGCGGGCAGCCGGTCATTCAGGATTTCCTGGCGCGGCAGTGACAGCCCGAAGTGGTGCTGCAAGGCAGTCAGTGTCGCACTCAACGAGTCGAACTCCTCGCTCACGGCATCATCGAGGAGTCCGGCTTCTTCGAACGCCGGGAGCAGGAACGCCATGCCCTCGTCCGGTGTGTCGCCGATGTCGAAGCGACCGACCGTTTGTCCGTCGCGGTAGTACCAGCACTCCCTGGGCGGGTCGTCCGGCTTCGGGGTCAGGTGCAAGATTTCGACCCCGCCTGCGGAGACGTCGGGGTGAGCCCACCAGGCCTTGGAGGGCCAGCCCTGCTCCACCGCGTATGACCAGTCGGCGCATTCACCGAAGCGGGCTACGCGGGCTGATTCGCGGTCGTTGAACGTCAGCCGCTCGGCTTCGGCGAAGGTGATCGGGTCGAGCACTTCTCCGGGCCGGGCGCCAAGCCGGACAACGAGGTCGTGTGGGCTGATGCCGCGTGCGAAGGTGACGAACAGGATGGGGGCGTCTCCGCGCCAGGCGTCGGCCAGCCACGTGATGCCATCGTTCAATGTCTTCTCCTGGTTTTAGAGGTGCGACTGGGGCGGGAGCGTTCGGCCCTCTCGCCCCAGTCTGCGTCGTGTCCTACCAGCCGGTCACGGCTTCGGAACGGTGCATGACACGGTCGCCTTGGACGCGTCGCAGTGCGCGAACTCAGGGAATGCCACCCAGCGGTCCGCGGCCCATAGGTTGGATGGGGTGTGGAGAATGTCCGGGTGGTCGAAGAGGGACTGGGCGTCACCCAGGCTGCACCGATTACGACCTCTGGGCGACCAAAGTCTGCGGCCCCCGCCCGCTTGATGAAGCTGCTCGCGGACCTCGAGATCGAAGCCATCCGCCTGCCCTGGACCATCTAGAGACGTGCCGGGCGCCGCGATGGATGAACCATTCCGGTCACGGCACTAGCCACCCCGGCCACCCCCGAGTTCCCGAGGGAGTGGCCCGCTCCGGACCCGAGTGCCGGCGCACGTTCGGCCGCCCTGTTCCGCGGGCTGAGTACCCGTACCCGAGGGCGGCTCGTCCCACCGGTTTTTTAGGCGTCTGCGAGGAGGGGGTCATACGGGGTGTTCGTGCGGCGGCCTCGTCGGGCAGCGTCCCGGCCTTCGACAGGGCCCTTCTCGAGGGTCAGTTCCCGGACGGCCGCGTACGAACCGGCGAAGCCGATTCCGGCGATGATCACGGGGCCGGCCACGACCACGCCGATGAGAACGCGGTGCGTCCGGGTCAGCTGAGGTATGTCGCCGTCAGCCACGCACCGCTCCCCTGCCGCATGGGACCTCCTGAACAACCATCACGCTTTCATGTGCCTGGCGGCCCTGCGACACCATTGGCGCCTCCCGTCGCGGATTCACGGGAGGCGCCTGCGGCGGCTCAACTCGCCGGCTCAACGGTGAACTGCGCCATGGCCTCTGCGAACTTCGCGGGGTCGCGCTCTTGGCCAACCTGGGCCAGTTGGCGCAGCAATTCGAAGAACGCCGGCTCTTCCATTTTCCGCTTGAGGTGCATCGCGATGAACCACGGATCGTCGTAGGGCAGCGAGCGGGGCTGGCTGCCCTCCTTGTCCACCGCCTTCTTGGCCGGGTCCGCTTGAGCGTTGCGCGGTTCCGGTACGCCCTGTTCAAGCTCCGGTCCGGGTTCGGGCTCGTCGTCCCTCTGCTCCGCTTCGGCCGGTGTGGCCGGGGAGTTGTCGCTTGGACGGTCATTGATTACGCCGTCATCGCCGTCGTCACCCTCCGGCGCACCTTCCGCCTGCTCGTCTGCCTCTGCCTCTGCCGCGTGCACTGCCTCCTTTCGTACTGGCTGGGAGACGGCTGCCCGCAGCTGTTGTTCCTTGCGCGCCCGTTCCGCCTTCAGCTCCGCCAGAGCGGCCTCCTGCTGGTCGGCGGGCTTGTTGCCGACGGCGCGCAGCAGGTCGATGGGCTCCTGCCCGATCCGGGACTGCAGTTCGGGGGTGAGGTTGAGGAGAGCAACGCGCTGTGACACCCAGCCCTGCGAGCGGTGCAGGCGCTTGGCGAGAGCGCGCTGGCTGCCGTGGATGGCCAGGAGACGTTGCAGTGCGCGCGCTTCGTCGAGCTCTTCAAGGTCTTGGCGGTGGATGTTGGCAACGAGGGCGGACTCCAGGAGCTCCTCACTGGTGCCGCCTTGCTCGTCACTGACCATGACCTTGAGGGTGGTGAGCCCGGCTTCGCGGGCTGCCGCGAGCCGGCTGCTGCCGTCGATGACCACGTGCGTGATGTCGTGCTCAAGGTCGGCTGCGCGGTCAGGGTTGGCCTTGATGTAAGCGTCCCGGTTCATGACCGTGATGGCCTGCTTCTGGCCGTGAGTCTTGAGGCTGCCGGCGAGGTCGGTCAGGTCACCGAGGCTGGAGCGGGGGTTGTCGGGGTTCGGGCTGATGCGGTGGACGGGGAGTTCCGTCGGCGGGGCGACTCCGTCGGTCGGGACCCCTGTGGCGGCGGCGACGGCCTGCCGGCGCGCGCTGACGTTGCGCACCGACCCGCCGAACCTGCCGCTGCCCAGCTGATCGGCCTTGCTCACAGCACCTCCCTGGCGAGCGCGCGCATGCCGACGGCCTGCTGCGACTTGGGCGCGTAAGACAGCAAGGGCTTCTTCACGCGGACTGCTTCTTTCTGTTCCTTCAGGTCGCCGATGAGCCCGACCACCCTCGGATCCTTTATGTCGACCCACCCTTGGAGAGAAGACGTCGCGATGTAGCCGCGCCGGGAGTCGTAGAGGTTGACGACGATGCCGAGGTAGTCGATGTCGATCTGGAGGTCGTTGCGCAGGTCTTCGATCTGGGTGGTCAGGAGCTCGTAGGCATCGGCGGAACTGTCCTCGGCCTGGACGACGATGAGGGCTCCGGACTGTCCGGGATTCTCGGCGTCGCGGCGGCGGCCGTAGTAGGCGGCGGCATCCATGCTCAGGCCGAGGCTTGGCGGGCAGTCGACGATGATTACGTCGTAATCACTCTCCAGCGGAGCGAGGGCCCGCTCGAGAGCGGCTTCACGGGCGCGGACGGCGGACAGGCGCACGTCGAGGAGAAAGGCGTCGTTGCACGCGGGCAGCAGGTGAAGACGCCCGTCGAAGCTTTCGTCGTCGACGGCGACGATCAGGTCGCGCAGATCACCCTTGGGGTCGCCGGCCATGTGATTGGTGAGGCTGTCGCCGTTGAGCGGCAGCGGGCTGGCGCCAAGCTGGTTGGTGAGGTGGCACTGCGGGTCGAAGTCGACGAGCAGGACGCGTTGTCCGGGCCCGGGCAGGTTCTCGATGTCGAGGGCGCCGTCTTCCAAAGTGGCCTCGCCGGCTTCGGTCTCGCTGGCGCGAAGGGCCTTGGTGAGGGCCTTGGCTACCCGCACGGGATGCAGGGAGTCGGCGTCCTCGGCGAGCGCCTCACCCAGTCCCGCCGTGATGGCGGTCTTGCCGACGCCGCCCTTCTGGTTACAGACCACGATGCGGCGGGTGATGGCGGGACGCCGGACACCCGGGGCGGGGTTGGTGTCGAGCCAGAGCTGGACGGCCTGAGCCAGCCCCTGGATGAGGGAGACGCCCCGGTCCCCGGCGCTTTCGCGGAACTCTTTCCATTGGGCGGCCGGAATCCAGGTGGAGAAGGAGTCCGCGCCTGCGGTGTCGACGGTCGTGGGCGTCGAGGCCAGAGTGCACCAGTCTTTGATGCCCTGTTCGACGGCGCTCTGGATCTCGACGCCGAGCTGCGCGGCTCTGATTTTGAGCTTCTGCCGAAGCTGTCCCGGCAGTTTGGAGACGACCTTCTCGCGGTCGCTGGAGGTGGCTGGGGTGCTCATGGTGACACCATACTAACGTCGTAGATCATCTGCCTCAGCGACACGTTACCTAGACCAAGTTGATGCATGGACGGCTGTACCCGCAGGTGATTACGGCGTAATCACCCGGCGGCTCCTCGCCCTCACGCCGCAGGCTCCTCAACCAGGCCAGCGGACCACGCACCCCTGGCTCGCCGCTGGCCCCCTCGTGCCGCAGCACCCAGGGCCACGGCAGGAACTACGCCGCAGGTGATTACGGCGTAATCACTCCCCTGTCACCACTCCCCCGCCCGCAGGCGATTACGGCGTAATCACCCGGCGGCTCCTCGCCACCACGCCGCAGGCTCCTCAACCAGGCCAGCGGACCACGCACCCCTGGCTCGCCGCTGGCCCCCTCGTGCCGCAGCACCCAGGGCCACGGCAGGAAC
>NZ_JBHVYO010000027.1:111964-120790 GCF_042880655.1 Streptomyces sp. NPDC058295
CTACGCCGCAGGTGATTACGGCGTAATCACTCCCCTGTCACCACTCCCCCGCCCGCAGGCGATTACGGCGTAATCACCTGGCGGCTCCTCGCCACCACGCCGCAGGCTCCTCAACCAGGCCAGCGGGCCTCGCACTGTCCCGTCTCAAAGGATCTGGTCCGTGACCCCGGCTGTGACCTGCGGCGACCAGATCACTTGAGACGCCGGGTTGCAGGAAATCTCAGGCGATCTGGCCTCGGAAGGATGGACGCGGGTGCCGTCTCAGTTGAACTGGTCCAGCTCTGCCTGCCGACGTCGACGGAGCCGACCTCAGAGCCCGAACAATGAGGTCGACGCAGGCCAGCGGGACTCGTAGCCTCTCGACGTGCCCACATCCCGAAACATCGAGTCCTGGCAGCAGGTGGACTCCCGAGCGGACTTCGCCACCTACCTCCGCTTCCTGGCCTTCGACTGCGAACGTGCCTGCAGCGGCCAGGACTCCGAGGCATCCACGGCCCAGCACTGGACCCACCGGAGCATCAACGGCTTCCTGTGGGGCTGGGTTCGCCTGCTGGGCAGCCGCCTCGACGGCACCGACCTGTTGCACGAGGAAGCCCCCGGCCAGCCTGGCTGGCGCGGATTGGCCTACCAACTCGACACGGTCCGCACGACCCCGCCCGGCTTCAACTGCGCGCTCGCCGACTCCGGCACCAAGCCCGAAGAGGTCGACACCGTGCGGGATCTGCGCTGGTATGCCGCATCGCTCGCCACTGACTTCGCCCGAGACCAACGCGAACGTCAGGCGAGAACCGACCGCGGTGAATGGGCTGGCGACGGAGGCAGTTGGGCGCACAGCACCCTTAACGACTGGCTCGACTCCTGGGCCGCCTGGGTAGGCGCCAACTCACCACTCCATGCACAACTCGACCCGGTCACGTGGAGATCCATCGCCCTTCAACTCTCGGTCGCGCGCATCTACGAGTAGCCCCCGAGGGGCCAGATCGACTGAGACGGGTCACTCGCACCCCTGGCTCGCCGCTGATCCTCTCGGTGCTGTCTCATCGAAGGGGGTCGATCGCGTGCTGCTGACCTGGGTGAACTGGATTGGGTGAGACGCGTGGACTCGGTTCGTTGAGAGAGACAGCCAGTCTTGTGCCTGCCGCATCGCGTGCTGCGGCTAGGCCTCGCTGGACCAGACGGCGAGGTCGCCTCCAGGCAGCGATGTGAAGCGCCATCCTGTTGGGCCCGTGACCTGCCACGCCTCGAAGTGCATATCGGATGAACAGGTCAGGTGGTGGCCGGTGTCGAAAGCGAGACGCAGGGTGCCGGACTTGAACGCGACCGCCGACAGGACCTTCGCTCCGAACAGAGTCAGGGCCGCTGCAACGTCCTGCGATTCCGGTTTCAGGATCACGGACGGGTTGGCGTGGGCGGTCCCGTGCGAGAGGTTGACGGATGCTTCCAGTGCAACTTCCCAGTCCGAGTCGAGGGCCAGCACGAGCCGGAAGTCCACGCTGATCTTGGTAACGCTCATGCCGCGAAGGTTCAGGATCCACCGGTTCTCGTGTTCTACGGGACTCTCTTCAGCGCTCACTCCTGCACCTTGGCTGATTCGACAGCCGAGAGCCATGGGATTTCCGGTGCCAGGCGGCATGGCTAGAACTATGTTCCGGCTGTGGACACAAGCAGATCACACACCGCGTCCACGTGCGTCAACTTGACGCACTGCTGCCCTCGGGGTGATTACGGCGTAATCACTCCCCCGTCACCACTCCCCGGCCCGCAGGTGATTACGGCGTAATCACCCGGCAGCTCTTCGCTCTCTCACCGCGGGCTCCTCAACACAGCAACGGGCCGGCCCCTGCCCGCTCCTGATCCTCTTCTCCCGCAGCGCCAGGACAGCAACTGCGCTCGCGGCCAGCAGCACCCTCCGGTCATCGGTAACGCTGCCAGGTCTTGGCACAACGGAATCAAGCAGCTCAAACGAGCCTTCTTCCTCTCCGCGTTCGCCTCCTTGGGCGACCCCGTGTCCCGGGCCTACTACGAGAAGAAGATCGCCCAGGGCAAGCACCGCGCCCAGGCCCTGCTCTGCCTCGCAGACGACGGGCAGGCGTCCTCTTCGCGATGCTTCGTGACGGGACCTTCTACGAACCGCAACTGTCAGCCGGAGTCACCTGACCTGCGGGTCTGCGAGGAGAACAACTCGATCGGCCCGGACGTCGAAGCCGATCACCGGATGACCAGAGTCGCCCTCCGGATCCATCAGCACCAGCTTGCCCAGCCGCCGCCCGATCTCCCGGAGGAACCCGCACAACACATCCAGCCGCTCTTGGCCCTGCAACTCCCGCAGGTCGACGTCGAAGTCGACTTCATCGGCAGTATGGAAACGGAAGATCGCCAACACATCGGTAGTCGGCCAGACCCGCAGATCCGGACGCTCGGCATCCGCGGGACGGGACAGCACAGTCTCCGCCCGGGGCACCGGAAGTATTAACTCTCCTTCGGAGTACTGGCACTTCCATCCCTTCTCGGCGACCAGATCGAGGACCGCCTGCCAGTCCTCCACCGAGGCATCCGGGACACGCACGTCCGGCAGCGACCCCATCGAGTCCAGGTCGAAGAAGCACTCCACGTCATCCCACAGCAGATCAGCCACCCCGCCATGCTGGCCCGGCTCACCGACCCATCGCACCTCGGTTTCCCTTGACTAAAGTCATGGGGCCCCCTCGGAAGCTGGTGCGGACCAGCGTCACGTCCCGGCTTCTGCTGGGCGAGCGGGAGCCCAGACGCTGTTTCGTCCCATCGCTTCGTCTGCGCGGCGCCACGGTGACCACGATGCTGGACCTGTCTGCATGCGAGGTGCCCTGCAGCCCCTTCCTGCAGGACCGCTCCCCTACAGCGCGCCCCGAGGGTCTCGGCAGCTTCCCTGAAGATCGTCGACCTCTGTGACTCCCGCTTCCCCGACCTTCAACTGCGCGATGCCCGAGTCGACGCTGTTCTCCGTCTCCCCTCTGTGGGCCGGAGAACCCGGTCTCTGCTGCAGAACTCCTTCCACCCCACAGGCTGGCTGCAGTGGCTCGCCTCCTCACCCATCGCAACAGGATGGATCCCCGACACCCCCACCACCATGGGCCTCACCCGCGCGCTCTCCTGCCGGTAGCCGCAGACCGGGGGAGTGGAACGGTAGACCGGCTGCCCTACGGCTGGAGTGATTACGGCGTAATCACTCCAGCAGCCTCAAGACGGTGAGACGTCAGCCGTCGGCTACCAGTGCGGAGGCAACTGCCACCGCCGCAAGCGCACCCTCACCCATCTCAGCCGTCTGCGCTGCGCCGTCTGACTTCTTCAGCTCACGCACCACGGCCTCCACGTAGAGACCGAGGCTGGCGAACTGGGTGGGCGTCTCGCAGTGGGGGAGTACCGCCTCGGTCTTGTCCAGTCAGAACGTCACGTCATCGTCGTCATACAGAACGGCCCGGTACTCAAGGAGCCGGTGGGCGGCCGGAGCCATCAAGGCATGCCGGCGGGAAGCTTCCTCTTCCGCACGGCGTTCTGCCGCGGCCTGGACCACAGCCTGTCGCTCGGCGAGAATGACGGCCGCAGGCTCCACTTCGCTGCCATCCTCATCTGGTCCCGGACGCAGGGGCGTCGGGCCGCAGAATTTGGAGAGGCACCGCCTCAGTGCAGCGTGGCAGCATGCGGCAATGGTCTTTCGACACCCCGACGGCGACTACGCGATCACCGCGATGTACTCAGTGCCCGATGACGCCTGGTATCTGGAACTGGATCTCGTAGCCGGGCAAAGAACTCTCGTGACCGCAACCGTCCCCGACGAGGATCCGGCACGGGAACCGACAGTGTGCTTCAATCCGCACGCAGGTCACGCTGACGTCCCGTACGAGGTCATGCGCTGGTTCATGCACCAGGTCGATGAAGAGATCCGTACCTCTCGTGCCTGGATGGAGCTGAGACCGGAGCTCGTCGAGATCATCTACCAACTCCGACAGGAGCACATGGGCGTCATCAACGATGACGACTTTCCCCAGGTTCTGGCGGACGTGCGCACCACGGTCCCCGAGGAAGACCTCTCCGCCGTTCTACGGGCCGCCTTCGGGCGAAACCCTGACGGCACCACCATGGACCACCCGCAAACGCCCCAGCCTGTAGACGGCCAAGGAGACAGGGCCCAACTCGCTTGAGTGATTACGGCGTAATCAGACTGAGCATGCCACCTGTGCGGCCGGGGGCACGTGTCCGGTAGGAGGAGCCAGATTTCGGAGAGGTCGAGGCCGTGCTCCCGCGTTACCGCTCCGCAGAAACAGCGCAGCGCACCGCTCAGGCGCTCAGGGGGAGCGCGCAAAAAGACAGATCGGGTGACCCGCGGGGTCACATAGGACCCGCACACCAGCCTGAGGCTGGAAGTCTGCCAAGGTTGCCCCCAGAGCGAGGGCATACTCGACAGCTGATGGCAGATCGCTCACCTCGATGTCCAGGTGCACCATCATCTGCTGCTCAAAACGGGTTGCAGGCCACCGCGGCCGGGAGAAGAGCGGCTCTGTCTGGAACGACAGCCCAGCACCGCCGCCGGGCGGTGCGAGCTCCACCCAGCCCGGTTCCTCCTTCTCTATCTGCCACCCCAGCAGGCTTTGGTAGAACTGCGCCAGCTGGTGAGCGTCCGGTGCATCAAGGGTGGTCGCGGCCAATGTGAGGCGGGTTCGGGGGGGCCATGAAGAGCTGCTACCCAGTTCCCCTGTTGAAAGGCCGGGCGCCCATCTCGGGCCCCTGCTGGCTTCTCCCGATGCCCACTTACTGCCCGACGAGGCGGTTACGGTCGAGTGGACAGACGAAGAGGTGGCCGCGGTATCCAGCTCCTCCTCTGGCAGCAGTCCGCTCAAGAGCTGGGTCCTGATTGCGCGGGCCCTCCAAGGAGACCAGCCCGCAAGTGATTACGGCGTAATCACTCAGCTTCTCCTACCTAATCCCTTGTTAAGGGCAGTGCTGGAGGAGATCGACTCCTTCAGTCTGTTCGAGTACAGGGTTGCGACATCTTTCGATTCCCGGGCTGCAGAAAGCCTCTCCGTAGATCGATGCGTGGGCCTGGTACTCATGGTGATGGTCGGGCGGGTGCCAAGCGGATACCTCCTCACAGACCGTGCCCGTTGAGGCCTCCTGTGAGCCCGGTGCGTTTCGGTGTCTTCCTGGCCATCGCCACGAAGCGAGCTGACTGTCGCGTGGATGCCGGACGAACGCCTGTGTCCTACCTGGTAAGCCGATGCCTCTTGGAAGAGCGGCGGCGTCCGGCATCTTCGCCGCAGCCAACTCGTGCCGTGGTGGGTTGCGTGGCATCGGATGGACGCCTTGTACTTACCCGGCCTGGTGCCCAAATGTAGATCGTGCGGCATCCGGCGTGCTCGCAGCACATCAAGCAGAGGCGGGTGTTGGCGTCCGCCGTCGCTGGACAGACGTTTGACGTCGGGCACACGATGCCTACCGAAAGATCGGCGTCCAGCGCCGCCGGCAGGCGCCGCGACGACCACGGAGACTGGCACGCAGCCGCCCAGAGGAACCTCTTCAACCGCATGCTCGGCCAGCTCTACCACTGCCTCCAGCACCGCAAGCTGTTCGACGAACAGACCGCTTTCCCGGCTGAGCTCGCCGCCGCAGCCTGACGGCAGACCACGTCTGCCATGCTGTCCCTCTCACAGGGACGGGGAACACGTGACCGAGCCGATCGCCGGATGGATCTGGGGCCGCAACCTGCGCGCCTTCCTTGAACTGCTCTCCAGCTACGCCGGATACACCTTCGACGAAACCGACTGGGAAACCAACGAAGTCGGCTTTCAGGACACCGACGACGAGGCATCCGACGGCTGGTACTCGTATCCCCTGGTCGGCACACTCGCCACCGTGGAGGTCGCCCTCGCCCACGCAGTCGGCGCAGGGGAGGTGTCCGTCAGGGTCGCAGGAGCCGAGGCACCCGATCTTCAGCTCCGCACCGACACGCTCCTGTCCGCCCTCGCCAGCGTCTGACCACTGGCTTGTTCGACTTGACCAGACAGCGGCCCGCTGCCACTTGACGAGTTAGGCGCCTGAGGTGTCTTCCAAGCGCGGGTCTGAGGCGGTCATTCGTAAGATCGGCGGCCCAGGGGTTCCGGGTATGGCTGTGAGCTTGTCGCCGTTGGATGGCTCAAATGACTTGGCCACCCGGAGCCCCGCGACGACTCGACCGCTAATTGGGATATGCGACTTGATCGCTGTGTAGGACAACGTCGGCGAGGTCGTCTGCGGGATCGATGTGTGACGACGAGCTGGCGGAGGTGACCGTGCCCCAGATCTAGGCCGGAGTGGACATCGGCAAGGAACACCATCACTGCTTGGTGGTCGACGAACGCGGCGAACGCCTCCTCTCACGCCGAGTCTTCAACGACGAACCGGCCCTGCTGGAGCTCATCTCAGGACGTACTCGCGCTCTGCGAGGACGCCCTGTGGGCAGTGGACATCAACCACAGCGGCGCCGCCCTGCTCATCGGCCTCCTGCTCAGCCACGCCCAGCCGATGGTCTACATCACCGGCCTGGCCGTGCACCAGGCGTCGGCCGCCTACCGCGGCCAGGGCAAGACGGGCGAGAAGGACGCGTTCGTCATCGCCGATCAGGCATGCATGCGCCGGGACCTCGGTCTCCTGCGGCCCGGCGATGAGATAGCCGACGACCTGCGCACCCTGACTGCCCGCCGCCTCGACCTGGTCAACGACCGCACCCGTCAGAGCAACCGCCTGCGGGCCCAACTGCCGGAATTCTTCCCTGCGTTGGAGCGGTCTCTGAACCTGGGCAAGAAGGGTCCGGTCATGCTGCTGACCGGCTACCAGATGCCGGCCGCGATCCGCCGCATCGGGGCCAGGCGCATCGACACCTGGCTGAAGAACCGCAAGGTGAAGAACGCCGCCGCGCTCGCCGAAACAACTGTCGAGGCGGCCAGGTCCCAGCACACCGCACTGCCGGGAGAGACCCTCGCGGCCGCCCACCCGGGTATTCGCCGGACGTGGAGACGCCCTTCGTCTGATCATGTGCTCTGACCAAGGTGCACGTGACCACGACCAAGGCCGTGGAGCCGTTGCTCCCGCCAGCCACGGTGGGGCCGAAGGGCGGCCGACGGGAGAAGCATCCGCGACGCCGGATCGTTGAAGCGATCTTGTATGTCATGCGAACTGGATGCTCTTGGCGTCAGTCGCCCAACGACTTCGCGCCCTGGCCCACCGTGTACTGGCACTTCACCTGGGAGCACGACGACCGCACGGTCGAGCGGATCCATCACACCATGCGCGACCAGGTCCGCGAGGCCGATGGCCGCAACGCTGGGCCGAGTGCGGGGTTGATCAACTCGCAGTCAGTCCGAACCGCCGATACCGGGCCGGCCGCTACGAGAGGCTTTGAGGCGGGCAAGAAGGTCAAGGGCTACAGCGGTCTATCGTCACCGACACCCTCGGTCTGCTCTTGGCCGTCCATGTCGTCGCGGCGAACGTTCAGGACCGCAATGGGGGCAGGCACCCGCTGCTGTGGACTCGCCAGAGCCGCGGCTCTCCTGGCGGCGATACCTGAGTGCGCGGGCAGGCTCGCGTCACGAATGTCTGCGTGAGCTCGGCCAGAGTGCCAGGCCGTCGAAGCGAGGTTCTGACTCCAAGCCTCAGCCGGGCAGTTGGGCGCGCGTGCGCGGACACGGCGTGACGGAGCCCCCTTGAACCTCGAAAGGTATCTAAGAGATGAATAGGCCAAAAGCGACACACAGAAAGGCGCCTGTAGGGCGCTATCTCGAGAGGGCTGGGGTGATCGGACCTGGAAGCCCCTGAGAAGCCGCCAAGGGGCCGCACAAGCCTTTTTCAGGCTTGCAATGAGCTTCACCTACTCCAAATGAGTGAGACCAGGCGGGTGGGCTGCCCGGCAGGACGACGCTGGACCCGCAAAGGCTTCCCGAGTACGCGGCGCTGCTGGACGACCGGGTGGGTCAGGCAGACACCTCAGCCTGACCCGCGTGCCCCAAAACACAAAGGGCCCCTCCGCAGGGAGCGGAGGGGCCCTTTGCTGTGCGGGGTGGTCAGGTGTGGTCGGGGGTCGGGTGGGTGTAGCGGATCGGCTTGCCGAGACTGCGGGCGTAGGCGATCTCGCGGCGGGTGCTGTCGCCGATGTAGCCGCCGGGGTTGACGATCAGGACGTCGTCGGCGAGGTCGATCTTTCGCAGGTGAAGATCGTCGAGTACGCGCTTGAGCCGGTCGGCGCGGGCAGGGTCGGCCCACAGCGGATGCGGGGTCTTGAGGTCGCAGGCGGGGGAGAGGACGATCCGGCCGGCCACGGTCTCGTACAAGGCGGCTTCGGTGAAAGCGTCCCAGAACCGGGTCGACCCGCACAGGACGACAATCGGCGGGCGCGGCGGGATGGTGTCAGCAGTCATGGGCAGCCTTCCGGTTAGCGAGGGTGAGAGCAGGCGTCGACGGCCGCCCCGAGTGTCATGCGGCTGTGCGTGGCGGTCACGGGTCGAGGTCTTTCATCGGGTGGGCTTCTGCTCGGAGGTGGTGCGGGCGGGCCCGCGGTAGGCGTCTTCAGCACGCGCGGCAAGTGGACATGGAGGTGCTCGACTTCAACCTGGCGGCCGCGCGCGCGGAGTGCTCGGGCAAGGAGTTCGGTAAGACCGCTTGCGCTTTTCCGGACTATGAAGCGGCCACGTAGGCGAACAACTCGGAGGGCCGCCGCGGGCCTTGGGGCCTCGATGATGTTGCGAGGCAAGGTGATCGAGTCTTGCCGGTGACCCGGTAGTCACTCCCGGACGCGCGAAGACCCCGTCCCGGCGCCAGTGG
>NZ_JBHVYO010000028.1:0-110134 GCF_042880655.1 Streptomyces sp. NPDC058295
GGTCACCCTGCCCCCCGCGGACCTGCCGTTCGTCGAGGCGCCCACCGCGCCGCCCGTCGGTGCGTCCCCGCGGTCCCGCCCGTCGCCCGGTAGCCGGTAGCCGGTAGCCGGTAGCCGGTAGCCGGTAGCCGGTAGCCGACCTTCCAGCCCTCCGACCTTCCGGCACTCCGTCCCTCCGGTCAGCGGAGCAGTTCAGCGAACACCCGGTACGCCTGCTCGTCGAACAGCACGAACCGCACCTCCTCGACCGCCGTCTCCGCCGCGCGCACCGCCTCGACCGCGATACGGGCGGCATCCGCCATCGGCCAGCCGTACGCCCCGGTGGAGACGGCCGGGAACGCGACGGTACGCGCGCCCAGCTCGTCCGCGACCTCCAGGGACGCGCGGTAGCAGGAGGCCAGCAGGGCGGGGTCGCTGCCGGAGCCCTGGTACACGGGGCCCACGGTGTGGATCACCCAGCGGGCGTCCAGTTCCCCCGCGGTCGTGGCCACCGCCCGGCCGGTGGGCAGGCCCTTGCCGTACTGCGAGGCGCGCAGCCGTCGGCAGTCGGCGAGGATCGCTGGGCCGCCCCGGCGGTGAATGGCTCCGTCGACGCCACCGCCGCCGAGCAGCGAGGAGTTGGCCGCGTTGACGACGGCATCCACGGACTGCCGGGTGATGTCGCCCTGGACGAGCGTGATCGTGGTCATGTCCGCGTGTATACCCAAAGACAGCGGACGGCCGGTCACCTTTGTTGCCGCAGCCTCCGCCATACGGCCTTCGCCGCGTTGTGGCCCGACATGCCGTGCACGCCGGGGCCGGGCGGGGTGGCCGAGGAGCAGAGGAAGACGGCCGGGTGCGGAGTGGCGTACGGGAAGGGCGTCAGCTTGGGCCGCAGCAGGATCTGGAGCCCGGAGACCGCTCCGGAGGCGATGTCCCCGCCCACGTAGTTGGCGTTCCGGGCGGCGAGTTCGGCCGGGCCCGCGGTCACCCGGGCGAGGACGCGATCGCGGAACCCGGGTGCGAAGCGCTCCAGTTGGCGTTCCATGGCGTCGGTGAGGTCGCCGGTCCAGCCGCTGGGCACATGGCCGTACGCCCAGAAGACATGCCGGCCGGCCGGGGCGCGGCTCGGGTCGACGACACCGGGCTGCACCGTGATCATGAAGGGCCGGTCGGGTGCCCGGTCCTCCCGGGAGACCGCTCTGAGGGCGGCGCCGATCTCCGCGCTGTCCGCGCCGATCTGCACGGTGCCGGCGGCGCGGGCCTCCTTCGCGGTCCACGGGACCGGCCCGTCGAGCGCGTAGTCGATCTTGAAGACGCCGGGTCCGTACCGGTAGCCCTCGTAGTAGTTGCCGAAGCCGGCGATGCGGCCGAGCGCGGTGGGCGAGGTGTCGAAGACGTAGGCGCGGGCCGGCGGCAGGTCGTCGAGGCGCTTGACCTCGTAGTCGGTGTGGATGCTGCCGCCGAGGTCCTTGAGGTAGGCGGCGAGGGCGTCCGAGATGGACTGGGAGCCGCCCCGGGCCACCGGCCAGCCGCGGGCGTGCGCGGCGAGGGCGAAGACCAGGCCGATGGCGCCGGTGGCGAAGCCGCTCAGTGGGGCCATGACATGCCCGACGAGTCCGGCGAACAGGGTCTTGGCCCGCTCGTCGTGGAAGCGGCGGGTGAGCCAGCTGGACGGCGGCAGTCCGACCAGGCCGAAGCGGGCCAGGGTGACCGGGTCACGCGGGAGCGCGGTCAGCGGCAGTGACATGAAGTCGCGGGCCAGGGTGTCCCACTTGGGCAGGAAGGGCTCGACCAGCCGACGGTACGTGCCCGCGTCGCGCGGCCCGAAGGAGGCGGCCGTCTCGGCGACCGACCTCGACAGCACGGCGGCGCTGCCGTCGAGGAAGGGGTGGGCCATGGGCAGCTCGGCGTGCAGCCACTCCAGGCCGTAGCGCTCCAGGGGCAGTGCGCGGAACGCGGGTGAGTTGATGCCGAGGGGGTGTGCGGCGGAGCACGGGTCGTGGTGGAAGCCCGGCAGGGTGAGCTCCTCGGTGCGCGCTCCCCCGCCCACGGTGTCCCGCGCCTCGAAGAGCGCCACGGAGAAGCCACGCCTGGCCAGCTCCACCGCCGCGGTCAGCCCGTTGGGCCCCGCTCCCACCACGACCGCATCGAGCATCGACGGCACTTCGACCCCTTCGTCAGCCGGTGACCTCCGTAGACCGGTGGCCCCCACAAGCAGGATATGCCGGGGGTACGACAACACCTGCGGCGCGGGGCCCTCGAAACATCCCCGAATGCCTCGGTCGAACCGTCCCCGCAGGGCGTCCGCCGGAGCGGCCTGTGTGTCGGCGGCCGGACGCGGCCCAGGGTCTCTCGACGCGGCTGTGCCTCGCTCGCGCCCGGCCGGAGTGGCTGCGGTCCCGTCGCGTTCCCGGAACGGGCACCTCCCCGGTCCGCCTCACCTCGGCCGAGGTCCGACGCCCGACAGCAGTCCCGCCACGCGACGGGCCGTCGCCGCGTCCCGGGCCGCCGTGAAGGGCAGGGAGTTGCCGCCCGTGACCCGGAACGGTCCGCCGTCCAGGGTGAGATGGGCACCGCCCGCCTCCTCCACCAGCAGCAGGCCGGCCGCGTGGTCCCAGGCCGCCTCCCAGGAGAACGCCGTGGCGTCCAACTCACCCCGGGCTATGGCGAGATACTCGAGTCCGGCCGATCCGCACGCGCGCGGTGCGACCCCGTCCGTCCAGACCCCCAGCAGGGCACTCTTCTGCTCGTCGGTCGTGTAGTCGGGGTGGGAGGTGGCCACCACCAGGTCGCGGCCGGGCTCGGGCGGGCCGGCGAACAGTCGCTCGCCGTCCAGGAACGCGCCGCCGCCGCGGACGGCCGTGGCCAGCTGATCGCGGGCCGGGGCGTAGGTCCAGGAGGCGAGCAGGACGCCGTGCCGGACGAGCGCGACCAGGGTGCAGAAGCCGTCGTCGCCGTGCACGAACTGCCGTGTCCCGTCGACGGGGTCGACGATCCAGACCGGCGCGTCTCCCTGTATCGCCTCGTACGTGGCCGGGTTGGCGTGCACGGCCTCCTCGCCGACGACGACCGAGCCGGGCAGCAGGGCGCCGAGGGCCCGGGTGAGGTAGAGCTCCGCGTTCCGGTCGGCGTCCGTCACCAGATCGTGCGGTCCGCTCTTCTGGTCGACCTCGTGCGCGCCGAGCTGCCGGAAGCGGGGCATGATCTCGGCCGCGGCGGCCTCGCGGACCGCTTCCTCCACGTCGGCCGAGTGGCGGGCGAGAAACTCGTCGATGGTTTCCGTGTCTTCGATCATGCCTCCATGAGAGCACGCCCCACTGACAGTCCCCACCTGCCCGGTGCATCCCGGGTGGAATCGGGATGAAGAACAGGAACGCGTCCCTCCGCTCTCCGGCGTGAGCGGCCCACCCCGCACGCGCACGTCAGCGACCTACCCGCAAGCGCAGGTCAGCGACCCACCGCGCACGCGCGCCGTCGACCCGAGCCGCGTCCGGTGTCAGCGGCCCACCGCGTACCCCTGCATCCCGCGCGGGTTCGCGGCCGCGAGCAGGATCCCGGTCTCCGGGTCGCGGGCGACCGCGCACAGCCGGCCCTCGGACCAGGGGTCGCCGATCGTCACGTCATGGCCGCGTCGCCGCAGCTCCTCCACCACCCCGGCCGGCATCCGGGACTCCACGGTGACGCTGCCCGGCCGCATGCCGCGCGGGTAGAAGGAGCCGGGGAAGGCGTCGTTGTGCCAGTTCGGGGCGTCGATCGCGCCTTGGAGGTCGAGACCGCCGCGCACCCGCGCGCGCAGCGCCACGGCCAGCAGGAAGTGCAGCTGCCACTGGTCCTGCTGGTCGCCGCCGGGGGTGCCGAACGCCAGCACCGGCACCCCGTCGCGCAGGGCGATCGAGGGGGTGAGGGTGGTGCGGGGGCGGCGGCCGGGCGTCAGCGAGTTCGGCAGGCCCTCCTCCAGCCAGGTCATCTGGAGCCGGGTGCCGAGCGGGAAGCCCAGCTCGGGCACCACCGGGTTGGACTGCAGCCAGCCGCCGCTGGGCGTGGCGGCGACCATGTTGCCCCAGCGGTCGACGACGTCGAGGTGGCAGGTGTCGCCCCGGGTGGCCCCCTGCGCGCCCACCTCCGGTTCGCCCGGCACGGGGGACGTGGTGTGCTTGGCGACCGTCGGCTCGCCTGCGCCCATGGGGTCGAAGGAGGGGTCGTCGTCGGCGATCACGTACGCGTGCGTGCTCAGCCGCGGGGTACGGCCGCCGGGGCTGCCGGGCCGCAGCTCGTACGACGCCTTGTCGCCGATCAGCCGCCGCCGCTCCGCGCTGTAGCCGGCGGCGAGCAGCTCGTCCAGCGGGACCTCGGCCGCGTCGCCGTACCAGGCCTCGCGGTCAGCCATGGCGAGCTTGCAGCCCTCGATCAGGAGATGGACGTAGTCGGCGGAGCCGTACGCGGGCAGTTCGGGCGGGAGCAGGGCGAGCTGCTGGAGGAGGGCCGGGCCCTGGCTCCAGGGGCCGGCCTTGCACACCGTCCAGCCGTTCCAGTCGTACGTCGCCGGCGCCTCGTAGGAGGCGGACCAGGCGGCGAGATCGGCGGCCGTGAGCGTGCCGGTGTGGCGCTCCCCGCTGGTGTCCAGGGTGGGCCGGGCCGCCTGCCGGACGAGGGCCTCGGCGACGAACCCGGACCGCCACACCTCTCGCACGGCCTCGATCCGCGCCTCCCGGCCGCCCGCCCCCGCGGTCTCGGCGAGCAGGCGCCTCCAGGTGCCGGCGAGGGCGGGGTTGCGCAGCAGTGCGCCAGGGCGCGGCGGCTTCCCGCCCGGCAGGTACACCTCCGCCGACGAGGTCCACTCCGTCTCGAAGAGCTCCCGTACGGTCTCGACGGTCGCGCCGACGTTCTCCACGGGCGCGTGCCCGTGTTCGGCGTACCCGATGGCGTACCGCAGCACCTCGTCGAGGGACTTGGTGCCATGGTCGCGCAGGAGGAGCATCCAGGCGTCGAACGCGCCGGGCACGGCCGCGGCCAGCGGTCCGGTGCCGGGTACGAGGTCCAGGCCGAGTGCCCGGTAGTGGGCGACGGTCGCGCCCGCCGGCGCAACTCCCTGCCCGCACAGCACGCGCACCTCGCCGCCGGCCGGGGCGAGGAGGATGGGCACCTCGCCTGCGGGGCCGTTGAGATGCGGTTCGACGACGTGCAGCACGAAGGCCCCGGCCACGGCGGCGTCGTAGGCGTTGCCGCCGCTCTCGAGGACGGCCATGGCCGACTGCGAGGCCAGCCAGTGCGTGGACGACACCATGCCGAAGGTGCCCTGGAGGGTGGGGCGGGTGGTGAACACGGGGGCTCCTCACTGCGCTGCGGCCGTTCCCGGGATCGTACGTACCCACCCGCCGGGCACCCGCCCCGTCCCATGCCCCAGGAAGCGGCCGCGTGCGGAAGCCGTACGAGGGGGCCCTACTGGGGCGCCGCAAGAAGGTGTTGCATACGGGCGCCGCAAGAAGGTGTGGCATACGGGTGTCCTCTACGGCTGTTGCGTGAAGGTGCCGCCCGGAGGCGTCTCGTGAAGATGTCGCATGAAGGGCCGTGATGTCCCGGTTGGGCCGGGCCCCTTCGTCACCGCGCAGCCACGGAGCGAGTTCACACTTCCGCCCCACAGGGAGTCGTGTGACACTGGCGTCCACTGTCCGCACTGCGGACTCCGTCCGCACCGTCCCCCACGAAAGTGCGCCGTGCGCTCACTCCCACTGCCGCTCGCCCTCACCGCGCGTCTGACCCCCGTGGTCGTGCTCGCCTGCGCGGGCTGGGCGATGTCGTCCGGCCCGCTCACCGAAAAGCAGGACACCGCGGCGAAGGAAACGCAGAAGACCCAGTCCGAGAAGGCGTCCGGCCCCTCCTCCACGGCCGTGTCCAAGACGTACGCCGCCGCGCCCGCCCCGTGCACCAGCATCGCCGCGAAGACGGTCACCGCACTCGTGCCGGGCGCCAAGACGGCGGGCAAGGAGATCCCCTCCACGGACACCGATCTGCGCCGGACCTGCTCCTGGAACGCGCTCAAGGGTTACGACTACCGGTGGCTCGACGTCTCCTTCGAGATCACGGAGTCGGACGACGCGGCACAGACGTCGTACAAGGAGCGGACCGGCGAGAAGAGCGGGGGCGGCGCGGTCCCCGGGCTCGGCGACGAGGGCTATTCGGTGGTGAACCTCACGACCGAGGACAAGCAGCAGACGCGTGAGGGCGTCGTCATCGCCCGGGTGTCCAACGCGCTGGTGGTCGTCAACTACAACGGCAGCGACTTCGAGACGAAGAAGGCGCCCAGCACCGACGAGATCAACAAGGGTGCGATCAAGGCCGCGAAGGAAGTGGTGGCCGCCCTGTCGAACGGCCAGAAGAGCTGAGCGCTCCCACCGCGCACCGCCCGGACCAGGACGCGCCACGGCCGGAAGAGCACACTCGCTCTTCCGGCCGTTCTCGCGCCACACGTCAGACGGCGTCCGCGTGCTCTTCCTGCCCTGCGGGCAGCAGCAGCATCAGGGCCAGGTACAGCACCATCGAGGTGCCGAGCCCGACCGCCCAGCCGTAGTCGGCGAGGGATTCCAGCGCCGGGATCGGCCGTCCGTCGACCAGCGGCTTGAAGCTGGCGCCGCCGACGGCGAGCACTCCGCCGGTCACGAAGGCCACCACGGCCCGCCAGTTCCAGCCGCCGTCGTACCAGTAACGGCCGCCCGTGCGGTACAGATCGGTCAGGTCGAGCTTGCCGCGGCGCAGGACCCAGTAGTCGGCGATGAGGATGCCGGCGACCGTGCCCAGCAGACCGCCGACCAGTCCGAGCCAGGTGAAGATGTAGCCCTGGGGGTCGGAGTACAGCTTCCACGGGAAGATCAGCACCCCGAGGACACAGGTGGCGAGGGCGCCGGTACGGAAACTGATCTTCCGGGGCGCGATGTTGGAGAAGTCGAAGGCCGGCGAGACCAGGTTGGCGGCGACGTTCACCGACAGGGTCGCCACCAGCACGGTCACCAGCGCGAACAGCAGACCGAAGACGTTGTCGGTCTTGGCGGCGAGCTGTACCGGATCCCAGATCGTCTCGCCGTACACCGCCTGCGAACCGGAGGTGACCATCACCGACAGCAGCGCGAACAGCGTCATGGTGGTGGGCAGGCCGAGCGCCTGACCCCAGGTCTGCGCTTTCTGCGACTTTCCGTACCGCGTGAAGTCCGGGATGTTCAGCGACAGCGTCGACCAGAAACCGATCATGCCCATCAGGGACGGCCAGAACAGCTTCCAGAAGTCGGCACCCCAGCCGAGCTTGGACGGCTGGTCCAGCAACGGGCCGAAACCGCCTGCCTTGTTGCTCATCCAGATCAGCATCACCAGCGCGCCGACCAGGACGAAGGGCGCCGCCCAGTTCTCGAAGCGCCGGATCGTCTCCATGCCCCGGTAGATGATCGCGACCTGGAGCGCCCAGAAGATCGCGAACGACAGCCACATCGTCCACGCGTAGCCGCCGATCTCACCGGCGTCGCTCCAGCCGTTTCCGATCAGTTTCCCGGCCAGGAAGTAGATCGCCTCGCCGCCGATCCAGGTCTGGATGCCGAACCAGCCGCAGGCCACCAACGCCCTTACGACGGCGGGCAGGTTGGCACCTCGGATGCCGAAGGAGGCGCGGGCGAAGACCGGGAAGGGGATCCCGTACTTCGGCCCGGCGTGCCCGGTGAGCAGCATCGGGACCAGCACGATGACGTTGGCCAGGGCGATGGTGAGCACCGCCTGCTTCCAGTCCATGCCGACGGCGATCAGACCGGAGGCGAGCGTCCACGACGCCGTGTTGTGGGCCATGCCGACCCACAGCGCGGAGAAGTTGTACGTGGTCCAGGTGCGCTTCTCCACGGGGACCGGAAGCAGGTCCTCGTTGGCGTAGGGGCCGCTGGGCTGCGGCGAACCAGGGGCGATCTCCACCCTGCCGTCGGCGAGGGTGACTTGAGAAGTCGGCGGTATGGCCGTGGGAGCGGTGTCGGTCATGGGCAGGCCAATCAAACGAGGGGCGGATCCGGAAAGGCCGTGCGGGGTCTCCGGCCCCCTCCTCCGGGATGCCGGAGGAGGGGAGAACTGGAGTGGGGGGTTGGGGAGTTGAGCGGTTACTACGGATTTCCCCCGCCGTACGGCGGGGCGGGTCCGTGCTGCCGTACGGCGGTCCGTGCGCCGTACGGCGGCCGGTGCGCGGGTCAGCCGTTGACGGCCGGGATCACCCTCGCCCCGTAGGCGTCGATGGTGGCCTCCTGGGCGTCGTGCATGTCGTAGACGGCGAACTGGTCCACGCCCAGCGCACGCAGCGCCTCGAGCTTCTCGATGTGCTTCTCGACCGGTCCGACGAGGCAGAACCGGTCGACGATCTCGTCGGGCACGAACGCGGTGTCGGGATTGTCGGCCCGCCCGTGGTGCGAGTAGTCGTACCCCTCACGGGACTTGATGTAGTCGGTGAGTTCGTCCGGTACGGCGGCGGAGTGCTCGCCGTACTTGGACACGAGGTCGGCGACGTGGTTGCCGACCATCCCGCCGAACCATCGGCACTGCTCACGGGCGTGGGCGAGCGCCTCGGGCGAGTCGTCCTCGGTGACGTACGCCGGGGCGGCGACGCAGATCTTCACCTCGGCGGGGTCACGGCCGGCGGCGACGGCGGCGTCCTTGACGGCCTTCACCATGTACTCGGTGAGGTAGAGGTCGGCGAGCTGGAGGATGAAGCCGTCGGCCTCCTCGCCGGTCATCTTCAGCGCCTTGGGGCCGTACGCGGCCATCCAGACGGGGAGCTGGGCGTCCTCCTTGATCCACGGGAACTTGACGACCGTGCCGCCGAGATCCGCCTCCTGGCCCGAGCCGAGCGCCCTGATGACCTTCATGGCCGCACTGATCCGGGCGAGGGTGTTCGGGGCCCGGCCCGCGACGCGCATCGCGGAGTCGCCGCGGCCGATGCCGCACACGGTGCGGTTGCCGAACATGTCGTTGAGGGTGGCGAAGGTGGAGGCGGTGACCTCCCAGGTGCGGGTGCCCGGGTTGGTCACCATCGGGCCCACCGTCAGCCTGCTGGTGTTCGCCAGGATCTGGCTGTAGATCACAAACGGTTCCTGCCAGAGCACGGCGGAGTCGAAGGTCCAGCCGTACGTGAAGCCGTTGCCCTCGGCGCGCTTCATCAGCTCGACGACCTTCGAGGCCGGCGGATCGGTCTGCAGGACGAGTCCGAAGTCCATGTGCGCTGCTCCTAGTTGAGGTACTGACAGGTGGAGCGCGGGGTGTAGGCGCCGTGACCGGCGTGTCCGGTGTACTCCCGCTCGGTGATGACGAGTTCGCCCCGCGACAGGACCGTCTCGACGCGGCCGGTGAGCCGCTTGCCCTCGTACGCCGAGTAGTCGACGTTCATGTGGTGCGTGTCCGCGGAGATGATCTGCTCGGCGTGCGGGTCGTAGATCACGACGTCGGCGTCGGCGCCCGGCGCGATGGTGCCTTTCTTCGGGTACATGCCGAACATGCGGGCCGGGGTGGCGCAGGCGATCTCGATCCAGCGGCGGCGGCTGATGTGCCCGTCGACGACGGCCTGGTGCAGCAGGTCCATCCGGTTCTCGACCCCCGGCAGACCGTTGGGGATCTTCGAGAAGTCGCCCCGGCCGAGCTCCTTCTGGCCCACGAAGCAGAAGGGGCAGTGGTCGGTGGAGACGACCTGGAGGTCGTTGGTGCGCAGGCCCTGCCACAGCTTGGCCTGGTGCTCCTTGGGCCGAAGCGGCGTCGAGCACACGTACTTCGAGCCCGCGAAGTCGGGTTCCGCGAGGTTGTCCGTCGACAGGAACAGGTACTGCGGGCAGGTCTCGCCGAAGACGTTGAGCCCCTCGTCGCGCGCCCGGGCCAGTTCCGCAACCGCTTCCATCGCCGATACGTGCACCACGTACAGCGGAGCACCCGCGACCTGCGCGAGCTTGATGGCGCGGTGGGTGGCCTCGGCTTCGAGGAGGGCCTTGCGGACCTCGCCGTGGTACCTCGGATCCGTCTCGCCGCGGGCCAGTGCCTGCTCGACCAGGACGTCGATGGCGATACCGTTTTCCGCGTGCATCATGATCAGTCCGCCGTTCTCGGCGGAGCGCTGCATGGCGCGCAGGATCTGACCGTCGTCGCTGTAGAAGACGCCGGGATAGGCCATGAACTGCTTGAAGGAGGTGACGCCCTCAGCCACCAGCAGATCCATCTCCTTCAGCGTGTCCTGGTTCACGTCGGAGACGATCATGTGGAAGCCGTAGTCGATGGCGCAGTTGCCCTCGGCCTTCGCGTGCCAGGCGTCCAGCCCGTCGCGCAGGCTGCGTCCGACGCTCTGCACGGCGAAGTCGACGATGGTCGTCGTGCCGCCCCAGGCGGCCGCCCGGGTGCCGGTCTCGAAGGTGTCGGAGGCGAAGGTGCCGCCGAACGGCAGCTCCATGTGGGTGTGGACGTCGACCCCGCCCGGGATCACGTACTTCCCGGTGGCGTCGATGACCCTCTCGGCGGTCCAGGCCTCGGCGGCCGTGGTACCGGAGGCGGCGAGGGCGGCGATACGGCCGTCCTCGATCAGGACGTCGGCGTGGATCTCGTCGGACGCGGTGACGACGAGGCCGCCGCGGATGACGGTACGGGTGCTCATGCGTGGACGCTCCGCTGGGTTGTGGTCGTGACGTGCGGGTCGTTCGAGGCCGGTCGCGCCCCGCGGCGGAGCCGCACACGGACGCTGCCCCGCGCCCCGGAGAGGGACGCGGGGGCCTCGGGTCTTACGGTGCGGTCAGCGGGCCGTAGGCCTCCGGGCGGCGGTCCCGGTAGAACTGCCAGCGGTCGCGGACCTCGCGCAGCTTGGCCATGTCGAGGTCGCGGACGACGAGTTCGGTCTCCTTGTCGCTCGCCACCTCGCCGACGAACTGGGCCTCCGGGTCCACGAAGTACGAGGTCCCGTAGAAGTCGTTGTCGCCGAGTTCCTCGACACCGACCCGGTTGATCGCGCCGACGAAGTACTCGTTGGCGACGGCCGCGGCCGGCTGTTCCAGCTGCCACAGGTACGCGGACAGACCACGCGAGGTCGCCGAGGGGTTGAACACGATCTCGGCGCCCTCCAGTCCCAGCGCGCGCCAGCCCTCCGGGAAGTGGCGGTCGTAGCAGATGTAGACGCCGACCTTCCCGACGGCCGTCTCGAAAACGGGCCAGCCCACGTTCCCGGGCCGGAAGTAGAACTTCTCCCAGAAACCCTTTACCTGCGGGATGTGGTGCTTGCGGTACTTGCCGAGGTACGAGCCGTCCGCGTCGATCACGGCGGCGGTGTTGTAGAGGGCGCCCGGCTGCTCCTCCTCGTACATCGGCAGCACCAGGACGATGCCGTGCTCCTTGGCGAGCGCCTGGAAACGCTTGACGATCGGGCCGTCCGGGATCTGCTCGGCGTACTCGTAGAACTGCGGGTCCTGGACCTGGCAGAAGTACGGTCCGTAGAACAGCTCCTGGAAGCACAGGACCTGAGCACCCTGCGCGGCCGCGTCGCGGACCGCCTGCTCGTGGACCTGGATCATCGATTCCTTGTCGCCGGTCCAGGCCGTCTGGAAGACGGCGGCACGGATCACTCTGCTCATCGGGACCTCCGGTCGCTCGGTGTACGAGGAGCCTAGGAAGCCGGCGAGCCTGCTTTGAGTTGCACGGTGTCACGCCTGCGGGCGTCCGGCGTGTCACCGTGTCACGTCTTTCCGGACCCATGTTTCACCACCGTTTTCCCTGGTCGTTCCATGTTTCCTGGCTGTTTCCGCCCGCTGCGGTCAGCCCTGTTGCGCGTCGTGCGCGAGAAGCGCGATGTGCACCGAGGCGGCCTGTTCGAAGTCGTCGAGGTCCACGCCCAGCCGTCCCTCTATCGCCTCCAGCCGGCGGTACAGCGCGGGACGGGAGACGTGGTGGAGCTGGGCGGTGCGGGACTTGTTCCGGCCGGTGGCCAGATACGTCCGCAGTACGGCGAGCAGGTCGTCCCCGGCCGCGCACAGCAGCCCGTCCAGCTCCCGCTCGGCGAATGACTGCACACGCGGGTCGTCCCGCAGCAGCCGGACCAGGCCGCGCAGATGGACGTCCTTGAGGCGGACGACGGCCGGGAGGTCGAGGGCGGCCGAGGAGTCGGCCACGGCGTCCGCGACATGCTGGGCCTCGCGCAGCCCGGCGGACACGTCGTCCCAGACGATGCGCGGGGCGGCCGCCGCGACGACCGTACGGCTCTCCCCGGACTCGGTCCGCAGCCGGGCGGCGAAGTGCGCGGTGAGCGCTTGGGCGTCCTGGTCGCGGGCGAGGCTGAGCAGCACGGCGGTGGCCCCGTCGGCGAGCTCGGCGACCAGCCCGGTCATTCCCAACAGGCGCAGCATGCGCTCCAGTTGGGCGGGATCGCCGTCACGGACGACCAGGGGGACGAAGGTGCGCCGGTTGACGGGGAGCCCGGCCGCCCGGGCCCGGGGCAGCAGTTGCCTGGCCGGCACGACACCGGAGACCAGGTCGGTGAGCAGGCTCTGCGCGGACTGCTCCTCCCAGGTGTGGGCGGAGGTGCCGCCGAGCATGCGGTGCAGGACGAGGGCCTCGGCGGCCCGGTCGGCGAGGAGCCGTCCGCCGGCGGTGTCGCCGCGGTGGCCGCAGAGCATGATCTGTCCCCAGCGCTCGCCACGGCCGCCCAGCTCGGCGCGGATCCAGCCGTCGCCCTCGCTGCCGCCGGCCTGGCGGGCGATGCGCTCCCAGTCCCGCAGCACGTCGTCGACCGCCGACCGCTCCCCCGCCGTCGCCAGCACCCGGTGGGCGAGGTTGGTGACGACCACGGGACAGGCGGCGTGCTGGGCGACCTCGTCGAGCAGCAGCTGCAGCGGGGCACCCGCGGTGATCAGACCGGTGAGGGCGGTCCGTACGGCCTCCGACAGGCTGACGGCGGCGAACTTCCGCTGGACCAGCCGGGACTGGACCACCTCGGTCAACTCGGCGAAGGGGAAGGGCCGGTGGAGTACGACCATCGGCAGTCCGCACCGTTCGGCGGCGCGCCGCATCACGTCCGGCGGGGCGGGGAACGCCCGTCCCAGTCCCAGCACCACGGCGGCGGCCTCCGCGCGGTGCAGGGACTGGATGTACTCGGTCTGCGCGTTCTCGTCGCCGGCGAGCAGCACTCCGGTGGTGAGGACCATCTCCCCGCCGCTGAGCATCACGCCGACGTCCGCGGCCTCGGCGACGTGCACCCAGCGCACCGGCCGGTCGAGCTGGCCCGCGCCGGCCACCACCTCGGGTTCCCCGGCCAGTACCCGTTCCAGGGCCAGGACCTGACGGACCGACAGGGCGGGTTCCAGGGGCTCTACGGGCCCCCAGGGCTCCAGGGTGATGGTCATGGCGTTGTGTTCCCTTGGCTCAGGCCTGCGCTACTGCGTGCTCCTCAGCGCGCCTTCGAGGATCGCGGCGCCCTCCTCGGCCTCCGCGACGGTGAGGGACAGCGGTGGGGCGATCCGCAGGGCGCTGGTGTCGTGACCGCCGCCCTTGCCGATCAGCAGCCCGTCGGCGCGGGCCGCCTCCAGCACGGCGGCCGCCCGGTCCGGGTCCGCCTGGTCGGTGCCGGGTCTCGTCAGCTCGACGCCGATCATCAGCCCGCGCCCGCGCACCTCCCGTACCCCGGGGTCCTGGGCGGCGACGGCCCGCAGCCGCTCGATGAGCAGGCCGCCGACCCGTCGGGCGTTGCCCTGGAGGTCGTGTTCCAGCAGGTAGGAGAGGTTGGCGAGGCCGGCCGCCATGGTGACCTGGGTGCCGCCGAAGGTGGAGATGCTGTTGGCGTCCAGGCAGTTCATGATCTCGGAGCGGGCGATGACACCGCCGATGGACATGCCGTTGCCGATGCCCTTGGCGAAGGTGACGATGTCCGGCGGTCCGCTGCGGCCGTGCGCCTGCCAGCCCCAGAAGTGCTCGCCGGTGCGGCCCCAGCCGGTCTGCACCTCGTCGGCGATCCACAGGATCCCGTGTGCGTTCAGCACTTCACGGAAGGCCGCGTACAGTCCGTCGGGCGGCGAGGTGAACCCGCCGACCCCCTGGATGGGCTCGGCGATCAGGGCCGCCGGCGCGCGGGTGTGACCGAGCAGGTCCTTCAGATCCTCGACGCAGGCCTCGATGAACTCGGCGTCGCCGAGAGCGGCGAACGGTCCGCGTCCGCGTACCCCGCCGTGCACGTAGAGCGTCTGGAGCGGGGACAGCGAGGTCGGCGACCAGCCGCGGTTGCCGGTGATGCCGACCGCGCTGAAGGAACGGCCGTGGTAACTGTTGCGCATCGCGAGCACGGTGTTGCTGCGCCGGTGGGTGGTGGCGAGCAGCAGCGCCGTGTCGTTGGCCTCGGTGCCCGAGGTGGTGAAGAAGACGCGGGCGTCGGGGATGCCGCTGACGTGGGCGATGCGCTCGGCGAGATCGACCATGGGCCGGTTGAGATAGAGCGTCGAGGAGTGGTTGATCCGCCCGGCCTGCTCGCTCACCGCCTTGGTGACCTCGGGCAGCGCGTGCGCGGTCATGGTGGTGAGGATGCCGCCGAAGAAGTCGAGGTACTTGTTGCCCTCGGCGTCCCAGACGTGCCGGCCCTCGCCGTGGGTGATCTCCAGCGGGTCCTCGTAGTAGAGGGCGAGCCAGTCCGGCAGGACCTTGCGGTGACGGGCGTGGAGGTCGCTCACGGCCGCACCAGCCCGTCGTAGGCGTCGGGACGGCGGTCGCGGTAGAAGGCCCATTGCTGCCGGACCTCCTCGACCAGGTCGAAGTCGAGGTCACGGACCACGAGTTCCTCGTCCTTGTCGCTCGCGACCTCGCCGACGAACTTCCCGCGCGGGTCGACGAAGTACGACGTCCCGTAGAAGTCGTTGTCCCCGTACTCCTCGACGCCGACCCGGTTGATCGCGGCGACGAAGTACTCGTTGGCGACGGCGGCCGCGGGCTGCTCCAGCTGCCAGAGGTGGGCGGAGAGGCCGCGGTGGGTGGCGGACGGGTTGTAGACCAGCTGCGCGCCGTTGAGACCGAGTTGCCGCCAGCCCTCCGGGAAGTGCCGGTCGTAACAGATGTAGACGCCCACCTTGCCGACGGCCGTGTCGAAGACGGGCCAGCCGATGTTGCCGGGCTTGAAGTAGTACTTCTCCCAGAAACCCTTTACCTGCGGGATGTGGTGTTTCCGGTACTTGCCGAGGTACGAGCCGTCGGCGTCGATCACGGCGGCGGTGTTGTAGTAGAAACCGGACTGCTCGACCTCGAAGACCGGCACGACGACGACCATGCCCGTCTCGCGCGCGAGCTCCTGCATACGACGCACGGTCGGCCCGTCGGGGACCGGCTCGGCCCAGCGGTAGTGCTCCGGCTCCTGGACCTGACAGAAGTAGGGAGCGTTGAAGACCTCCTGGAACCCGATGATCTTCGCGCCCCGGCGGGCCGCCTCGCGGGCGTGCTCCTCGTGTTTCGCCACCATGGACTCGGTGTCGCCGGTCCAGGTGGCCTGGACCAGTGCGGCACGTACGACGTTGGCCATGAGCTGCTCCTTCGACGGGACGTCAGAGCCTCTACGCCCGTAGACGAAGGTCGTAGAGGGACGAACGTAAGCCTCCGGGACGGGCTTGCCAAGACCATCGTCGTTAACCCGCCGAGTCGATCGCGTTTCACACTCCGGTGGGTGAGTCGCCGGGCGTACGGCGTAAGGGCGTGGCCCGGGTCAGGCGGTGAAACCGGCGACCCTGAGGGCGTGCACCAGGTCCCAGTGGCGTTCCTCCGAGACCGTCCGGGCGGCCTCCAGCACGAGGGGGACGAGGGTCCCCGGGGCCGGGGCGACGCTGCGCGCCGCCTCCTCGGGGGTGCGGACCCGGACGTAGGCGTCGAGCAGCGCGCTGACCTCGCGCCGCCGGCCCTCCTCGACCAGGCCGAGGACGGCCTGCCCGATCTCGGCGGCCGGCCGGGCGACGCCCTGGCGCAGGATCTGCTCGCCGTCCGCCGTACGCCCCACCGCGACCAGCGCGTCGGCCGCCGCGACGAGACGGTCGGCGGGAAGGGAGGCGGCCTCCCAGAGCAGGGTGGTCCAGTCGGCGGTGAGCCCGGCGCGCTGGAGTTCGGCCGCGAGCAGCGGGATGCGGGCGGCCGGCCAGTAGGCGAGTTCGACGAGCAGGGCGTGCGCCTCGCCGCTGCGGCCTTCGCCGCGCAGGCGTACCAGCCGTTCGACCGTCTCGACGGTCTCCCGCCGGGCCGCCGTGTCCAGCGGCTCGCGCCGCGGCTCGGACCGCTCGACCTTCTCGGCTGCGGCCCCGGCGAAGCGGGCGCCGCGCGGGGTGCGGCGCCCGGTCGGGGCGGGCGCGGGCGCCACTCGTTCGGCGGCGGGCGGTACGGCCAGGGAGGCGGCGTCCTCCTCGTCGTCCATACCGGCGAACCGGGCGCTGCCGCGGCGGCGCTTGCGCTGTTTGGGGACGACGGCCGGGGCGGGGGCGGGGGCGGGGGCGGGGGCTTCCTCGGCGGGAGCAGGCCGGGAGGCGGGGGCTTCGGCCGCCGACGCTCCGGCCTCGTACGCGTCGACCGGCGCTCCGGCCGGGGACCCGGCGGCGCCGTACCCGGCAGGGGCATCATGCCCGGCAGGCGTGTCGTACCCGGCAGGAGCCTCGTATCCAGCGGGGGCGTCGTACCCGGCAGCCGTCTCGTAGGCCGGGTCGGCGGCGGGGTCGGCGGCAGTGTGCGGGGCCGCCCCGGGGCTCGCGCCCGCCGACGGGAGCCGGTCCGACTCCGCCATCCGGTAGCGGAGTTCGGCGCACCGTGCGGTGGCCCGTTCATGGTCGTCGTGGGCCCAGGCGAGGTCGAGACGGATGGCTTCGGCCTGCTCGTGGGTGGCCGCGGACGGGAGCCTGCGCCCCAGTTCGGCCAGCCGTTCGGCGGCGTAACGCTGTTCGCGGAGCATCACGTCCAGCCGGTCCCCGAGGGCGTCGCGGCCACCGGGCCGGGCGTCGTGGGCGGCGAGGGCGGCGGCGTGCAGGGGCCGGACCCGTTCCGCCTGCTGCGCGGCGACCGCGGTCCCGTACTCGGCGGCGAGGTCCTGGAGCACCGCCTCCACCACGTCCCAGGGCGGCACCTCGCGGCCGTCGAGGCAGGCCTGCATACCGTCGGGATCGCGTTGCCAGAACACCGCGCACCAGCCGGCACCCTGATCGAGGCGTGCCAGCAGTCCGTTCAGGTAGCTCACGAACTCCCGTACTCGGCCCGGGAGTTGATCCACAGCCATCGCTCGACTCCCGCCCCGACCGGAACACTCCGGTTCGTAGAAAACACCAACCGTGTTACAGCGCGGCTACAGCCAGTTTTCGAAACCGACGCGACGACCTGTGCGCGATCCCGAACGGGCGCGGACAGCGACCCCAGGGTGTCACGCGGGGGCGGGCACGCACAGCCCCGCCAGCTCGTCCATCGACAGACCGAGCACGCGGGCGAGCGCGGCGACGGTGAAGAACGCCGGCGTCGGGGCCCGGCCGGTCTCGATTTTGCGCAGGGTCTCGGCGGAGAGGCCGGCGCTGGCCGCGATGTCGGCCATGCTCCGGCCGCCGCGGGCCTCACGCAGCAACAGACCGAGCCGTTCGCCGCGTTCGCGCTCTTCCGGGGTGAGGGGGGTGCGTACCATGCCCCCATTCTAATACCGGTATAGTAATTGGCATGGTGGAGCTCAAGACAGACACATCGATCGAGGCAATGTACGAGGCGGGACAGGTCGTCGCACGGGCGCTGACGGCCGTGCGCGAGGCCGCCGACGTGGGCGTATCCCTGCTGGAGCTGGACGAACTGGCACACGACGTGCTGCGGGAGGCGGGGGCGACGTCCCCCTTCCTCGGCTACCGCCCGTCCTTCGCCACGACGGCCTTCCCGGCGGTGCTCTGCGCGTCCGTGAACGACGCGATCGTGCACGGCATCCCCACCGGCTACCGGCTGCGCGACGGCGACCTCCTCTCGGCGGACTTCGGCGCCACCCTGAACGGCTGGGCCGGCGACTCCGCGATCAGCTTCACCGTGGGCACGCCGCGCCCGGCGGACCTCCGGCTGATCGAGACCGCCGAGCGGGCCCTCGCGGCCGGTATCGAGGCGGCGGTCGTCGGCAACCGCATCGGCGACATCGCGCACGCGATCGGCACGGTGTGCCGGAGGGCGGGCTACGGCATCCCGGAGGGCTTCGGGGGCCACGGCATCGGCCGCCACATGCACGAGGACCCCGCGGTCCCCAACGAGGGCCGCCGGGGCCGGGGTTATCCCCTGCGCCACGGCATGGTCATCGCGATCGAACCGATGCTGATCGCGAGCGGCAAGGACGGCTACCACGAGGCACCGGACGGCTGGACCCTGTGCACGAACGACGGTTCGCGAGCGGCCCACGCGGAACACACGGTGGCGATCACGGAAAGCGGACCGAGGGTCCTCACCGAGCGCCGGTAGGACCGTCCCGCCGACGGGCGCGGGCCGTATCGATCACATCGACCCACGGCTCCGCCCCGTGGGCGCCACCGCTCGTACACGCCCCACGGCCGCTTCCGCCGCCAGGCGCGAGGCCGAACCGACCTGCGGCTTCGCCCCACGGGCACGACCGCCCACGCACAGCCCGCGGAGCAGGCGCCACCGAACACGCACGACCCGCGAACGGTCCGCCCGCAGGCGCAAGGCCCTGCCTGCCTGCGGCTGCGCCCCGAGGGCGCCACCGAACACGCACGGCCCGCGGCCGGTCCCGCCGAGAGGTGCGAGGCCGTACCGACCTGAGGCCCTACCGCACTACCACTCCGCCCCGCTGGCGCCACCGACCACTCACCGGGTCGGCCGTCGTGCGCCGTGCGGGTCCAGGACATGCCGCGCCCTGCGGATCGTGCCATCGTGGTGTAGCCCGGGACGGACAGGGCACCCGTCCGCACCGGCAGCGCAAGTCGATCGAACGGAACGCCATGACCAGCGGCTTCTCCAGCCCGGAGGGGTACGGCGACCCCTTCGGCGAGTTCCTGGCCCGCTTCTTCGGCGGGCCCCGCCCCGGCCCCCGGCAGATCAACATCGGCCAGCTCCTCAGCCGTCCCGCGAGGGAGCTCGTGCGCGGCGCGGCCCAGTACGCGGCCGAGCACGGCAGCCGCGACCTGGACACCGAGCATCTCCTGCGCGCGGCCCTCGGCGCGGAGCCGACCCGCACGCTGCTCAGCCGGGCCGGCGCCGACCCCGAGTCCCTCGCGTCGGAGATCGACGAGCGCTCGGGTCCGGTCCAGCACCCGCCGGGCGAGGTGCCACCGCCCACATCGCTGTCGCTGACCCCGGCCGCCAAACGCGCCCTGCTGGACGCGCACGACCTGGCCCGCTCGCGCGGGGCCGGTTACATCGGCCCGGAGCACGTGCTGAGCGCCCTCGCGTCGAACCCGGACTCCGCCGCCGGGCACATCCTCAACGCGGCCCGCTTCGCCGCCGCGGGCCTGCCGAGCGAGCCCCCGGACACCGCGCAGACACCCCGCTCCGGCGACCGGCAGCGGCCCACCGGCACGCCCACCCTGGACAAGTACGGCACCGATCTCACCGAGCTGGCCCGTGAGGGCCGGATCGACCCGGTGATCGGCCGCGACGACGAGATCGAGCAGACCATCGAGGTGCTCTCCCGGCGCGGCAAGAACAATCCGGTGCTGATCGGTGACGCCGGCGTCGGCAAGACCGCCATCGTGGAGGGACTGGCCCAGCGGATCGCGGACGGGGACGTGCCGGACGTCCTCGTCGCGCGGCGCGTGGTCGCCCTGGACCTGACGGCCGTGGTCGCGGGCACCCGTTACCGCGGTGACTTCGAGGAGCGGCTGACCACCATCGTCGACGAGATCCGCGCCCACTCCGACCAGCTGATCGTCTTCATCGACGAGCTGCACACCGTCGTCGGCGCGGGCGGCGGTGGCGAGGGCGGCGGGTCGATGGACGCCGGCAACATCCTCAAGCCGGCCCTGGCCCGCGGCGAGCTGCACATCGTGGGCGCGACGACGCTGGAGGAGTACCGGCGGATCGAGAAGGACGCGGCGCTCGCCCGCCGTTTCCAGCCGATCCTCGTCCCGGAGCCGTCCGTCGCGGACGCGCTGGAGATCCTGCGCGGGCTGCGCGACCGCTACGAGGCCCACCACCAGGTCCGTTACACCGACGAGGCGCTCGTCGCGGCCGTGGAGCTGTCCGACCGCTATCTCACCGACCGCCGCCTGCCCGACAAGGCGATCGACCTGATCGACCAGGCCGGCGCCCGGGTGCGGCTCGGTGCCCGCACCAAGGGCACGGACGTGAGGGCGATGGAACGCGAGGCCGAGGAACTGGCCCGCGACAAGGACCAGGCGGTCGCGGACGAACAGTACGAGCAGGCCACCCGCCTGCGCGACCGCATCGTCGAGTTGAGGCAGCGCATCGCGGACGCGACCGGTGAGGTCACCTCCGACGAGGGCCGGCACCTGGAGGTCACCGCGGAGGCGATCGCCGAGGTGGTGTCCCGGCAGACCGGCATCCCCGTCGCCAGCCTCACCCAGGAGGAGAAGGACCGCCTGCTGGCCCTGGAGGAGCACCTGCACGAGCGGGTCGTCGGCCAGGAGGAGGCCGTACGGGTCGTCGCGGACGCGGTGCTGCGCTCGCGCGCCGGGCTCGCCAGCCCGGACCGGCCGATCGGCAGTTTCCTGTTCCTCGGTCCGACCGGCGTCGGCAAGACCGAACTGGCCCGCGCGCTCGCCGAGTCGCTGTTCGGCAGCGAGGAGCGCATGGTGCGGCTCGACATGAGCGAGTACCAGGAGCGGCACACCGTGAGCCGGCTGGTCGGCGCTCCGCCCGGCTACGTCGGCCACGAGGAGGCCGGGCAGCTGACGGAGACCGTCCGCCGGCACCCGTACTCGCTGCTCCTGCTCGACGAGGTGGAGAAGGCGCACCCGGATGTCTTCAACATCCTGCTCCAGGTCCTCGACGACGGCCGGCTCACCGACTCCCAGGGGCGCACGGTCGACTTCACCAACACGGTCATCGTGATGACCAGCAACCTGGGTTCGGAGGCGATCACCCGGCGCGGTGCCGGCATCGGCTTCGGACCGGGTGGCGCGGACGCCGACGAGGAGGCGCGGCGCGAGCAGATCCTGCGGCCGCTGCGCGAGCACTTCCGGCCGGAGTTCCTCAACCGGATCGACGAGATCGTCGTGTTCCGGCAGCTCACGGGTGACCAACTGCGGCGGATCACCGACCTGTTGCTGGAGCGGACGCGGCGGCTGGTGCAAGCCCGGGGCATCACTGCCGAGTTCACCGACGCGGCCGTCGACTGGCTCGCCGAGCGCGGCTACCAGCCCGAGTACGGCGCCCGCCCGCTGCGCCGCACGATCCAGCGCGAGGTCGACAACCAGCTGTCCCGGCTGCTCCTCGACGGGCGGGTCGAGGAGGGCGACCGGGTGACGGTGGAGGTCGAGGACGGACGGCTCGCGTTCCGCACGCGTACCGGTGAACCACCCGCCCCCGAGCTCTGACGCCCGCCGCCCGACGTCGGGCGCCCGAGCTGTCCGCTCCGGACCCTAGGGCGCCGGACGCACCACCTGTGCCGAGCCGCCGCCGCGTCGTACGGTCTCGGCGGCGGCCAGCCACTTGCCGTTCGGCAGCCGCTGCACGGCGGTGGCCGCGCCGATCTCCGGGTTGAGCTTGAAGGAGTGCCCGATGGCCTCCAGTCGGGCCCGCAGCCCGTCGGGGCTGGTGTCGTTGTAGAGCGCGGGCTCCAACTCCGTCTGCGCGGCGTTGCGTTGGCTGGCGCGCGGGGCGGCGATCGCGTCGACGAGCGGCAGTCCGCGGTCGACGAACTCGGTCAGGGTCTGCAGCACGGTGGTGATGATGGTCGCGCCGCCGGGCGAACCCAGCGCCACCACCGGCTTGTTGTGGCGGTCGAGGACGATCGTCGGCGAGATCGACGAGCGCGGCCGCTTGCCCGGGCCGGGCAGGTTGGGGTCGTGGACCGCCGGGCTTGCGGGGGCGAAGGAGAAGTCCGTCAGCTCGTTGTTGAGCAGGAAGCCGCGGCCGGGCACGGTGATGCCGCTGCCGCCCGTCTGCTCGATGGTGAGCGTGTAGGAGACCACGTTGCCCCACTTGTCGGCGACGGTGAGGTGCGTGGTGTTCTCGCCCTCGTACGTCGTCGGCGCCGCCGTGCCGCCCGTGCCGCAGGCGGCCGGGTGGCGCGGGTCGCCGGGCGCCACCGGGCTGGTGAGGACCGCGTCGTCCTTGATGAGGCAGGCGCGGGAGTCGGCGTACTTCTGCGACAGCAGCTGCTTCGTGGGGACGTCCTCGAAGGCGGGGTCGCCGACCCAGCGCCCGCGGTCGGCGAACGAGATCCGGCTGGCCTCGAGGTAGTGGTGCAGGTACTGGACCTCGCTCGCCTTCGAAAGGTCCGTCTTCTCCAGGATGTTGAGGGCCTCGCCGACCGTCGTGCCGCCCGAGGACGAGGGTGCGATGGAGTAGACGCCCAGGCCGCGGTACGAAGTCCTGGTGGGCGCCTGGAGCTTGGCCCGGTAGGCGGCGAGATCCTTGGCGGACAGCTCGCCCGGCCGGGCGTTCCAGCCCGAACCCGGGTCCACGGGAGGCTTGTTCACCGTGGAGACGATGTCCTCGCCGAGGTCGCCCCGGTAGACCGCGCCGACGCCCTTGCGGGCCATCTCCTCGTAGGTGCGGGCGAGGTCGGGGTTCTTGAACGTCGATCCCACGACGGGGAGTTGACCCCCGGGCAGGAACAGTTTCGCCGTGTCGGGGAAGTAGCGGAAGCGGGTCTCGTTGGCGGCGGTCTGGGTGCGGAAGGTGTCGTCGACGGTGAAGCCTTCGCGGGCGATGCGCTGGGCGGGCTTCAGGACCGTGCCGAGCTTCTCGCTGCCCCACTCCCTCAGCGCGGTCGCCCAGGTGGCGGGGGTCCCCGGCGTGCCGACGCCCAGGCCGCTGCTGACGGCGTCCGCGAAGGCGAGCGGCTTGCCGTTCTCCAGGAAGAGACCGGAGTCCGCGGACAGCGGCGCGGTCTCACGGCCGTCGATGGTGTGCACCGCACGGGACTCGGCGTCGTAGTAGACGAAGTAGCCGCCTCCGCCGATACCGGAGGAGTAGGGCTCGGTGACGCCGAGGGCGGCGGCGGTGGCGACGGCCGCGTCGACGGCGTTGCCCCCCTTGCGCAGTACCTCGACGCCGGCCGCGGAGGCGTCCGCGTCGACGCTGGCGACCGCACCGCCGTAGCCGACGGCGACCGGTACCTTCGCAACAGTGGCACTCTCAGCGGCGGGTGGCGCCGCGGCCCCCACCGTGACCACGGCGGCCGAGACCGCCAGGACCGACAGTTTCCGCGCGACAGGGCGACGCATCCGTACCTCCAGTCCAGAACCGTCCGCGCAGCGTAACCACATTCACGGGGCCCCGACAGCCTCCTTCCGGGCACTGTCATACGACTGCCACACCTCGAACATGGGTACGCCCCGGCCGTGCTCGCCCGCTAGCATGCGCGCCCATGAACGACGACGTGCGCAACATCGTCCTGGGCGTGGTCGCGGCCGGCATCAGTGCCGCGCTCGGCTGGTTGACCCGCACCCACCTGTGGAAGCGCAGACTCCGGCGCAAGCAGGCCTTCTTCGGGCTGCCCGAGAACTCGGAGTGCCTGCTGGTCGTCAACCGCGACGCGGGCAGCCCCGACCTCGCCGTGCACCGCCACGACGTGTTCGCGCTCCTGGAACTCGCCGCGCTCATCAAGGACTGCGGCGCGGGCGCCGAGGTGGTCACCCAGGACGCGGCCCGCCAGGGTTTCGGAGAGCGGACGGAGTTCTGTGTCGGCGGTCCGGGGTCGAACCGGCGGATGGCGGCCCATATCCAGGCCATGCTGCCCGGGGTGCGCATCAACACCGACCGGGAACCGGGGCCTGACCGACTGGCGTTCCAGATAGGCAGCGAGCACCACCGTATGGAACCGGGCGTCACCGAGTACGTCCTGCTGGCCCGGCTCACCGCCGGCCGGCGGCGCGAGGCGCGGCCGGTCTTCCTGTTCTGCGGCCAGCGCGCGATCAACAACCAGGCCGCCACCCGCTACCTGGTCCGCAACCACGAACGACTGGCCCGCAAACACGGGTACGACTCCTTCGTACTGCTCCTGAAGGTCATCAACTCCCAGGTGTACGGCCCCGATGTGGTCGAACTGGTCGCGGACGTGACCCGGGCGGCGCAGGCGCCCCTGCCGGACACGACAATTGTTACTGCGACGTAACTTACCGACGGTTACCTCGGCCGGGGTGCAGCGGTTACCGTCGGGTCACTTTGCGATGGCGCAGGCAAGAGGAGTGACCCGTGGGACGACCGCACCGCATGGCCCTTCGTACGACCGCCATGGGCGCCGTCTCCGCGACCCTGGTCGCCGGCGGGGTACTGGGCCTGGCACCCGGCGCGCAGGCCGCCACCGGCGGGGTCCGGTACGTCGACATCGCCGGGGACGGCGGTACGGTCCTCAAGGCCAACGTGGTGACCCCCGCCGACGCGGACGGCACCCGGCGCCACCCGCTGATCGTGCTGCCGACGAGCTGGGGGTTCCCGCAGGTCGAGTATCTCGCCCAGGCGCAGCGGCTCGCCGACTCCGGTTATGTCGTGCTCGGTTACAACGTGCGCGGTTTCTGGCAGTCCGGTGGCGAGATCGACGTGGCCGGGCCGCACGATGTCGCCGACGCCGCCAAGGTCGTCGACTGGGCCCTCGCGAACACCCCGAGCGATCCGGAGAACGTCGGCATGGCGGGCGTCTCGTACGGCGCCGGGATCAGCCTGCTGGCCGCCGCCCACGACCCGCGCGTCAAGGCCGTCGCCTCGCTCAGCGGCTGGGGCGACCTGATCGACTCGATCTACTCCGGTCGCACCCAGCACGTCCAGGCCGCCGCCGTGCTCGACACCGTGGGCACGGTCACCGGCCGTCAGAGCGCCGAGTCCCGGGAGGTCTTCTCGGCCTTCTACTCCTCCGACCTGTCGAAGGAGAAGGACATCGTCGCCTGGGGGCAGAAACGTTCCCCCGCTACCTACCTGGACCGACTCAACCAGAACGGCGCGGCGATCATGCTCGCCGGCGCCTGGGGCGACACGATCTTCCCGCCCAACCAGTCCGCCGCCTTCTACGAGCGGCTGACCGGTCCGAAGCGGCTGGAACTGCGCCCCGGCGACCACGCGACCGCCGAGCTCACCGGTCTGTTCGGGCTGCCCAACGACGTGTGGACCGACACCGAGCGCTGGTTCGACCACTACCTCAAGGGCGAGGACAACGGCATCGACCGTGAGCAGCCCGTCCGGCTCAAGTCCCGTTCCACAAGCGGTTACGAGGGATATCCGGACTGGAAGTCGGTGAACGCCACCCGGCAGAAGATCGCCCTCGCCGGCTCCACCACGATCCACACCAACGTGGACTCGGGCGCCGACGGCGGGATCGTCTTCCTGTCCAGCATCCTCGACCAGGTGGCGAAGCTGCCCCCGGTGGCCGCGATCCCCCTGCTCCCCCGCCGCTGGGCCGCCGTGTGGCAGTCCGGGAAGTACGCCACCGCCCAGCGGGTGCGCGGCACCGCGCAGGTGCACACCACCGTCACCCCGACCGAGGAGAGCGGCACCCTCGTCGCCTATCTCTACGACGTGGGACCGCTCGGCGTCGGCAGACTGGTCACCAACGCGCCGTACACCTTCCACGGGCGCACGCCGGGCCGGCCGTTCGGTCTCGACCTCGATCTGGTCTCCACGGCCTACGACGTCCCGGCGGGGCACCGGCTCGCCCTGGTGGTCGACACGGTCGACCCGCTCTACATCGAGCACAACCCGTCCGGCGCGCGGCTGACCTTCTCCTCGCCGGCGAACGACCCGTCGTACATGTCGGTTCCGCTGCGCGGGCAGTGATCTCCGGCCGCCGCCGGGGCGGGTGGGTTCTGCGGCTGGCGCCGTCGCTCAGTGCTTGAGGATCTTGGACAGGAAGTCCTTGGCGCGGTCGCTGCGCGGGGCGGTGAAGAACTCCTCGGGGGTGCGGTCCTCGACGATACGGCCGTCGGCCATGAAGATCACACGGTTGGCGGCCGAGCGGGCGAAGCCCATCTCGTGGGTGACCACGACCATGGTCATGCCCTCCTGGGCGAGCTGCTGCATGACCTCCAGGACCTCGTTGATCATCTCGGGGTCGAGGGCGGAGGTGGGCTCGTCGAACAGGAGCGCCTTGGGGTCCATGGCGAGGGCGCGGGCGATGGCCACGCGCTGCTGCTGGCCTCCGGAGAGCTGGGCGGGGAACTTGTCGGCCTGGTCGGCGAGGCCCACCCGGTCGAGCAGTTCACGGGAGCGCCGGTCGGCCTCGTCCTTCTTGCGCTTGCGTACCTTCACCTGGCCCAGCGAGATGTTCGCGAGCACGGTCTTGTGGGCGAACAGGTTGAAGGACTGGAAGACCATGCCGACCTCGGAACGCAGTCCCGCCAGCGCCTTGCCCTCCTCGGGCAGCGGCTGTCCGTCGAGCGTGATCGAACCGGAGTGGATGGGCTCCAGCCGGTTGATCGCGCGGCACAGTGTCGACTTCCCCGACCCCGAAGGGCCGATCACCACGACCACCTCCCCCCTGCCGACGGTGAGGTTGACGTCCTGGAGGACATGCAGCTCCCCGAAGTACTTGTTGACATCACGCAGCTCGATCAACGGATCGACGGCCATGCGCAGCCCTACTCACTTTCAGGTGTGTCGTGGTTGCCGCAAACTATCCACCCAAGACTGGAGTTGAGGCACGACACGCACTTTTCTGTCATTAGCCGTATTTACGCGCTCGCACTTCAGTTCTCGGCGACCTCGGCGTACAACTGGGACAGTTCGGGGGTCCCGGTCGCGGCCCACTCGCGGCCCGCGGTGACCACGTCGACCTCCCGGCCGGACGCCAGCCGGACGACCGGCTCCCCGCCGGGCCAGACCACCCAGACGGAACCGGGCACCGTACGCACGACGACCGTCCCCAGGTAGAGCCCGGCGTCGTGACCGAACCAGGGCAAGGTCTCCTCGTCCTCGCGCCAGCGCGGCGGAAGCTGGTCCAGTGCCTCCAACGAGGCGGCCGTGTCGTCGAGTCCGATCCCCTCCCGGGCCGCCTGGGAACGCAACAGTTCGCATTCGGAGAGGAGTTCGGCGATCCCCTCGGGGTCCTCGGCGAGCACCGCCGCACGGTACTTCTTGCTCCTGTTGCCCAGGAAAGGGATGTTCATAAGCCCAGCGTGACATTCGCACCGGCGTGCGCACCACAGGCGCGCTGGCACATGCCGAGGGCCGGGGTCCCGGTCCGGGCGGGCATCGCGCGTAGACGGACGGGCACCGGCGGCTCCCGCTACACCTCGAGGTCGACCACGACCGGAGCGTGGTCCGAGGCGCCCTTGCCCTTGCGCTCCTCGCGGTCGACATAGGCGTCCTTGACGGCCTTGGCGAACGGCTCGTTGCCGTACACCAGGTCGATGCGCATGCCGCGGTTCTTGGGGAAGCAGAGCTGGCGGTAGTCCCAGTACGTGAAGGGGTGGTCGTACTTCAGGGGGCGCGGGACGACGTCCGACAGGCCCGCCTCGCGCAGCGACGCCAGGGCGGCGCGCTCGGCCGGGGTGACATGGGTGAGGCCTTCGAAGGCGGCCACGTCGTGCACGTCGTCGTCGGTCGGCGCCACGTTGTAGTCGCCCAGCACCGCGAAGGGGCGGCTGCCCGCCGCGTCGCCCGCGACGGCGGCCTTGAGGGCCTCGAACCACTGGAGCTTGTAGGCGTAGTGCGGGTGGTCGACCTCGCGTCCGTTCGGCACGTACACCGACCAGACGCGGACCGGGCCGCAGGTCGCCGAGAGGGCGCGGGGCTCCGGCGCCCCGTCGTAGCCGGGGTCGCCGGGCAGGCCCTTGACGACGTCCGTCAGACCGACGCGGGAGATCACCGCCACGCCGTTCCACCGGCCCGTGGCGTGCACCGCCGCCTCGTAGCCCAGTTCGCGCAGCTGGTCGAGCGGGAACTGCGCCTCGGCGACCTTGGCCTCCTGGAGGCACAGCACGTCGGTGCCGCTGCTCTCCAGCCAGGCCAGCAGCCTCGGCAGGCGGGCGGTGATCGAGTTGACGTTCCAGGTCGCGATACGCATGCCTCACAACCTACCCGGCGGGTCCGACAACGCCCTCGCTCAGATCTCCGCGGAGGCCCCGGGCGCCAGCCGGCCGTGGTCGGCACCGCCCAGGTTGCCCAGGTGGGTGTCGTAGATCGGGCGGGCGAGGTCGGTGAGGAGGGCGTCGTGGATGTCGTAGACGCGCTGCGGCCGGACCTCGCGGACGTACTCGATGACCTCGGAGATCTTGTTCCAGGGGGCCTGGACCGGGGCCAGCAGGGTCTCCACCGGGAGCCCGGGGACGGTGAGCGCGTCTCCGGGGTGGAAGACGCGGCCCTCGTCGAGGAGGAAACCGACGTTGGTGACGCGCGGGAGGTCGGGGTGGATGACGGCGTGCAGCTCGCCGTGGACCTGGACGTCGAAGCCCGCGGCGGTGAACGTGTCGCCGTGGCCGACCGTGTGCACCCGGCCGGGGAAGGCGGCGGAGAGCTTCTCCGCGACGGACCCCAGGGTCCAGATCCCGACGGCCGGGTCGGCCTCGAGGGCCGCCCGCAGCCGCTTCTCGTCGAAGTGGTCGGGGTGCTCGTGGGTGACCAGGATCGCGTCCGCGCCGAGCGCGGCATCCGCCTCGCTGAACCCGCCGGGGTCGAGGACGAGCGTGCGCCCGTCCTTCTCCAGGCGCACACACGCGTGCGACATCTTGGTGAGTTTCACAGCCGTCATGAGACCCATCCTGCCCCCGCCTCCGGTGGACGGCTCACTCGGTGGGGGTGGTCTCCTCCCGGATGACCTGCTGTGCCACCTTGAACGCGCTGTTCGCCGCAGGTACGCCGCAGTAGACGGCCGCCTGGAGCAGCACCTCCTTGATCTCGTCCGGGGTGAGGCCGTTGCGCAGCGCGGCGCGGATGTGGAAGGCGAGCTCCTCCAGGTGGCCGCCCGCGACCAGCGCGGTGAGCGTGACGCAGGAGCGGGAGCGCCGGTCGAGGCCGGGCCGGTCCCAGATCTCGCCCCAGGCATAGCGGGTGATGAACTCCTGGAACTCCCCGGAGAAGTCGTCGGCCTGCGACAGCGCCCGGTCGACGTGGGCGTCCCCGAGGACCTCACGGCGCACCTTCAGACCGGCGTCGTACGGATCGGGGCGGCCCATGGCCTGCACCGGTTCGAGGACGGGGGCGGGCGCGATCTCCGCGATGGCCACCGGCTGCGGAGGCTGCTGGGGCACGGTCAGGACCGCCCGGACGGGGATGCCCGGCACGGCCGTCTGCCCGGTGCCGGAGTCGTAGGCGGGCTGCCAGGCGGTGGAGAAGTGGCGGACCAGCAGGTCGGTCACGGCCGCGGGCTGCTCCACCGGGACCAGGTGCGAGGCGCCCGGTACGACGGCCAGCCGGGCGTCCGGGATGCCGGCCACCAGGGTGCGCGCCTCGGCGGGTCCGGTGACCTGGTCGTCCGAGCCGACCAGGACCAGCGTCGGCACACCCACGAGACCGATCTCGGCACGCACGTCGAAGGCGGCGAGCGCCTCGCAGGCCGCTATGTAGCAGCCGGGGTCGGTGGTGCGCACCATCTGCACGGCCCACTCGGTGATCGCGGGCTGCGCGGCCGCGAAACCGCTGGTGAACCAGCGGTCGGGCGAGCTGCGGGCGATGGGGTCGAGGCCGTTGGTGCGGACTATCACGCCCCGCTGCCGGAACTCGTCGGCCGTGCCGAACCGGGGCGAGGCCGCGATCAGCGCGAGGGAGGCGACCCGCTCCGGGTGCCGCAGCGCCAGCTCCACGCCGACCGCGCCGCCGAACGCGCAGCCCGCGTAGCCGAAGCGCTGCACGCCGAGCGCGTCGAGGGTGGCGAGCAGCCGCCCGGCCAGGTCGGAGACGGATCCGACCGGGTAGGCCGGGGCGCCGCCGTGGCCGGGCAAGTCGTAGCGGAAGATCCGCCACTGCTGGGCCAGCTCGGGAACCTGACGGTCCCACATGTGCCATGTGGTACCCAGGGAGGGCCCCAGGATCAGGACCGGGGCGTCTTCTGGCCCGTCGAAGCGGTACTGCAGGGTGTTCGGTGGTGTCTCGCTCACCCGTCCGAGCCTCTCATCTGTCACAACAGCCCCTATGAGCGGGGCCCTGACTGTAACTGTCTGACCAGGTGGAAGACCTCCCGGGCAGCCTCACGGCTCGCCACTTCCCGGCCTGCTTCAGCAGATCACGGTATCCCGCAGAGCGTCGACGACAAGTCCGCGAGGCAGGCGGCTTACTGGACATTCCCGTCCCCCTTCCGGTCCGATGGCGCGTCACGTTGCCGGTACCGGGCCGCATCGGGCGGTCAGCATCGTGAGGACGCCACAGACGCCACAACTGATCGGCAGGCCCCTGTCGGGACACGCCCCGCCGGCCCGGCACCGACAACGCACCATCCCCGGCCAACGGCCGACACTGTGAGACCAGGACACTTCGGTCAGGCGTGTCATGAGTCAGACCGCGGACCCGGGACAGCACCCGCCCATCCTCCCGCCCGTCACAGCATCCCCACCCAGAAACACTGAGCATGCCCAGTCCCAGCCCCAGACACATCCTGGTTCTGACTCCGGCAGATCGTTTTGCGGCACAGAAGCCGACATCTTGGTTCAGGTTGCTTCAACCTGGATCTCCCCCTTCTGACAGCAGCCTGAGACTGGCCATGCACACAGTGCGGCGAGGCGGGCTGATGGCCGGTACGGGGTCGCGGAGGTCAGCCCCGAAACGGCTTGCCGGAGTGCCGGGTAGCCACGCGCTGCATTGCCTTGCGGGCGGCGCAACAGCGACAGGTGAGTCGACCCCGGGGCGTTCGACGGGGAAACCAATCGCTCAGGTCTCGTCGGCTGCAGGGACCGCGCGCTGCTGGTCGTGGGTGGCCGCCCAGGTGGCCGGCAGGCGCAGGCCGTCCTCGGAGGCGGTGCCGGGTTCGGCGCCGAAGGCGAGGAGGGTCAGGTCCTCGCCGGCGACGAGTGCCATCGCCTCGAAGGTGAGGTGGAGGGTGCCGATGGCGCGGTGGTGGAGGTGTTTCAAGCCGGTGGTGTGGCGGCGTACGTCGTAGCGGGCCCAGCGGGTGCGGAAGTCCGTGCTGCCGGCCGCCCTCGTGCCGCGGTGACCGGCGCCGAGGCTCTTCTACGCCGACGTGGGGCACTTCCGCCGCCGGGTGATCACCCGCGCCTGGCTGCTCCTCGTCTTCCCTGCATGCATCCTCGGCTTTCGACACCCTTCGCCAGTCGGCTGCCAGGGAGAGGCGTCGTTGCCTTCGTGGCACGGTGCGTCGGACGGAGAATCCGCTGCGGGTGGGTCCGAGAGCGGTGGCTCACAGCCCGGGGAAGAGTGCAGGCGGCTGGCCGCCGCTCTGGCGACCCACCCATGGCTGCGCTCGGCCCACGACCCGTTCAGCGTCCGCAGGCCAGCTTCGCCGCCGCGCGCACGGCCCAGGCCGTGAAACTCAACGCGGCGGCGAAGGGTACCTACGACGAAGTCCTGGCCATGCTCAGCGACTACCGCTGAGCGGTACCCGGTGCTTGCCGGACAAACTGATGAAGCGGCAGGGAGACAACAGACGTTGAGGCAGAACCGAGGCTCGATGTGAAACGAAGGCGAAGTCCATGAGTCCGGTCTACCGGTAGCTCGTCAACCTCGGGGGCCGGTGGATCGGGCCGGTGATCCGGGTCAGGGGCCGGCCCGTGCCCTGGTTGGCCTGGGCGATGATCTCCGCGGTGATGGAGACGGCCGTCTCCTCGGGCGTGCGGGCTCCGAGGTCGAGGCCGATCGGGGAACGCAGCCGGGCCAGCCCGTCGGCCGTGACCCCCTCCTCGCGCAGGAGCCGCAGGCGCTCCTCGTGGGTGCGCCGGGAGCCCATGGCCCCCACGTAGGCGACGGGCAGGTCGAGTGCCAGGCGCAGCAGGGGGATGTCGAACTTGGCGTCGTGCGTGAGGACGCATACGGCGGTGCGCTCGTCCACGCTCGTGCGCTCCAGGTAGCGGTGGGGCCAGTCGACCACCAGGTCGTCCGCGTGCGGGAAGCGGGCGGGTGTGGCGAAGACGGGGCGGGCGTCGCACACGGTGACGTGGTAGCCCAGGAAGCGGCCGGCCCGGCTGAGGGCGGCGGCGAAGTCGACGGCGCCGAAGACCAGCAGGCGCGGCCGGGTCGCATGGACGTGGACGAGGACGGACAGCCGTTCGGGGCATTCGTCTTCCTTCCCGCCGATGTCGACGCGGGCGGTGCGGCCGGCCCGCAGCAGGGCCCTGGCCTGGTCGGCCACCACCCGGTCCGCCGGGCCGCCGTCCACGCGCCCGTGGACGGCACGGTCACCGCCGAGCACGCTCAGCGTGGAGCCGAGGAGGTGCTCCGGGCCGTCCACGACCCGCGCCACGGCGACCGGTCCCCCTCGGCCGATCTCGGAGAGGGCCGTGGACAGGTGCGGCTGTGCTGCGGGATCGATGCGCTGGACGAAGACGTCGAGTTCGCCGCCGCAGGTCAGGCCGACGGCGAAGGCGTCGTCGTCGGAGTAGCCGAACCAGGCGCGCTGCGGAGCGCCCCGGTCACGGAGCACCTGTCGGCACAGCTCGTAGACCGCTCCCTCGACACAGCCGCCGGAGATACCGCCGACGGCGTCGCCGTCCTCGTCCACCGCGACCGACGTACCGACCGGCAGAGGGGCGCTGCCGTGCACGCCGACGACGGTGGCCAGGGCGAAGGGGCGTGCCTCGCGGCACCAGCGGTGCAGCGTGTCCGCGATGTTCAGCATGGCAGTTCTCCACGGCGGGACCAGTCGGAAAGTGGGCGGGCCGCCGCCACGACGACGGGGAAACGTCACGCGGCGGCGGCCCCGGGAAGTCCGGCAGCCTGACGGGAGAGGCTGCCGGACGAGCGGGGTGCTTCCTCGGCCCGAGGCGCGTAGGTCAGAGCAACGCCTCGGCGGTGATGGGCAGTTCACGGACACGGCGGCCGGTGGCGTTGAAGACCGCGTTGGCGATGGCGGGTGCCACCCCGATCATCACGAGCTCTCCGAGTCCCTTGACGCCGAGCGGGTCCGCCTCGCGGTCCTCACCGTCCAGGTAGATCGCCTTGAGGTCGGGGACGTCGGCGTTGACGGGCACGAGGTAGTCGGCGAGATTGGCGTTGACGATCCTCCCGTCGCGGTGGTCGGTGACCGTGTGTTCCAGCAGGGCCGTGCCGATACCCCCCACCATGCCGCCCAGGGCCTGGCTGTCGGCGAGCTTGGGACTGATGATGCGTCCCGCGTCGTACACGCCCAGCACACGCCGCACCCGCACCAGGCCCAGGGTCGCGTCGACGGCCACTTCGGCGAAGGTGGCGTTGTAGCCGTAGAAGGAGTGCCGCTCCGGGCCCGTCGGCGGCGCGAAGGAGCCGTCCGCTTCCAGGTGGGTTCGGTCGTTGCGGGCCAGCAGCCGCCGGTAGGTCTCACCGCGGGCCGGATTGTTCTTCACGTGCAGTCGGCCGTTGCGTACCACGACATCGTCGGCGGCCACCCCGTACAGCGGCGACTCGCGGTCCTGGACGGCCAGTCCGATCGCCTGACGGCGGACCTTGTTGCAGGCGTCGAGGGTGGCGGAGCCGACGCTGGCCATGGTCATCGAACCGCCGTGCGGTGGGGTCGGCGGGTAGAGGGAGTCTCCCAGCCGGAAGGTGACCGTGCGCACGGTCAGCCCGAGGGCGTCGGCCGCGACCTGGGTCTGCGAGGTGTACGTACCCGGGCCCATGTCGGTGGCGGCGGCCTCGACCAGCGCGGTGCCGTCGGCGTCCAGACGGGCCCGGGCCTGGGCGGGCATGCGCGCGGTGTCGTAGACGCCGGCGGCCATGCCCCTGCCGATGAGCCAGTCGCCCTCGCGCGTGGAGCGGGGCTCGGGGGCGCGGAGTCGCCAGCCGAACTCGCGGGCGCCGACGGCGTAGCACTCACGCAGCCGGCGCGTGGAGAACGGCAGCCCCGACGACTCGTCCTCCGACGGCTCGTTGCGCCGGCGCAGCTCGATCGGGTCGACGCCGAGTTCGTGGGCGAGTTCGTCCATGGCCGACTCGATGACGAAGGAGGCCGTCTGGAAGCCGGGGCCGCGCATGTACAGCGGCGTAGGCAGGTCCAGCGGCACCGTCCGGTACGTCTGGGTCACGTTGGGCGTGCTGTAGAGCATCTGCCCGGCCGCCAGGATGGATTCGGTGAACGTCTCGTACGACGACGTCTCGGCGTCCAGCTCGTGGACCGCGGCGGACAGCCGGCCGCGCCGGTCGCTACCGAGGCGCAGGTGGTACTCGTAGGAGGGCCGGAAACCGGTACCGAGGTACATCTGCTTGCGGCTCAGGACCAGCTTGACCGGACGCTTCGTCTCGCGGGCGGCCAGCGCGGCGACGACCACGTGCGGCCAGCAGCGCAGCGCCGTGCCGAAACCGCCGCCGACGAACGGCGAGATGACACGCACCGCGTCCATGCCCAGGCCGAACACCGCCGCGAGTTCGGTCTGCGTGCCCACCACCCACTGAGTCTTGTCCCACACGGTGAGCCTGCCGCCGTCCCAGCGGGCGATGGTGGCGTGCGGCTCCATCGGGTTGTGGTGGTTGCGCGCTGTGCGGTAGGTCAGGTCCAGTCGTACGGCCGCCGAGCGCAGGGCTGCTTCTGCGTCGCCGCGCGCGTATCCGGTCGGCTCGTCCGGCTCGGCCTGGGCGAGGTCGGTCGAGGGCTGCTCGGCGTCATAGCCGACCTCGACCAGACTCGCACCGTGCTGTGCGGCCTCCAGGGTGGTGGCCACCACGACGGCGACCGGCTGGCCGTGGAAGAGGACGCGGTCATCCTGGAAGACGCGAAGCCGTCGGCCGGGCGGGTTGTTCGACGCCGAGTTGTCGCGGTAGGGCAGCTTCGGTGCGTTGCGGTAGTGGATCACCTTCAGTACGCCCGGAAGGGCTTCGGCGGCGCCGGTGTCGATCGACGTGATGCGGCCGCGGCCGATGCTCGCGTCGACGATCACGGCGTGCCCGGTCCCGTCGACATCGTGCTCGGCGGCGTACGACGCCTTGCCCGTGACCTTGAGCCGGCCGTCCACCCGGGACAGCGGCGCACCCACGGCTGCCTGCGGCTGGGGACTCACTTGGTACCTCCTACGACGCGCAGCTGACGTTCGACAGTGCGCTTGAGCAGCTCGACCTTGAACCGGTTGTGCTGAAGGGGACGGGCGCCGTCCGCCGCCTTCGCGGCAGCGGCCGACCAGAGGGCCTGCGAGGGACGTTCACCGACGAGGTGCTGTTCGACGGCGGGCAGCTTCCACGGCACGGTGCCCACGCCCCCGGCGGCGACCCTGGCCTCGCGGATCACCCCGCCGCGGATGTGCAGCGCCACGGCCGCCGACGTCAGGGCGAACTCGTACGACTGCCGGTCACGCACCTTCAGATAGCCGGACCTGAGCGGGCGCGGAAGAGCGGGGATCTCCACCGCGGTAATCAACTCACCTTTGTGCAGGGCCTGTTCGCGCCGCGGCGTACTGCCGGGCGGCAACAGGAACTCAGCGAAGGGGACTTGGCGTGTCCCGTCCGGGCCCAGCAGGTGCACTCGGGCCTCCAGGGCGGCGAATGCCACGGCCGCGTCGGACGGGTGCGTGGCCACGCAGGCGTCGGAGGTCCCGAGGATCGCGTGGGTGCGGTTGAAGCCGTGCAGCGCGGCGCAGCCCGAGCCGGGCTCACGCTTGTTGCAGTCGGCGGTCACGTCCCGGAAGTACGTGCACCGGGTGCGCTGCATGATGTTGCCGCCGATGGTCGCCATGTTCCGCAGCTGGGCCGAAGCACTCAGCTCCAGCGCCTCGGAGACGACGGGATACAGGGTGCGCACCTTGGTGTGGGCGGCGGCCTCGGACATGGTCACCAGGGCGCCGATGCGCAAGCCCCCGCGCTCGGTGACGGTGATCGCGCTCAGCGGCAGGCCGGAGATGTCGACCAGAGTCTCGGGGCGTTCGACCGTCTCGCGCATGAGATCGACCAGGGTGGTACCCCCGGCGATGTAACGCCCGCCGCGCCCACCGGCGTTGAGGGCTTCACGGGTGTCGGAGGCGCGGGTGTAGGAGAAGGGATGCATGGCGGCCGATCCTCATTTCCGGCGCGCGGTCTGCTCCACCGCGCGCACGATCTTGACGTAGCAACCGCAGCGGCAGATGTTGCCGCTCATCCACTCCCGGATCTCCTCCGGCGAACCGGTGTGACCCTCCTGGATGCAGCCGACGCCGGACACGATCTGGCCGGGGGTGCAGTAGCCGCACTGGAACGCGTCCTGGTCGATGAACGCCTGCTGCAGCGGGTGGAGTTGATCACCCTCGGCCAGGCCCTCGATCGTGGTGACCTCCGCGCCCTCCAGCCGCACCGCGAGCGTCAGGCAGGCGTTGTGCCGCTGTCCGTCGACCAGGACGGTGCAAGCCCCGCAGGCCCCGGCGTTGCAGCCCTTCTTCGAGCCTGTGAGGCCGAGGTGCTCACGGAGCAGGTCCAGCAGAGAGGTGCGGTTGTCGACCGTCACGGTCCGGCGGGTGCCGTTGACCGTCAGGGAGACGCGACTGGAGGGCGGCGCCTCCGCAGCGCTCACCTCCTGCGCGTCGGCGAGGATCGTCCCGCCGATCACACCGCCCGCGACCACGGCACCGCCGACCGCGGTGCCTGCGGCGATGAACGTGCGCCGAGTGGGTGCCGGGGAGGGCTCGCCGGCGCCGGTGGGGGGAGGAAAGTCAGATTCAGGGAGTTCAGCAGACATACGTACGCCTTCGCATCACGGACGGATCCGTCGTGCACGACAGAGGGACAGCAGGCGGGATCGGCGCCACCACGGGCATCGGTGACCGCTCACCTCGACAGGGGGCTGGTCTCGCGGGAAGTCTTGCACCACCGGCAACACTCGTGGCAGGGAGACTTTCCTCCCCCTTTGAGCTCCACCAGGAGCGACCAGCCGACATCACTGGGGGCACGTTCGCGCGGGAGAGGCAAGACAGAGCCGCGTCGCCTCCCCGATGACGGTTGCGTCCTCGTCACTCACCATGTCGTTGTGCGTGGGGGACTGATCGTCCGGTCCGGCAGAGCACTGACACGGCCCTCATCCCGGATCCCCTGACGTCCTGAGCGAGCCCGGGTCGCGTGATCGATGGGCCGGGACTACCGGTTGCGGGTGCGGGGACCCTTGTACTGCCGGTCGGTGACCGGCGAGTGCAGAGGTGTGGTGGCGCGAGTGGCGTGGGGGCTGCCCGGAAGGGCTGCGGCGGCACGACGCCTTGCCATGGGCCGCCGTCGGACGGTCTGGCCGGTCAGACGGTTTGGCCGCCGTCGACGACCAGGGCGTGGCCGGTGGCGAAAGAGGCGGCGTCCGAGCAGAGCCAGAGCACGGCGGCTGCGATCTCTTCCGGCGTGCCGAGCCGTCCGATCGGCTCGTCCGCGATCAGGGCGTCCCGTCCTCCGGGGGTGCTTTCGGCGAAGCGTTGGATCATCTCGGTGTCGATGATGCCGGGGCAGATGGCGTTGACGCGGATGTTGGACGACGCGTAGTCGAGGGCGGTCGAGCGCGTCAGGCCGATGACGCCGTGCTTGGCCGCGGCGTAGGCCGCCTGTCCCTTGAAACCCTTGACGCCGGCGCCTGAGGAGGCGTTGACGATCGCGCCGCCTCCCTGTTGCAGCATCAGAGGGATCTGGTGCTTCACGCACAGGAACATCCCGGTGAGGCTGACGCCGATGACGCGGTCCCACTCGTCCTTCGCGATGTCCGCGGCCGGTTTGACCGGCTGCTCGACGCCGGCGTTGTTGAAGGAGACGTCCAGGCGCCCGAATTCCTGAACAGTGTCTTCCAGGGCGGACTTCACGTCGCCCTCGCTGGTGACGTCACAGGCGAGGGCCAAAGCCTGCCCGCCCGCTTCCTCGATGAGCCGTGCGGTCTCCCGCAGGCCGTCCGGCGACCGGTCGGCGAGGGCGACGCGAGCGCCCGCGCGGGCGAAGGCGACGGCGGTCGCGCGGCCGATGCCGGAGCCTGCTCCGGTCACGAAGGCCACCTTGCCGGTGAAGTCCGCGCTGTTCACAGTCATGAGCAGATTCCTCTCGCATGCTGGTACGTCGGGTTCGTGTCGGCAGGACGCCGATCCGGGCTTGAGTCAGTGCCGCGACGACACCTGCGCGGGTTCGTCGTGCCGCGTGTGCGTGGGAGCGCTGCTTCGGGCCACGATCCGGCCCTTTCGGGACGATCCGTGGGCGGCGAGGGCGATCAGGGGCAGCAGCGTGAGAGCTGCGATGACGGTGCCGACCAGAGGCGGGCCGGTCAGGCCGAGGGAGGAGTCCAGGGCCGCACCGGCGATCACCGAGCCCGCGGCGATACCGGTGTTGAAGGCGGAGGTGGTCAGCGCCGAGGTGAGGGTGGGCGCGTCGCCCGCGAAGCGCATGGCGAGGGCGGTGACGACCGGGTTGACCGTGAAGCCGGTCAGGCCCATGAGGAAGACGAGGAGGGTGGCCGTCACCGGGTTGCCGGACAGCGGGATCATCAGGAGCAGGACCAGGGCGGTGGCCGCTGCGGCCGTGATGGTGGTGACCATCGGACGCCGGTCGCCCAGGCGGCCGCCCGTGGTGGTGCCGCCCAGGGCGCCGACGCCGAAGGCGATGAGGACGAGCGGTACGGCGCCCGCGGGGATGCCTGCGCGGTCGGTCAGCAGCGGGGTGACGTAGGTGTACGTCGCCAGGACACCGCCCATGATCAGCATCGCGGCGCCGAGCGCCAGCCACAGCCGGCCCTGGCGCAGAGCCCGGACCTCGGCCCGGAGGGACACCTCGGCGCGCTGTTCCCGGGCCGGGATGAAGCGGCCGATGAACACGGCGGCGAGCCCTGAGAGGACGGCCAGGGCCCAGAAGGGGCCGCGCCAGCCGGTGAACTGGCCGGCGAAGGAGCCGATCGGCACGCCGACGACGTTGGCCAGGGTCAGGCCGCCGATCATGACGCCCGTGGCGCGGGTGGCGTTGTGCGGGCCTGCGGCGGTGGTGGCGACGACGAAGCCGACGGACCAGAACGCTCCGGTGGCCAAGGCCGTGACGACGCGGGCGAGGAGGACGATCGTGAAGGACGCGCTGAGTGCGGCGACGAGATGTCCGAGGCAGAACACGGACAGGGCCAGGATCAACGTCTGCCGCTGAGGAAGGCGCAGGGTGGCCATGGCCATGGTCGGCGCGCCGACGATCATGCCGATGGCGAACGCGGTGATCAGCAGACCGGCGTGGGAGACGCTGACTCCGAGGTCACCGGCCAGCTCCGGCAGCAGGCCGGCGACGACGAACTCGGTGGTCCCCATCAGGAACGTGCCGGCGGCGAGCACCCAGACGACGAAGGGAAGCTTGCCGGGGGTGGTCCCGGATGCGGAAGGCATACGTGTGATCTCTCCTTGAGTGGAATTCGGCGGATCATGGGGCGGCTGGAGCCGTCGGGCAGACAGCGGACGGCGCGGCCACGTCCTTCACGGTTCCATGGACCGAACCATCCGAAAAGGGGAGAATCACCTCCCCCCTCCTTTCGGGCGCTCTCCGTGACGGGCGCGCGGTGGGCGGGTCAGGGCGCGGCTTCGATGGTGATGCGGTCGGCCCCGGCAAGCCTGTCGGCATCGGCGTCGATGCTGCCGAGGATCAGCAGGTCGTCGGAGACGGAGTCCCCGTCGCGGTAGAAGAGGGCCAGATTGCCCCAGGGCGCGTAGTAGGTCAGGTCACCGGCCTTGGGCGCGGCCGGCTCGGGAGCTCCGGAGGTGGTCAGCCTGCGCGGCAGGTCGGCGATCCGCTCCGTCTGGTGGAAGTCCTCCAGGTCCAGAGTGAGCGGGAGCAGCTCGGCGAAGTCACGGGCGGCAGGGCTGTCGTTCAAGGTGGCGTCGACGGGGCGGCCGTCGAGGGTGACCCGGATGTCCATGGCGGTGTTCCTGTCGGATGCCGCGGTGCGTGCCTCTGACGTAGGCGTCAGCTGCCCGGTGGTGGTCGCGGACGGGGAGGCTGGGGAGGTGTCGGTGCAGGCCGCCCCGGTCAGTACGAGAGCGGTGGCCGCGACGGCACGGGCGAGGACACGGAGGGCGGCCGGGTTCATGGGCGTCGTCCAGGGGCTAGTCGGGCAGGGGCTCGGCGTAGTGGCGGAATCCATCCCGCTGCTGGTGGATGTCGTACAGCCGCTGTGCCAGCACATCGGGGCTGCTGTGCTCGGCGTCGGGCCGGATGGCTCCGGGGATGATCAGCTGCGCGGCGTGGATGTTCTCCCCGGCGAGCGTGTCGTGCAGCATGCGGGCGTAGGCACTCTCGGCGGCGAACGCGATCGAGGTGCCGGCGACGTCCGGGTTGGGTCGTACCGCGCTGGAGCCGTTGACGAACAGCACGGTGCCGCGGCCGAGGGCACGCATGCCGGGCAGGACTGCGTTCACCGCGGTGACGGAGCCCTTGACGGAGAAGGCGAGGGGCGCGTCGAGGTCGTCGGCGCCGCTGTCGAGAACCGGCTTCATGAAGTCGGCGCGGGGCACGGGGCTGTACTGGAGGATCTCGATGGGGCCAAGATCGGCCGCAGCCGCGTGCAGGGCCGTGGTCAGGGACTCGATGTCGAGGACGTCGGCGGTGAAGCCGCGAGCCTGGATGCCGTCACGGGCCAGCTCGGCGGTCATCTCCTCCAGGCGCCCGGCGTTGCGTGCGATGAGGGCGACGGCGTGGCCGGCGACGCCGAAGCGGCGGGCGGAGGCCAGCCCGAGACCGGGGCCGGCGCCGATGAGCGCGAAGGTCGTCATGGGATTCGTCGTTCCTTGTGTGAGGCGGTGGCTCCCGCCCGCATCCGCGCTGCCGGTGATGCGGCCCGACGGTGTGGGTGCGGGGCGAGAGAGGGCCGAGGGCCGGTGACAATGTGCGCCCGGCGCCGTCGGGCCCGGCCGTACGCGCTGTGGTGCTCGACAGGGGCGGCCGGTCACCGGCCTGGGGGTCAGGGCTTGAGGAGTGCCTTGATGGCGCGGCGCTCGTCCATCGCCTTGTAGCCCTCGGCGACCTGGTCCAGGCGCAGGGTGAGGTCGAAGACCTTGCCCGGGTTGATACGGCCGGACAGGACGCGGTCGATCAGGTCGGGCAGGTAGCGGCGCACGGGGGCGGGGCCGCCGCGCAGGCCGACGTGGGAGAAGAACAGTTCCTGGCCGTCGATGGCCACGTCGTGGGGTACGCCGACGAAGCCGACGTTGCCGCCGGGCCGGGTCGATTGCAGGGCCTGCCGCATCGACTCGGCGGTGCCCACGCACTCCAGCACGGAGTCCGCGCCGATGCCGCCGGTGAGGTCCTTGACGCGGGCGACGCCTTCATCGCCGCGTTCGCTGACGATGTCGGTGGCGCCGAATTCGAGGGCGAGCTTCTGCCTTGATTCGTGCCGGCTCATGGCGATGATCCGCTCGGCGCCCAGTTCCTTGGCGGCGATGACACCGCACAGGCCGACCGCTCCGTCGCCGACGATCACGGCGGTGGAGCCGGGCTTGACCTCGGCGGCGAGGGCGGCGTACCAGCCGGTGCCCATCACGTCGGAGACGGCCAGCAGGCCGGGCACCGCCTCGGCGTCCGGGTGCTCGTCGGTGGCGACCAGGGTGCCGTGGGCGTTGGGGATGCGCACGTGGTCGGCCTGGCACGTGCTCATGAACTCCCGGTGCAGGCAGGAGGACTGCCAGCCGCCCAGGCAGTTGGCGCAGGTGTTGTCCGAGGTGGCGAAGGAACCGACCACGAACTGGCCCGGCCTGACGTTGGCGACCTCACTGCCCACCTCCTCGACGATGCCGACGTACTCGTGCCCCATCGGGTGCGGGTCGCCGATGGGTTCCGCGCCGCGGTAGGGCCACAGGTCCGAGCCGCAGACACAGGTGGCGACCGTGCGGATGATCGCGTCGGTCGGGTGGAGGATCTTCGGGTCGTCGAGGTTCTCGAAGCGCACGTCGCCGGGGGCGTAGATGACTGCTCCGCGCATGGGGGGCTTCCTTCGGTGCGGGGATCGGTGAGCGCGCAGCCGGGGTTGGGATCGGGATCGGGATCGGCTGCTCGATATCGAGCCTCACACGCGAGGGCGAGCGCGAAAAGCGGAGGAATTCATCCCGGGACGGAAACATCCAGGGAGGAAATTCTCCCCCCTTTCCCAGGTGGGATCGGTGTCATGCTGGAAAGCATGACCGCCAACGTCCCCCTCAATGAGCTGGGAGAATTCCTCAAGAAGCGCCGCTCGGAGCTGAGCCCGCGCACGGTCGGACTGCCCGAGACCGGCAAGCCCCGCCGGGTGGCCGGGCTGCGCCGCGAGGAGGTCGCCCAGCTCGCCAGCATCAGCACCGACTACTACACCCGCCTCGAACAGGGCCGCATGCAGGCATCGGCGCCCGTGCTGGATGTCCTCGCCCGGGTACTCCATCTGGGCGACGACGAGCGCGGTTACCTCTTCCAGCTCGCGGGCAAGACCACCACCCGCACCCGGCGCCGTAGTCGGCAGAAGGTCCAGCCGCAGCTGCAACGGGTTCTGGACGACCTGACCGCCACCCCGGCCGTCGTGCAGGGCCGGGGTGGGGACATCCTGGCCTGGAACGCACTGGCCGCAGCCCTGGTCACCGACTTCTCCCGCGTCCCGGAAAGGCACCGCAACTATCCGCGGATCATCTTCACGGATCCGGTGATGCGCACCCTGTACGCCGACTGGGAGACCTCCGCGCAGATTTCCGTGGCCCAGCTTCGGATGGAGGCCGCGAAGTATCCGGAGGACCCGCGCCTTGTCGAGCTGGTCGGTGAACTGTCGATGCGGGACAAGCAGTTCGCGCGGTGGTGGGGCGACCACCACGTCGCCGCCCGCACCGTGGGCACGAAGACCCTCAACCATCCCGTCGTCGGCGAACTCGTCCTCGACTGGGACACCCTCACCGCCAACACCGACCCCGACCAACACCTGACCGTCTGGACCGCCGCACCCGGCTCCCCCACCCACGAACGGCTGCGCATCCTGGCCTCCTGGGCAGCCGATCAGGATCTGTCGGCCTCCTCCCCTCTCAGCTGACCGCGACGGTCCGCGGCCATGGGGTGGCCGGTTGATCGCGCCGGTCGTCTGGCACAGAGGGAGGCTGCCCGTGCCTGGTCGGTGTGGGCGATGCCCTCCGCAGCCGATGGAGATCCCCGCCTCCTCGGTCGGCGCGCACCGAGATCACCGCCTATCGGCGAGCGCCCGTATCGGTGCAGGCAGAAATCGTGACCAGCCCGGTGACGCCTGGCCCGTGGCGTCGTTGCCCCGGGCGTGGTGAAGACCGCCCCTCAGGAGGGGCATACGACAGTCCTGCGGTCCGGTGAACAGACGGTCCCGGCACAGCTTGCGAAACGCCGTGCGGCCGGGGTGCTCGTCCTCGCCTGCCTGGCCGCTTGTTGTGCGATCGGGGTCCTCCTCGGTGTCGGCAGCCGTCCCTCCCCCGAGAGCTGGACGCCGCCCACCGCCGAGTCTCTTCGCGCCGACGAGTTCCTGGCCTCCCGGTTCACAACCGGTGAGCCTCATCTGGCGCTGGTGGCCACCTCTTCCGGATCGGTCGACGACCCGCGCTCCACCCGGGCCGGCCGGAAACTCCTCGAGGGTCTCGCCGCCGATCCGCGCACCGAGTGGGTCCGGGGGTACTGGCCGCTCCGGCTCCCCGAGTTCCGTGCGGCCGACGGGCGGCGCGCGCTGGTACTGGTGCGTTTCCGGGGAGACGAGCGGGCCGTGCGCACCGCGGCGAATCATGTGGTGGCCCGGTACACCGGGAAGACCGGGCCCGGTGAAGTGCTGAAGGTCTCCGCCGGGGGCGAGGACGCGGTCCTCTCCGAGAGCGAACGGCTCAGCGAACGCGGGCTGCTGCTGGCCGAGTTCATCGCGGCGCCCGTGATTCTCCTGATCCTGCTGTGGGTGTTCGCCAGTGCCGTGGCCGCGCTGCTTCCGGTGGTGGTGGGCGCGTTCGCCGTGGTGGTCGCCGGGGCATGCCTGCGGCTGCTGGACGGTGTGGTGCCGGTGTCTGCCTTCAGCGTCAGTGTCACCACCGCCTTGGGTTTCGGGCTGGCCGTGGACTACAGCCTGCTCCTCCTCTCGCGCTACCGGGAGGAGGTCGCCGCGGGCAACACCCCGGACGCGGCGGTGAAGGTGACGCTGCGCACCGCCGGACGCGCCGTGGCGTTCTCCGGCGCCACCGTGGTGGCTGCTCTGTGCACGCTGTTGGTCGTCCCGCTACCGCTGCTGCGGTCTCTCGCCTTCGGCGGAACCGCGATCGTCGTCACCTCCGTCGTGGGGGCGTTGGCTGTCGTGCCCGCGCTGCTCGTGGTGCTCGGAGCCCGTATCGACCGCGGGGACGTCTTCGCCCGGCTGCGCCGACCGCGCGGCGGGCGCCGGGAGAGCGACTCCTGGGCCCGGCTTGCACGCTGGGTGGTGAGGCGGCCGGCGGCCGTCGCCCTCGCGGGCTTCGCGTTCCTGGTCCTCCTTGCCGTACCGGCGTTTCAGGTGCGGTTCGGTGTGTACGCCGATGCGACGCTCCCGGGTTCCTCGCCGGTCGCCGCGACCGCCCGGACCCTGCGCACCGAGTTCGGCTCGGCCGCGTCGGGCGCCCCCTCCGTCGTGTTGCCCGGCCTGAACGCGGAGGCGGACTCACGGGAGCGGGCAGCGCTCGACGGATACGCCCGCAGGCTCTCCCGCGTCTTTGGAGTGGCCCGGGTGGACACCGTCACAGGGGTCTACCAGGACGGGAACCGGTCTCCGCTGCCGGCAGCCCGGGCGTCGTCGTTCACCGCCGCGTCCGCCAGTCGGCTGGCGGTGACCCCTCAGGCGTACGCCCGCGCGCCGCTCACTCCCGAGGGGAGCCGGCTGGTGGAGCGGCTCCGCCGGGTCCCCGCGCCGGTTCCGGCTCTCGTCGGTGGTCCGGGTGCCCGGCTGGCGGACACCGAGAAGGTGATGACGGACCGGCTGCCGCTCGTCGCGGTACTCGCCTGCGGTGGGACCTTCCTCCTGCTGCTGCTCTACACCCGCAGTCTGCTCGTGCCGGTGAAGGCTGTGCTGCTGAACATGCTGAGTCTGGCCGCCACCTTCGGAATCCTGGTCGCCGTTTTCCAGGAGGGCTGGTTTCCCGGTGTGTCTCCTGCGGGAATCACCGATGTGCTCATCCCCTTGATGTTCGCTGTCGCGTTCGGTCTCTCCATGGACTACGAGGTCTTCCTGCTCTCACGGATCCTCGAGGAACACCGGCGCGGCAGCCCCACCCCGCTCGCCGTGGCGACCGGCCTCCAGCGGACGGGACGGCTCTTCACCTCCGCCGCGCTGGTCTTCGCCGTGTCCATGTCCTCTTTGGCGCTGTCCGGGCTGCTGCATCTGCGCGTGGTGGGCGTCGGCCTCGCGGTGGCCGTTCTGGTGGACTGCACGGTGGTACGTGCACTGCTCGTACCCGCTGTGATGCAGCTCGCGGGCAGGGTGAACTGGTGGCTGCCGACCTGGCGGGGAGGCCTTCAGCGCGGGGCGGTACCGAAGACGTGGTCCCAGTAGGGGCAGCTCACGCCGAACCCACGCCGTTCGTCCTGGAAGTGGTGGCGCAGATGGCGGTTGCGCAGGCGCCGGCCCAGAGTCGTGGACGGGCGGTGGTGGTGCATGTGGAAGTGCAAAACGTCGTACACCACGTAGCCCGCGACGAATCCGCCGGTCAGAGCGGCGCCCGGCCCCGCTCCGGCCAGTAGCTGAAACAGCTCGTAGGCGCCGTATGCGCCGGGGACGCTGACCGAGGGGGGCATGACCAGCCGCCGGGGATCGTTGGGGTGGTCGTGGTGGACCCCGTGCACCATCCAGTGCGCCCGGCGTCCCCACGCACTGCGCGGGGTGAAGTGGAACAGCATCCGGTGCACCCAGTACTCGGTCAGCGTCCATACTCCGTAGCCGAGCAGAACGTACGCCAGGAGCAGGAGCGCCCCGGTGTGCCGGACCGCCCAGGCGAGCAGCAGCAGGACGGCCGGGCCGTACAACAACGGGGGTACGGCGGGATGCACACGGGTGAAGCGGTCGAGGAAGCGTGAGCGGAACATGGGCGGAGACGCGCGCAGCCGGTCCGCCCGCCCGGCACTCTCCTCACACCGCAGTGGCTCATTCGCTGTCATCGTGTCTCACCTTCGTGTGCCTCAGCGTGTGCCTCGGCCCTCTGATCACAGAGGCCGCCGATAGATCCGATAGGTCTTGGACCGCTGCGCTCCCATCCGCGCGATGGCCTGGTTCATGGCGGAGTTGTCCTCCAGGACCCATGACAACTCGCCCGCCTTGTAGCCGAGTTGGCGTCCGGCCTGGGCGAGGCGCGTGTACAGCAGCGCGTCGAGGCCCCGGTTCCGGTATTCCGGTTTCACTCCCAGGGCGATCAGTCGGCACCGGTCGATCCTGCGGGCGGCTCTGGTGGCCCTGATCAGGCCGATGGGCAGCCCGTATCGGGTCAGTCGGCCACCGGCCGCCTTCAGCGCCTGGTTGGCGTCGGGGACGGCCAGGCAGAATGCCGCCGGGTCCCTGTCCACCTCCGCGACCAGAACCAGTTCGGGCCGGACGATTCGCCGAAGCTGTGCCGTGAGGTGGCGGAACTCGCGCTCCGTGGGGGGTACGAAGCCCCAGTTCCGTTCCCAGGCGTGCGTGTAGATGTCCCGCAGCCGTCGCTCCTCGGCGTCGAAGTCGCTGAGATCGAGCGGTCGTACGCGGACGCCATCGCGCTCCTGCGCCCATTGCGCGAGCCGGGTGACGGCGCCGTCCACCGGCGCTTGCGTGGTCCACTCCCAGGCCCACAGGTCCTTGGCCTTGGTGAATCCGCAGGACAGCAGCAACTTGTCGTGATGGGGCGGGTTGTACGGCATCAGGACAGTCGGCGACGTGGAGAAACCCTCGACGAGCGTGCCGCATTCGCCGTTGGTCGAGAAGCTCACCGGCCCCACCGACGAGGTGAGCCCGCGCCCGCGCAGCCAGTCACCGACGGCCTCGAACAGCGCCTGGGCCGCGTCGGGATCGTCCGCGCACTCGAAGAGCCCGAAGAATCCGTCGCTGTCCCCGTGGTGGGTGTTGTGTCGGGGGTTGTGGACGGCGGCGACGCGTCCGACGGCCTGGTCTCCCCGGTGAGCGAGGAACAGTTCTGCGTCGCCGAACTCGAAGAAGGGGTTCTTCCGCGGGTCGAGGAACGCCTTGCGCTCGCTCTCCAGGGGCGGCACCCAGCAGGGGTCGCCCCGGTACAACCGGTACGGCAGCCGGATGAACTCCCGGCGCCGCGCGGCATTGCGCACCACCGTGACACGGGGCGGATCGGCCAGGGCGCGTGACATGGCCGTCACACCGTCCCCTTGATCGGTTCCGCGCGCGCATCCTCGTCCTCGGTGAGGGCTGCGGCGATCAGGCCGACCGCGTGGTCGATGTCCTCCTCGGTGTGCTCCGAGCAGACGCCGAGCCGTAGCCGGGCTCCTCCGATCGGCACGGCCGGCGGGAACAACGGGCAGACCAGCAGGCCGCGTTCGGCCAGTCGCCGGGTGACACGCGCGGTGCGGTCCATGGTGCCCACCGGCACCACCACCACATGGGCGGCGGAGTCGGCCGTAGCGACGCCGACGGCATGCAGCCGGGCGCGCAGCGTACGCGCGTTGTCATGGAGCCTGCGCCGCCGCTCAGCCCCTTCTTCCGCCAGCACCGAGAACGCCGCGAGTGCTGCCCCGACCGTGCCGGGCGGCAGGCCCAGGGACAGCAGATAGGCGTCCGCCGAGTGCCTGAGCAGCGTCACCACGTCGGCGTCGGCACAGACGAACCCTCCTGTGGAGGCGAACGCCTTGCTGAACGTACCCGTGATGACATCGACCCGGTCCAGCACACCGAGCGACTCGGCGACGCCGCGCCCCTGAGGGCCGAGCGTGCCCGCGCTGTGTGCCTCGTCCACCACCAGCAGGGCTTCGTACTGTTCGGCCAGATCGGCGATCTCCGTCAGGGGGGCGAGATCGCCGTCGGCGCTGAACAGGCCGTCCACGGCGATCAGCCGCCGCCCCGACCCTTGCGGCTGGGGCGCCGCACGGAGCAACTCCGCCAGATGTCGGTGGTCGTTGTGGCGGAAGACGTGCGCGGTGGCTCCGGACAGTCGGATCCCCATGGTGATCGACTGATGGTTGAAGCGGTCGGTGAAGACATGGTCACGAGGTCCGGCCAGGGTGCCGAGTACGCCCAGGTTGGCCTGCATCCCGGTCGGGAAGAGGAGCGCGGCCGGGCGCCCGGACCAGGCGGTCACGGCGGCTTCCAACTCCTGGTGCAGCTGGGTGTATCCGCCGACGGCCTGCGTTCCGTACGTGCCCGTGCCGAACCGGCGGGTGGCCGCGAGCGCGCCTTCCAGCACCTGCGGATGCCGGGCAAGCCCGAGATAGTCGGCGGACCCGAAGACGGTGACCGACCGGCCGTGGGCATTCCCCGAGCCGGGACGGGCGTGCGGCACCCCGATCCGGGCCCGGGTCGTCGCGGCCTCCGTGATCAGCGGAAACAGCGGATAGGTGTCCTCCTGCTGCCAGCGGTCCACCAGGTCGAGCATGCTGCTGTGTGCGGGACCGAATTCCATCGGCGGTCTCATCTCGCTTTCTCACTCCTGTGCGTGGTGCGGGCCTTGCCCGGTGGCGCGTGCGCCTCGGAGGATCTCTGTGGCGGCCATGTCCCGGACCGTCTCGCAGCTGCCGCCGTACACGCTGAAGACGCGGACATCACGCAGCACGGTCAGCATGCCGGGGGCGGACTCGTCGTCCCGGAAGGCGTCGGGGCCGGACAGCCGGGCGCATTCCTGTACGACCCGCTGGGCCAGCCGGGCACTGGCTGTCTTGGCCAACGCGGCGTCCAGCTGGTCGTCGGCGCCTCCGATCTGTTCCACGGTGACGTCGACGAAAGTCTCGGCTGCCTCGAGTTCGGCGTCCCACCAAGCAAGTTCGGCCATCGCCTGGCCCGTCGGACCCACCAGACGTGCCGTTCGTTCCAGTGCCCAGCGAGCACAGGCCAGGGCTCCCGCCGCGATCGCCAGACGCTCCTGCGGGAGGATTCCCGCCAGGAGGGCCAGGGCCAGGCCAGGGCGTCCGAGCACCGCTTCGCGGGGCAGCCGGCAGTCCTCAAGGCTCACCCGTCCGGTCGGGGAGGCGTGCAGCCCTGCCGTCGTGAGCGGCGTGACAACGACCCCGGGCAGATCAGCGGGTACGAGGAACAGGGTCAGACCCAGGGCGGAGGCTCCGGGGGTGGTGCGGGCCAGGACGATCAGGACATCAGCGAGAGGCGCGTTGGTGATGAATGTCTTCTCGCCCCGCAGGACCCACCCGTCCGGTTCGGACCGGGCCGTCGCGGCAACGGAGCGGACCAGATCGGAGCCGCCGCCTGGCTCGGTCAACGCGACCGAGGCGACGGCCTCGCCCGCGAGGATCGGGCGCAGCCACCTGTCCCGTTGTCCGGGGGTGCCGTGGCCGGCCAGCAGAGGGGCTACCAAGTGCGTCAGCACCGACAGACTGGTGCACACTCCGGCGGCCGGCTCACGCATCACGGCGCGGCCGAACGCGATGCCATGGGCGAGGTCCAGCCCCAGTCCGCCCTGGTCCACGGGTACGCCGATGCCGAACACCCCGGCCCGGCCCATGGCTTCGAACAGGGAACGCGTCACCGTCGCCTGCCGTCCCCAACGTGCCAGATACGGTGTGATCTCGGCGTCGACCAGGACACGTGCCGACTCGCGAAACGCGGCGGGAGAGCTTGGATCGAGCATCGTCGCAGCGCGCAACGGCGTGGCACGCCTCACCGAAGACTCCCCGCCACCGGCTGACCGGGCCGCCCGACCGTCTGCGGAAAGGACGCCTCGCCCGCCAGCCTTTCGCGCATGCTGTGCACCAGCCGCTGCTCTCCGCCGAGCAGCACCGGGGCGAAGACCGCCGCGCGGTAGGCCGCAGCGATCGGATGCCCGTCCATGAACCCCCGCCCGCCGAAGAGCCGACAGGCGGTACCCACCGCCCGGGGTACGGCCCGGGAGACGAACACCCCGGCCCGCACAGCACGGTCCCACTGGGCGGGTCCGCCCGCGGTGGCTGCGCGACGCGTCACCGCGCGGCACATGCGCACCTCGGCGGTGGCTTCGGCCACGGCGTGCAGGAATGCCTGGCGGTCCGCCAGGGCACCGCCCTGGAACGGCCTGCGGCTCGCGTACCCGAGAACATCCGAGACGGACTGCTGGGCCAGGTCGGTCAGCAGCTGTGCGAGGGCCAGCCGGGTGGCCGCCACGGCGTCGCCGAGCAACGGAGCATGCTGCTCCACGGTGCCCAGCAGCGCATGATCGGGCACGGGAAGAGCGGTCACCTCCAGCCTGGCGAACCGGACGCCGGCCAAGGCGCCGAACCGCTGTTCCCGTACCTGCGTGTGCGCCGCGTCGAGGGGCAGCAGAAGCAGTACGGGACGGTCGTCATGTCGGCGGATGCCCTCGGCGAGCACTGCCCGGGCGTCGGGCAGACCGAGAACCTGATCCGCGTGTCCGTGTGCCTCCAGGCGCCCCGGGGGCCCGTGCAATGCGATGTCGCAGTGGGTGCCCAACAGGCCGTGGGCGGTCGCATGGCCCAGTGCGGTACTCACCCGGTCCGGCCGTGCCGAGGCGTCCGATACCAAACGGTCGAGCAGGTGCCGGGTCAGCCGTCGGGCGACGGTTTTGAGCACGGCCCCGCCGAGCCCCGCGTCGATGCCCCGGTCAGGCGCGGGCATGGAAGGAACCCCGGCTCGTTCCCTCGCCCAGCAGATCGAGGAACGCGCCGAGAGGGAGAGTGGGTACGAGGCTCTCGGCGAAGACCGCCATGTCGAACTCCACGTGGTAGCGGGTCTCGACGTCGGCCACCGTCTCCGCCAACAGCAGTGAATCGAGACCGAGTTGATCAAGCGTGGCTTTCTCGGAGAGCACCGCCACGTCGATACGCAGCCGAGCGGCGAGACGTTGTTTGAGGTCCTCCCGGTCCGGGACCTGACGGACTGTCTCGGCCGAGGTCGACGCTGTATCCACGGTGTCCTCTTCTCTGCCTTGTTCGGTCTGCGCGTGGTAGCGGGGGCGGGAATCAGTGCGGGTCAGGCCGAGCGGCCGGGACGCCGAGGGTTCAGGACTCCACCGGGACGGCCAGTCGTACTCCGGGCGGAAGCTCTCCCGCCGTGGCGGCGGCGCCCAGGCTGAGCCGTCGTACCTTGCCGCTGGCCGTCCGCGGGAGCGCGCCTCGCCGTGCGATGTAGACCTCGCTCACCGGCACCCGGAACTCACGAAGTACGGCGAGCCGGGCACTGTTCACCAGAGCGGCCTCGCCGGCCGCCCCTGTGGCTGTCCTCCGGGCATCCGCCAGCTCCAGGAACAGTACGAGGTCCTCGGTCGCCGCTGTTTCCCGCGCCACGGCGACCGCGGCGACCGCGGCGAGTGTCTCCGGCGAGGCGTCGAGAACCGTCTGCTCGATGTCCGTCGGGGCCAGCAGCCGTCCGGCGTACTTCACGGCTTCCTTCGAACGCCCGATCACGAAGAGCTCGCCGTCGGCCAGCGCACCGAGGTCCCCGGTCGGGACGAGGCCGTCGTCCCCGGCCGCCGGGCGTCGTACGCCGTCGGGGCCGATCGTCCAGCGGGCCGCCGACGCTCCGCCGATCCGGATCTCGCCGACTCGTCCCTGGGGCAGTTCTCGCCCGTCCAGGGCGACGATCCGCACCTCGGTGCCGGGCAACGGGGCGCCGTGGCCGATGAGTTCCCGCACGCCACCGCCACCGCTGCCGTCGACTGACTCCGTTGAGGATCGAGGCTGCGGCAGCGGGACAAGGTGTCCGCGCTCCAGAGCGGCCGTGTCGAAGCGGCGCACCACCGAGCCGACCAGCGGTGCCCGGCAGGCGACCGCGACACAGTTCTCGGCCAACCCGTAAGCAGGCAGCAGCACATGGCGGCGCATCCCCTGCCCGGCGAACGTCTTCTCGAACCGCTCGCAGAGCCGCGGCGCGACACGCTCCGCGCCGATGACGGCGACGCTCAGCGCGGACAGGTCGACACCGGTCAGCCGGGCGGGCGCACGCCCCGCGGCGCGAGCGGCCATCTCGTAGGCGAAGGGAGGGCCGGTGGTGTGCGTGGCGCGAAAGTCGCCCAACTGCTCGATCCAGCGCAGTGGATCACGTACGAACGAACCCGGCGACAGCGCCCGGAAGGCGAATCCCGCGTAAAGGCTGGCCCAGAAGCTGCCGATCAGGCCCATGTCGTGGGAGAGCGGGAGCCACGTCACCGCGCGCCCGGCTGCCATGAGCCCGATGCGCTCGGTGATGGCGCGCAGATTCACGGCCAGGTTGCGGTGGGTGAGGACGATTCCTCTGGGGGCGGCGAGACTGCCCGAACTGAACTGGACCACTGCGACGTCGTCCGGATCGGGCGTCGGTTCCACCTCGTGGGCGGCGACCCGCTCCGGCACCTCTGCCAGGGACAGATGCGCCACCCTCAGTCCGGCGGCGCGACTCTCTTCCGGGCCGATCATCGGTGCGCCGTCCGACACATACCAGCGCGCTCCGCCGACCCGCAGCGCGGCCAGGGCCCGGAGCCGCTCCTGGGTATGGGCGCCGAGCCCTCGCGGTACACCGGTCGGCACCAGGACAGCCCCGCAGAGCGGGATCGCCAAGGACGCCATCATCGCCACCGTGGTGCTGTCCATCTCGAGTGCGACAGCGTCGCCCCGCTTCACCCCGTGGCCGGTGAACCATGCGGCGCGCTCCACGACCCGCGCCCAGAACTCGGGATAGGACATCTCCGCGTCCCCCGCCGCCCCCACCGTGGCCGACACCCCCGAACGAGCGTGCGCGCGAAGAACCTCGGTCAACGTCGCGCACGGATGCGCAGGGTCCCCGTCGTACGCCACCAACTGGTCCTCCTCGACCGCTTTCAGGACTGCCTCCCCTTCAACGAGTTCAGACACCGAAAGTAACAGGCCACACACATACCGTAATTACGGTGATACGGTGCCGTTCCTGGTGACGACCACCCCGAAGGCAGGCATGGTGCGGAGTCCGACCCCCCGCAGAACCGAGGCGCACCAAGCCGCCGAGGCCGCCGACCACCGCCACAGCGCGGACTTCGAGCAGGAAGTCGTACAGTGACCCGCCACGGCTTCGAAGATCTCGCCGGACAACGGTTTCTGATCACCGGGGCCACCGGCTTCGTCGGACGGCGCCTGTGCGCCCGACTCACCGCACAAGGCGCCCGGGTCACGGCCCTGGTGCGAGAAACCTCCGTCCGAGACGGCCTCCCCTCCGACGCGCAACTGACCGTGGGCGATCTCACCACCGCGGAGGGCGCCGAGGCGGTGCGCGAGGCGGCCGCCGCCGCGGACTGCGTGTTCCATCTCGCCGCCGTGGTCAAGTCCCGCTCCGCCGAGGGCTACTGGCGCTGCAACTCAGCAGGCTCCGGACGACTCGCCAAGGCGCTGGCGTCGCTTGCCTCCCCGCCGCGCCTGGTCGTGTGCTCCTCACTGGCCGCCGGCGGTCCCGCACGGCCGGGGCAGCCGCGAACCGAGGACGAACCACCTGCCCCCGTCTCGCATTACGGACGCAGCAAGCTCGCCGGAGAACTCGCCGTCCGAGAACTCGCCGACCGCCTGGCAGTGGTCGCGATCCGTCCGCCCATCGTGTACGGGCCCGGCGACCCGGCGTTTCTGCCGTCGCTGCTGCCGATGATCCGCAGCGGGATCGTCGTCAAAAGCGGCTTCGGGCCGAGGCATTACTCCGTCATCCACGTCGACGACCTGTGCACTGCATTGCTCGCGGCCGCAACTCGGGGCAGGACGATGTGCCCCGACGTCCCGGACTCGGGTGTCTACACGGTCTCGGACGGCACGGAACACACCTGGCACGGGATCTGCCGGACAGTGACCGACGCGCTGGGCCGCCGCCCTCCGCTGGTGCTCCCCGTCCCGCACGCCGTTACGCGAGCCGTCGCCGAGTGCGCCGAGGCACTGGGGCGGCTGGGTGGCTTCGTACCACCACTCAACCGGGACAAGACCCGCGAACTACGCTGCACAGCATGGACGTGCTCGGCCGAACGGGCCCGCGCCGACCTCGGATTCGTTCCGTCGATCCCACTGGCCGAGGGAATTGCCGCCACCCTCGAGGGCTGAGCGCTCCGGCGGCGCGAGACCGCCCGGAGAGCCCCTACGCGTCACAACGCGGCACGCTTCCAGCCGGTGCGGGACCGGCCGGCGGGGTCGCCCCTGCCTGCCCCAACGCGATGCCCTGGCGAAGCCATCGGCGACGCAGAGCCAGACACCGACGCGACGCCCTCGGCTCGCCAGCGGCGGATCGACTCGCGGGCCGTGGCACGGGAGATGCCCATTTCGGCGGCGACACGAGCAACCGGGCAGCCCGCGCGGACTCGTTCGACGAGCAGCCGCCGGTGCACGCGCGCTGTTCGCCGGCGACACCACCGCCCGGCACGGCCATGCCGGCTCCGCCCGTTCCCACGTCCTCGACCCCGTCGCCGCCGACTTCACGTCGACCGGGAAGCCGGTGCCCGCGTCACCGTAACCGAGCGTGCTGTCTGCCGGACCTGAATCCGAGGTGAAGTTCTGACGGTCGGCGGCACCACGCCCCCAAGCTGGGCGCGGCCCGCGTACTTCACCGCTTCGGCGGGATGTGAATCGTTCCTGCGGTGAAGGTGTGCGGCCGTGCGGGTGAGCAGAGCCCGTCATGTCTTCGGCGGGCGTGAGACAGCCGGTAGAACGCCGGAGTCGTTCCCTCATACCGAAGGGTGTTCGTGATGAGTCGAGGCTTGATCGTCGTGGATGTGCAAAAGGACTTCTGCGAAGGAGGCAGCATTCCCGTCGCGGGCGGTGCGCGGATCGCCACGGCGATCGCGGACCTGGTCGAGCGGAGTGCAGGGGGCGACTACCAGTACGTCGTTGCCACCCGTGACCACCACATCGACCCTGGAAGTCACTTCTCCGACAACCCCGACTTCCAGGACAGCTTCCCCGTCCACTGCGTGGCGGGAGACGAGGGCGGCGCATTCCACCCCGGCTTCGCCCCCGCAGTCACCGGCGGCAAGGTCGATGCCGTCTTCTTCAAGGGCGCGCACAGCGCCTCCAAGAGCGGCTTCGAAGGATCTGACACACACGGCACTTCCCTGGCGGACTGGCTGCGCGCCCGCGGGGTGAAGCACGTCGACGTAGTGGGCATCGCCACGGACCACTGCGTCCGGGCCACGGCACTGGACGCCGTGAAGGCCGGCTTCCGTGCACGCGTACGCCTGGACTACTCCGTCGGGGTCGCCCCGGACACCACATCCGCGGCTCTGGACGACTTCCGCCGGGCCGGCGTCGCCGTCTCCGGCGCGGCGCCCGCGGAATAGTCTCCATGGCCGGTGCGGGAACGGCCGGAGGCAAGCGCGGACGGGTGGCTGTATCGGGTGAGCGCATCACCAGCCTCGATCGTTTCCCAGGGGCCGTCAGCTTGCTGACGGCCGACCCCGGCCAATGCCTGCCGGCGGCATCGTCGCACCGGACGATGCGCGTCCACTCCCAGGGCATGATCGCCCCGCTCGTCGACGCACTCCGCTCGCTCCCCGCCGTGACGCGATTACTGGATGCCGTCGCATCCGGGAACATCCGCTTCGACGCCACCCGAACGACCTGCGGCGCGCCATGAGCGGCAACCGCACCGGATCTGCCTGAGTGACGGCTCATGGCCACGGCTTCGTGCGGCTGGCTGAAGCCTGCCGCGTGTCCGCGCCGGAGCTGACGTGCCGCTGGGTCTCCTGCGGGCCGTACCAGTCCAGGCACATCACGGTGGCATCGTCTTCGAGCCGGCCGCCGGCAGCGTCGCGGACTGCGGACGTCAGTGTCAGCGCGACCTCCCGCGGGTGCAGATCCCGGGTGTGCTCCAGCAGGGCGGGCAGGTCGACCGTCCCCCCATGACGTTCGAGCATGCCGTCGGTGAGCATGAGCAGACGGTCGCCGGGGCGCAGATCGATATCCTGAACGCGGTAGGAGTGGGGCGCGGACTCGGACAGCCCGAAGGGCTGGTCCACCTCGCAGGTGACCTCCTCCGCCGTCCCCTCGCGCATGCGCAGGGGCCAGGGGTGGCCGGCGTTGACCAGCTGGGCCCGCCCGGTGCGGAGGCTGATGCGCAGCAACTGCCCGGTGGCGTGACCGTGACCGTGGTCGGCCAGGGCCTGGTCGGCACGATGGGCCTGCTCGGCCAGACCGGCTCCTGCTCGGCGGGCGCCGCGCAGGGCGGCCACCAGGACGGTGGCGGCCAGTGCGGCATCGATGTCGTGCCCCATGGGATCGGTCACCGACACATGCAGGGTGTCACGGTCCAGGGTGTAGTCGAAGGTGTCGCCGCTGAGGTCTTCGGAGGGCTCCAGGCTCCCGCACAGGGTGAACTGTGCGGCCTCGCACGACAGTGAGGCGGGCAGCAGCTGGTACTGGATCTCTGCTGCCAGCGTGGGGGGTCTGGAGCGTTTGCCCCAGGTGTAGAGGTCGGTGAAGCGTCCGTTGGCGATCACTATGTAGGCCAGGGCGTGGGCGGCTTCCCCGACCGCTTCCAGGACGTCCTCACCAGGGGCGGCCGGCAGGAGCAGTTCCAGCAGCCCGATCGCATCCCCCCGGTTGGTGACCGGCACGATCACCCGCTGTCCCTGGCTGCTCGCCTCCTGGTACAGCCGCTGGGTGCAGATCACCTCCTCGTAGACGCTGCCGAACATGGGAATCCGCTCCGCTTCCCGCCCACCCTGCACCGCCTCCGCGGTGGACAGCCGCACTACCGTCTTTCCCGTCAGGTCCACGATGAGGAAGGAGACCTTCGTGGCCTCGAAACGCCGCCGCAGGTCCTCGGCGACCACGTCGACGGCAGCCACCGGCGCCGCCGTCTCCGCTGCCGTCAGCAGCCGGGGAAGTGCACTCTGCCCACCACTCACGGCCACGGTCCCTTCCACCATCCCCCCTACCAGCATGGGAACCCCCACGGTGGGCGTCAATCCGTGAGCGGTCACGGCGGGTGAACACGTGATGCGTTCACAGAGATGAATCAGTCCGGGCGTCCGCCTGCGGACGTCCGGTCGCGGAGGTGGTGCGGGGGGGGGCAACGTACAGCTCATGGCTCGCGCGCCGTCGCCGTGCACCAGGACGGGCAGCGATGGTGGGGTGCCGCACAGAGCGGACGTGATGCCTGTCAAGGCGGCGTCGGGTCTATGCGGCGTCCCACTGACGGGGGCGGCCGCCCCGCCATTCCACCCGCCCGGGATCGTCAAGCAGCTCGTCCGGATCGGACAGTCCGGCAGCCTCAAGGAACACGACCAGGTCGTGGTCGGAGTGAGCCAGGCCCAGAATCTCGTCCTGGCCGCCTCGGTTCACGCTCACCCGCCGACCGCCCCTTTCAGACGGCCGGTGCACAACGATCAAGGCGCTTTCCACAACATCCAGGGTGCCCCTTCTCCCAGGTGGGCGCAGCCCAGCACACCGGGCTGATCGCTGGGCACGGCGGAGCCGGCCGGGCGGCAGTCAACGGCTTCGCGCCGCGCCGCGTCGCCCTTGTGCGGGCGGAGGCGGCGAGAAGCTGTCTTCCTCCTCCAGCGATGGGAGTTCGATGGTGTAGCGCGGCTGGAGAAACAGATCGGTGTACTGCGGCGCAGCTGGCAAGTCTGCTGCGTTCTGCAGGGAACGCGCGGCAGTCGGGCGCAAGACGGCACAAATCCCGGCAGTCATCGGACTGCCGGGATTCGGGGTGGTGCGCCTACTTGGGCTTGATCGCGTCCTTGGCCTTCTCCTTGGCCGCGCGCAGGTCACCCTTGGATTCCTCGACCTGCCCCTCGGCCTTCAGGGACTCGTTACCCGCCGCGCCCCCTGCGACCTTCTTGAGCTTGCCCTTGGCCTGCTCCCCCTGGGCCTGACCCTTCTCGTCCGCAGCCACAACCACTCACCCCTGTCTCACTCGAAATAGTTCACCCCCCGTCTCACCGCAGATTCAACCCCCAAACCGGGCTGCTGCCGCACGGATTTCTCGCAGCTCAGGACCCCAAAAAACATAAGCTCCACAGGAGTGGAGATCGCTCCGTAGGGCACACGAGGGCTCGGAGGTTGATAACCATGGTTCCTATTCTTCTTGTTCTTCTGCTCGCCCTGATCCTCTTCGGCGCCGGTTTCGCACTCAAGGCTCTGTGGTGGATCGCTGTCATCGTGCTGATCGTGTGGGTCCTCGGCTTCGTGATCCGCCCCACGGCAAGCGGCGGCAAGCGGGGCCGCTGGTACCGCTGGTGAGCGGGCCTGAACAGCGCACCGATACGGGTGGGGCCCGACGCCGCGACGTCGGGCCCCACCCGTATTCCATGCCCCTGTTGCGGCAGGGACGAAGGTGGTGATTCTGTCGATTCGGGGTACTGGGAGGTCACGGCCGGAGGCAGCCGTGACGCCAGGAATCATGGCCTCCAGCTCGGCGCCTCCGGCCATCCATATTTCTTCTCGGCATGAATGTGTGGGGTCCGAGAGACCGGGGCACCCGGCTTTCTGAGGAAGCGTCATCGAATTCGATGACGTCTGTACGAATTCACAGTTCGGCTACGGCAGTAGCAAGGAATCTCGATAAGGGAGCCGCTCTTCATGAGTGACAGCATCTGGGGCTACCAGCCGACCACCGGCTACACCGCGGGCACTGACCTGATCGGATGGAAGGTCGAGGCCACCGACGGAAGCATCGGGAAGGTCGACAAGCACTCGGACGACGTCAACTCCTCGTACCTCGTCGTCGACACCGGCGTGTGGATCTTCGGCAAGCAGGTTCTGCTGCCGGCCGGGACCGTGAAAACGGTCGACCTGGCCGAGCGAAAGATCTATGTCGGCCTCACGAAGGAGCAGATCAAGGACTCCCCCGAGTTCGACAAGGACAAGCATGTCGGCGACGCCGGGTACCACGAGCAGGTCGGCAGCTACTACCAGACCCACCGAGGTATCTGACCGTACGCACCCGCCCACAAGTGGGGCCCACCGGAGACCCTCCGGTGGGCCCCACTTCTCGTGGCCTGGGCCTGGCCAGGCCCAGGCCAGGGCTGGGCTGGGCTGGGCTGGGCTGGGCTGGGCTGGGCTGGGCTGGGCTGGGCTGGGCTGGGCTGGGCTGGGCTGGGCTGGGCTGGGTGCACCGGGTCCACCCTAAAATCGCCCCGCATGCATTTTTCGAACCCGGGTAGGCCATCTGCTGCCGGCGCGCAAGGGCTGGTGGCCGAAGGCTGGATCGCACAGGAGGGGCCTGACATGACAGTGGCGAAGACGGTAGAGGCACAGACCGTGGTGCTGCCCGAGATTGCGGACCCCTCGCAGGTCGCCCCCAGGGACGCACGGCAGCTGTCCAGGCTGTTCTTCGACCGACTCGCCGTGCTCGAAGAAGGCACACGCGAGTACCAGTACGCGCGCAACACTCTCATCGAGATGAACATGACCCTCGTCCAGTACGCGGCCGGGCGCTTCCGCAGCCGCAGCCAGGACGAGATGGAGGACATCGTCCAGGTCGGCACGATCGGACTGATCAAGGCCATCGACCGGTTCGAGCTGTCCCGCGAAGTCGAGTTCACCTCCTTCGCGGTCCCCTACATCGTCGGCGAGATCAAGCGCTTCTTCCGCGACACGAGCTGGGCCGTCCACGTCCCGCGCCGCCTTCAGGAAGCCCGCATTCAGCTCGCCAAAGCCACCGAGGAGCTCCGCAGCCGGCTCGGCCGCATGCCTACCGTCCAGGAACTGTCGCAGCTGATGTGCCTGAGCGAGGAGGAAGTCAACGAAGCGCGCCTGGCTTCCAACGGCTACAACTCCTCCTCCCTGGACGCCGCCGTCAGCTCCAGCGAGGACGGTGAAGCAGCCCTGGCCGACTTCATCGGCATCGATGACAACGCACTCGAACTCGTCGAGGACTTCAACGCCCTGGCACCGATGATCGCCAATCTCGACGACCGCGAACGGCGCATCATCCACATGCGCTTCGTCGACGAACTCACCCAAGCCCAGATCGGCGAACACCTCGGCATCTCCCAGATGCACGTCTCCCGCCTCCTCAACCGCACCCTCGCCAAACTCCGCGAAGGCATGCTCACCACCAACTGACCGCATCCGCCCGAACACACCGCCGGTTCGCATCACGGGGGTCTGTCAGATGAACGGGGCCGGCCCGTGGTCGGTGGTGACGTTGGGTGTCCGTCAGCGTAGGAGGCTGCGGTGGCGGAGGAGGTCGAATCCGGTGCGCCCATGCCTCTGTCTCATGATCCTCTTGGTGCGGGTGTTGACGCCTTCGGCGCGGCCCTTGTGGTAGTGCAGCGTGAGGCCGGCGCTCACGCCGCGTCCGGGTCCGTCCCCGCTTCGAGGAGCCCCGTTCCTGCTGACGGCCTTGAGGGCGGCGACGAAGACGTTGATGCCGCTGGAGTCCATGAAGGTCACCCTGCTGAGGTCCACCACGATCCGCGACGGCGGCTCCGTGCCGTACCCGGACAGCAGGGCTGCGCTGAGTATCTCTTTTACGTCGTGGTCGATCTCGCCTGCACGGTGACGACGCGCACGCCGCCGGCCATGCGGTGGACGGCGGAGAACCGGTCCGGCCGGTCCGCTTGCTCGATGCGGGTCCCCGTCTCCTCAACTGCGCTCAGTTGCCCCGGGGCAGGGCGTGCACGGACGATTCTGTCCCGGGGCCGCGGCCACATACTCTCGGGCAGGTGTGCTGACAACATGCCTCTGACATGCACCACGGGATCGGGGGTAGGGGCGCGCCTGAAATGGGGAATGAGGGCGAGGCCAGTTGCGATCCCACGCCGACGACGACGGCTGCACGGAACCCGACGAGCACCTGCTGCGGGCCGGCTATGCCCTGGACGGAGAAGACGGCTGCATCGCCGACGCCCGCCACCACGCCGTCGCCTTCCTCGACCGGGCCCACACCGACCATCGCCTGCCGGTGTCCGCCAGGGCGCGGGACCTCACCCAGCTGGTGGTCAGCGAACTGGTCACCAACGCCCTCAAGTACGCTCCCGGGCCCGTCCTGATGGAGCTGCGCATCACCGTCGGTGCCGTGGATGTCGTCGTGTGGGACAGCGATCCCGCCGTCCCCGCGGCCCGGCCCGCCGATCCCGACCGGATCGGCCAGCACGGCCTGGAGATCGTCAAGGCCGTCACCGAGAACCTGTTCATCGCGCAGGAGCCGGTCGGCAAACGCATCACGGCCCGCATCGCCCTGACCGGCACACCTGGCCATGGCACCGCCCGCCGCTGAATAAGCAGTCACCCCGGCGGATCCGGTCGGGCGTGGATCCGCACGAAGCGGCCCATGTCGTCGATGTCTCGGAGCGCGCGGTCCAGTGGCCGCAGCCAATGTCCCCGACGGTTCTGGTCCGAAGCTGCTGCTCATGCGCGGCCGGCCAGGCACATTGCAGCGTGCTGCGCGCTACGCCCGGGCTGCTGGGAAGACGGGGAATCGGGTTCCGTCCCGTGTGCACCGAGCCGAGCCGGGACGGGAGCTCGGGGGCCGGCGGCGGCAGGGATACGTGAGGGAATCCTTGCGACGTATGCAGCTATTGCGTGCCTGGCCGGTTTCTTCAGGAGGGGAGGGCGGCCTGGAGCGTGGCATACATCGGCATGAGGTCGTCCAGGCCGACGAGGCGCAGGAGCCGTTGCACGGGTGCGGGAACGTTGGCCAGGCGGAGCCAGCCGTCGCTGTCCTGCGCGGCACGGTGGGCGTAGACGAGGAAGGAGATGCCGCTGCAGTCCATGAAGGTGACGTTCTCGAAGTCGATGACCGTGCGGGGTGCGCACTCCTCGCCCGCGCCGCTGTCGAACGCCCAGCCCAGGAAGGGCACGCTGCTGCGGTCGATCTCCCCGCTCAGCGTCAGGACGTGCACGCCGGCAGGGGTGGTGTGCTGGGAGACGGCCAGGGGGGATACGTCCATGGGACCACCTCGTTCTTCCTCCGGAGATCCATGAAACGGAGTCGGTGTCCTCCCCCACGCAAGCGCATGAGCGGTTGCAGCGTCAACAAAATCCGGGTTCGTATACCGCACCACTTCTTGGGACGGCGCGGGCTGGTGACGAGGGCCAGTGAGGCCCTCGGCCTGCGGTTCCCTGTTGATCAAGGACGCGAGGCAGCCGAGAAGACCCCCGGGGGCAGCGTCTGCTGGGTGGCCGGGCTGACAGCACGGTGGCCGACCGCGCCCGCCGCCCATAGCACCCGTGTGACCCGGCTGATGGCCGAAGCAGCCGTCGACCGCGTCCCCGGCAGGTCCGGCCCCGGCGTCATCGGCCGCGCCTCGTGGTTCCACGTGCTCGAGTGCAGCCGGCCGGTGTGAGGTGCGGGTGTGGTGTGGCTGGGTCCGGTGATGGGAGCGCAGGCTCCAGCTTCCACCGGAGCTGTTCGCGGACGTGCCGGAGAAGCTGGTCGCGGCCCGGCGGGCGCGGGCGGCGAGGGAGCACCCCCTCGGACCTGCGGGCGGCAGCTGGGCCGATGCGGTACACGCTGCTGGCCACGCTGTGCCACGACTCGCTGGTGGAGCTGTTCATTCAGCTCGTGCAGTGCATCGCCCCGGGGAAGGCCCGTTCGCGGATCAAAGGCAACCGCTGATCAGGCAGCGAAATGACCGTCCGCCGTTCAGTGCTTGTCGTCGCCGGCCTGGCGGAGTCGGTCCGTGTGGTGGGTGATCGTGGCGATGCGAGCTGCAAGGTCGGGGTGATTGGCCTTGAGGTGGGTGTGGGTGTCGGCGAGTGGATCGATGAGGGCGGCGGCGTCGTTGTCGGCGAGGGCGTCGGCGAGCCGTGCCAGAGATGTGCGGGAAGGAGTGGGGAGGTCGGTCAGTGCCGTGATCTGACCCGCGATCTGGCGCAGTTCGGCGGCGTTGGTCCGGGCCCAGGCGCTGATGGTGCGGTCGGCGGCCCGGCGGTTGCGGATGGCCTGTACGCGCTGTTCGCCGGTGGCGCCGGGTGTTCCGGGGCGTACGCGCAGGTAACGGCGCTCGGCGGCCTGCCGACTGGCGACACCCAGGGGGTGGGCAAGGTCCGCCCAGCTCGAGCCTGCGGCGCGGGCTGCCTCGATCAGCCCCGGTTCCCATCCTGCGAGTTCGTCGCGTAGTTCACGCAACAGCAGGAGTGCGGCCAGTGCCTGGTCCGCACTGGCCGGTCCGTCCTGGGGGTGCACTGCGGTCTGCGGGTCGTGGGCGGTGCGGACCGCCTCGCTGATCGCGTTCAGCGCCGTCGCAGCAGCGAAGAACGAGGCGGGGTCATGCGGCGCGGGGGAGGCGGTCATGAAGATCCTCTCTGGTGTCACCCTTTTGATGACACCTTCATTTGTCATCGTTCGGATGACATGCTACAACAGTGTCAGACGAAGCGCATTGGCAGTTCCTGCCAGACCTGTGGAGGTGTTATCGCGATGTTGATGCGCACTGACCCGTTCCGCGAACTCGACCGTCTCGCCCAGCAGCTGACGGGTGGGGCCGGCACCTGGACGAGGCCCTCGACCATGCCGATGGACGCCTACCGTGAGGGCGAGGTGTACGTGATCGCCCTCGACCTGCCCGGCGTCGCGAGGGACGCGATCGACATCGACGTCGAGCGGAACATGCTCACCGTCAAGGCCGAGCGCCGACCGGTCGAGAAGGCCGACGACGTGCACATGGAGCTCTCCGAGCGGCCCTTGGGCGTCTTCTCCCGCCAGCTGGTGCTGGCCGACACGCTGGACACCGAGCGCATCACGGCCGACTACGAAGCAGGGGTGCTGACCCTGCGGATCCCCATCGCCGAGCGAGCCAAGCCCCGCAAGATCGCCATCGGCGACAAGACCGAGCGCCCGCAGATCAGCGGCTGAGGAGCCAGTTCTCCGACCGCGCCGACAGCGGAGGACGGGCACCGCCCCCCTCTGGTCCCGTCCTGTGCCCTACGTCCTTCACCCGACGACGTAAAGAGCAGTGGTGGCCATGCGATGGAAAGCATTCCTCGATCACGTTCAGGAACGCGGCCAGTACGCCACACCCCAGGAAGCCGAACGGGCTGCGCGTACCGTACTGGCGTTGCTCGGCGCACATCTGGTGGGCGAGGTCCGGGCCGAGCTGGCCGCCCGGCTCCCGGAGACCTTCGCCCTGATTCTGCTCAACCCGCTTCAGGCCACCGAACCGCTGTCGCCTGAGCGGTTCGTACGGGCGACCGCGGCGTGGATCGAGGGAGCCACCGAACAGACCGCGGCCTGGGATGTCAGCGCCGCACTGAGCGTGACCGCCGATGCGGCGGGCGAGGAGCTCACTCGCCGCATCCTGCTCCAGCTCCCCCCGGGCTACGACCTCCTCTTCGGCCATCCCCAACCCGCCTGAGCCCAGGCAAGCGTGACCCGCTCACCCATCAGCAGGGCCGGCCCGACGCTCACCTCCAGTCGGCCCTTCCCACCGGCGAAAGCGCCCTTGCACAAGAAAGGCAGTCACTTCCGATGCTTCAGCTGCGTGAACCGGCCTCTGCCCGGCCCGGCATGACGTTTCACCAGATGCTGGAAAGAGTCCGGTACGAAGGCGCGTATCCCACCCGGGAGCGGGCCGAGGACGTCACGCGCGCCGTGCTGGGGGCCCTGGGCCGCCAAGTCACCGGAGACGAACGCGTCGAACTCGCCGCCTGCCTCCCCACCGAGGCCGCCCTCGCATTCACCAGCCAGATCCCCGACCCCCAACAGCTCACCGGCTGGGGCTTCGTCAAAGACCTGGCCACTCGTACGGGAGCCACCCCCGCGATGGCCCGTTGGGACACCGGAACCGTCCTCACCGCCGTAGGCCACCTCGCCGGCCCCGACCTCCTGGACCGCATCCTCAACCAGCTCCCGTCCGGATACGCCCTGCTGTTCGGCCGCGCCGAACTCATCCGGGCCGCCTGACAGTTCCGGGCAGGCAGTGCGGTGATGGCTAGGCGGACACGCAGCGATGCGGCCGGGGCACCGTCACCGGACCGTGCGCCGGACCCGGCCAAAAGCTCGAAGAGCGTCATGACGTGCTGCTGCACCTCGGCCGCGAACGGCTGGTTGCGCAGCGCCGCCTCCGTTGTCCTGCACGAAGCGGGCCGCGGCCGTGATGCCACCGGCTGTCAGCTCGGCGTAGCGGCGCGGGAGTTCGCGTCGGGTCTCGGGTCCTGCGGGCTGCCGCTTGCCCCAGTCGGTGAGTTCGGCGACCGCGGCGGAGAAGTCGGCTAGTGCAGCGCGAGGATCTCCTCCTTCGACCCAGCCGTAACCGGAGGCGATCGCCGAACTCACTGGCTTGCTCGCGCCGGGTGACAGTCTCTGCTGAGCGCCGGAAAGGGGCCAGTACGGTTCCGTCAGGCCTGCCGGGGCGGCGGGTTGCTCGTGGATTGCGCGCCCTGCTCCTGTCCGGTCGTGGCGGACCAACTGGCGAGTAGCTTCAGGCCGTCCTCCGCGGCGGTATCGGGGGGCGCGCTGTAGACGACAACGCTCAGGCCGCTTTCGTCCGGCAGGCTCAGGGTCTCCTGATCGAGTTCCAGTTCGCCGACGAGCGGATGGTTGAGGCGTTTGGTGCTCTCGCGGAAGACATGCACGTCGTGCGAGCCCCACATCACGCGGAAGGCGTCGCTGCGGGTGGACAGTTCACCGATCAGGTTCGACAGCTCCCGGTCGTAGGGGTTCTTCCCCGCCTCGATGCGCAGCGCGCCCACGGCGAAGCGGGCCATGCGCTCCCAGTCGGTGTAGAACCGCCTGGCTGCGGAGTTGAAGAACGCGAACCGGACGACGTTCGCCCCGCATGTCGGGTCGGCATACATCTCCGAGTACAGGGCCCGGCCCAACGGGTTGGCGGCCAGCGCATCGAGGCGGTTATTCATCACGTACGCCGGCAGCTCCGGCATGCCATCGACGATCCGCGCCACACTCGGCCGCACCGTCGGTCGGCTCTCCCGCCGCGGTGCCCGCGTTTGCGGCGCCGGTCCGGCAGCGCGGGCGAGGTCGTACAGGTACATGCGCTCGGTGTCGTCGAGGCGCAGGGCGTGGGCGAGGGTGTCGAGCACACTGTCGGAGACCCCTTGGAGGTTGCCGCGCTCCAGGCGCGTGTAGTACTCGACGCTCACGCCGGCGAGTGCGGCGACCTCTCCCCTGCGCAGTCCGGGCACCCGGCGCTGACCGTACGTCGGCAGACCGGCCTGCTCTGGGGTGATCTTGTCGCGTCGGGAGCGGAGGAATGCGCTGACTGCGTCCCTGTTGTCCATGAGGCCAGGGTAGGCAGGCTGCGTGACAGGTGAGGGGCCCTGCCAGTACCCCTCACAGCAAGGACTCCCCCGTCACGGCCGTCTCGCGTTGCATGGTGCGTGCCCCGATCCTCCCGGGGCCCGACCGGTGCGAGGACGCACGCGCCCCGGTCGGCGGCACCTGAACACTGACAGGACACACCAGATGAGCAACCAGATCGAGACGGTGACGGAGAGCCCCGCGGATGTCGTGCGAGGGCTGTATGACGCGTTGAGCAAGGGCGATGTGCCGGGTGTCCTGGCAAAGCTCGCCCCCGAGGTGATCGTCGATGAGCCGAACCAGCTCCCCTACGGCGGCGTGCACCAGGGCCGCGAGGTGTTCGTGCAGTCGGTCCTCGGCGCGATGATGGGCTACGCCAACGTCGCCATTACCGATGCCGAGGTATTCGAGGGCCCGGCCGGCGTCATCGGAACGCTCACCGGAACGCTCACAGCCCACACCACCGGTGAGAAGTTCCCGCTGACCATGGTTGAGATCCACCAGGTCGAGGACGGCATGGTCCGCAAGATCGACGTCTACACCAAGAACCCCCACGAACTCGCCGCGTTCTACACGCGCGCCGAGGCGGGCACCCGCTGACCACGACCCTCTTCGGGTCTTCCAGGGGTGCACGCGGAGACCCGCTTCGCAGTAGCCGCCGGTCATCGCGACCAGTGCGACGGTGAGGGTGCACAGGCCCAGACCGAGGGCGCTCCCCCGGCGCAACCCTGCCGCGCCTGAGCGAGCGACAACTCCTGTGGCCTGGGGCCCTCCAGGTACCGCACCAGCCAGGTGTAGGCGGACAGGGCGAGCCCGCTGGTGGCGACCCCGGCGATCAGGGCGGTCGAGGGAGTGGCGTCGGCGATGCCGTTGATCATGCTGGTGATGCCGCCCACGGCCGGCACGAGTACGAACAGCACCGGCAGACGCGCTCACGCCCACCGCGCGGGATGCCCGGTGGTCTTCCCTGCCGGTTCGGTCCGGTGCACAACGGGACCGGCGGGCCGCGTCAGTGACTGATGGTGGTTGGATGCCATGGCTTTCTCCTCAAGGGCCCGCCTGGGGTGGGCGATTGTCCCTTTCGGCACCGGAAAACTACGGGCCGTGCGCACCGCGTATCGTCACCACCGAGTGGGCGCATTCCAAGTCCGGCTGTCCCCCGAGGAAGCTAGGCGCCTGCTTCTCTCCCGGACCACGGCCCACCACCATCAGGCGCTACATTCACCGGGCGGGACCCATCCGGCCGGGCGATGCCGTGCGGTGCGCATGCCGGATGGGTCGTACCGGATGGGAGATCGTGGGCCACCGGCCACGACCCGGTTCCCATACCGTTCAACACTGGCTTTGATCGATCATGGGTGATGATGGAAGACCAAGCGGTTCGTGAACCATCGGATGCGGCATCGCCTGCCCGGACGGACTCCGCTCCCCACCCGGGCCGGTCGGTGGCCGACGGGCCGGCGGCGTCCCCTTCCGGAGCCTGGTCCGCGTTACCGGCACAGGACAGGGGCCTTGCGCGCGGGCGCCGGCCAGCCGCCGCGACCGCCTGGCTGCGCCTGCTGGTGCGGTGGTGGGAAGCACGCCCCGCCGCCGTCAAGGACCGCGAGTTCGCGCTCGTCTTCACGGTGCTGTCGTTCACGTCGCCGCTGTCGCGGATCGGGGCGCAGTTCAGTGACCTTCCCGTTCACGGCGCCTCCGTCGCAAGTGTGTTGCTGACCTTTGGGCAGACCCTGCCGATCGCGGTGCGGACCCGGTGGCCGGGCGGCTGCCTCGCGGTGGCGGGCACGTCGTTCGCGGTCCACCAGTCCCTCGGCAGCCCTCCGACCTTCGGCAGCCTGGGGCTGTACATCGCGTTGTACTCCGTGGGCGCTCACCAGGAACGTCTCCGGCGGGCCGTGCCACTGGCGGCGACGGGCGGGTACCTGCTCTTCGGCGTCGCTCTGCACACGCTGGGCTCGCCCGCCGGCCTGATCGACTACCTGCTCATCTACATGGTCCTGGCGGCGGTGTGGGGGCTGGGCGTCCTGGTCCGCAGGCAGCGGGGACAGGAGGCCGCGCGTCGGCACCTGTCGGCGCAGGTGGCGATCGCCGCGGAACGCAGTCGTATGGCAAGGGAGTTGCACGATGTGGTGACCCATCATGTGACCGCGATGGTGGTGCAGGCAGGCGCGGCTCGGTACCTCACCGAGTCGCCGGACCGGCTGGGCGACGCCCTCGACGCCATCAACGGTACCGGCCGCCGCGCTCTGGCCGAACTCCGTTTCCTCCTCGGCGTGCTGGAGGCAACCGGCGATGCGGAGCCACCGGAGCGGACGCCGATGCCGGGCCGGGTGCCTGATCTGGTGGAGCAGACACGCGCGGGCGGCCAGCCCGTCGAGCTGGTGGAGGACGGGGAGCAGCCGGCCATGGCCATAGGCGCCCGGCTCGCGGCCTATCGCATCGTGCAGGAATCCCTCACGAACGCCGTGAAGTACGCCGCGGGCCACGAGACACTGGTACACCTCGCGCACACCCCCGGCTGGACCGAGGTCGAGGTGACCACCGCCGGGACGGCCGTCGGCACGCACGAGTCCGCCGCCCTCCGCGACGGCGCCCCGCACATCTCGGGCGGCCGTGGCCTGACCGGGCTGCGGGAACGGGTGGAGATGCTGGGCGGCGAGTTCGCGGCGGGTTTCCGCCCGGAGGGCGGGTTCCGCGTGCACGCGCGCATCCCCACAGGAGGTGCCGCATGAGTGTTCCGCCCGCCGCGATCAGGGTGCTGATCTGCGAGGACCAGGCCCTCGTGCGCGCCGGCTTCGTCACGATCCTCTCCGCCCAGCCCGACATGGAGGTCGTCGGGGAGGCCACGGACGGCCGGGCGGCGATCCGCAGCGCGCAGGAGCTGAAGCCTGACGTGATCGTCATGGACATCCGTATGCCCCTGCTCGACGGGATCGAGGCCACGCGCCACCTGGCCGGCCCCGCTTCCCTCAGCCCCGCGAAGATCCTGATCGTCACCACCTTCAACGTCGACGAGTACGTGTACGAGGCTCTGCGGGCCGGCGCCAGCGGCTTCCTGCTGAAGGACGCCGCACCGCCCGAGCTGATCAACGCGGTACGCACCGTCGCCCGCGGCGAGTCCCTCCTGGCCCCCGCCGTCACCCGCACCCTGATCGGCCGCCACGCCGAACGCGTGCGTCCCGCCGCCACCTCCGCGTCCCCCGACCGCGAACGCCTCAAGGCTCTCAGCAGCCGCGAGCACGAGGTCCTCCTGCTGATCAGCGAGGGCCTTTCGAACGCGGAGATAGCCGCCGAGCTGGTCATCAGCCCCGAGACCGTGAAGACCTACGTCTCCCGCATCCTCACCAAACTGGACCTTCGCGATCGCGTCCAGGCGGTGGTCCTGGCGTACCGGGCCGGCTTGGCAGGGAACGGCGACCGGGCCTGATCGACCGGCGGTCCCGTTCGGAAGGAAGGGAGCGCGACCACGGCCGTGCTCCCTTCCTCCAGCGCGGGGCAGAGCCGGCCGCGGCCACACGTGCCGTGGGTTGTCCGCCCCCCGATCGCATCCAGCGGACTCCGTGAGCATCTCGTCAAGTGGCCGAGGTGACGCCCGGTCCCCTTCCACGATGCCGGGACGCCCATGGGACGAGGCGATCTTCTTGAATGTCGGCAGCATGCCCGCGCGGAAGGAACAGCCGATGGAAGACGTTGTCGCTCCTCACAGTGCCTGACACAGTCCTGTGTACTGGCACGACGTGACGGAGTTGTTCACTCGTCGCGGGTTCAACGTGTCGGTCCCCGACATCGGCGGGATGCTCATCGATCAGGCCCACTCGGTTATGCAAGATGCCGTCGATGTCGGTGACGGCGTCGCGGCTCTTGAGAAGCATCTCCCACCACCGCGCCACCCTCGTCACCACCGCACATGCCTTCCTCACCCTGCGGCGCTACGCCACAGAGGGCCGCACAGCAGCCTGATGCTCCACCAAATCCTCGACGCACTGCAGAACCTCCTGCACTGCTGGACCGGCACCTGCACCACCTGCCACCGCCCCCTGCCCAGAACGTCCACCACCAGCCCGAGCCCAAGAGCCAGAGCAACAGCGCCAGAGCAACGCAACAAAGTCCTACTAGGGAAGTGCCGACATCCGTTCGGTGCCGATGACACGTAGTACGTCGAGTGCCGATGCCTCCCGCGTGCCGGCTGCGGCGGAGTAGACGATCATCGACTGGTCGGTGTCCGGAAGCAACAGCGTGTCGCAGTCCAGGACGAGACGTCCCACCTCGGGGTGGTCGATCATCTTGTGCATCGACCGGTGCACCGTCGAGCGCCTCTCCTCCCACATGTCCCGGAAACGCTCACTGCCGGTAGTCAGCTCCTCGATCAGCCCACCGAGGTCCCGGTCGTCCGGGTAGCGCGAGAGTGCGGTGCGCAGCAGACCGACCGCTTGCTGCATCCACGCCGACTCTTCTTTCCGGGTGAGCGTCACGCGAGCGTGGCCGGTGCCCAGGATCCGCTGCCAGATGATGTTGCGACGTTCCTCGGGCCACCGGCTCAGATCGCCGAGGAGCGCACATGCCATCGGGTTCTGCGCCAGGACGTCGCCTTTGGCTGACAACACCCCGTAGGGAGATCGGTCAGTCGTTGGAGCAGCCGCAGCACGCTCGGCCGTATCGCCCGCGTGAAAGAGGGGGAGCCGACACTGGGCCGTCGCCGGTCGGCCGACGGAAGACGGGCAGCGAACACCACCTGATCCGCGACGGACGGGTCATCCCGCTCAGGGTCATCACCACCGCGGCCGCGTCAACGCCGTCACCCAGGCCCTCGCCCTGGTCGACGGCATCCCGCCCATCGCCGGCCGCCCCGGCCGACCACGCCGAAGACCTGAAGCCCTGCTCGGCGACAAGGGCTACAACCCCAACCGCGACGAGCTGCGCAAGCGCCGGATCCTGCTGGCCGTCTTCCGCAAGGGCACCCCGAACATCCAGGGCCTGGGCAGACTCCGCTACGTCGTCGAGCGAACCGTCCCCTCGGAGCGGAGCCGGCTGCGGGTGTAGAGGTGCCCGCTGCGCCTGGCCGAGCGCAGGAACATGACCGTGGGAATGGTGCACACGAGGATCGCGAAGACACTGGCCTCGGGTCCGAAGTCGCCTCCGGTGATCGCGGTGGGGCCCGACAGCACACCGTGGAGCAGTCCGGTCGGCATGTCCTCGTTGCCGGAGACCGTGACGCCGAAGAGGCCGCTCAGGGCGAAGTTCCAGCCCAGGTGCAGGCCGATCGGCAGCCACAGGGTGCGGGTGGCCGCGTAGGCCGCGCCGAGCATCAGGCCGGCCTCGATGGCGATGGCCAGCGCGCCCCACACAGTGGCGCCCGAGTTCACCAGGTGCAGCGCTCCGAACAGCACGCCCGAGATCGCCAACGCCCCCCGCGTACCCGTAAGTTGTTCGATCAGGCGGAAGACGATGCCCCGGAAGAGGATCTCCTCGACGACCGCGATCCCCGCCATCATCCCGAGAATGGTGAACGCGCCGGCGACGGACACTCCGCCCTTCGTGTCGTATCCGCCGAACAGAGCGATCAGCGCGAGCGTCGCGGCGAAGAGTCCGAGGCCGACGAGGGTGCCGCGGCGCAGGCCATGCCCGGCATCGGCGGTGTCCAGTTCGGATACGGGGCGCTGTTCGAGGAACCGTACCGCCGCCGCGTAGACCGTCAGGGCGATTGCCGCGGCCACCGCGCCGAACAGCAGGGACAGCACCGGGTTGTCCCCCGCCATGCTCCGCATCCCGGCGGCGAGACCGGTCACCAGGATGAACAGCACCACCATCACAGCCAGCCGCACCCCGGCCGGCCGCACCCGGCGCGTCGGCTCGAACGGTGACTGCGAGAACTGGAGCTTCGACCACTGCACCGACGGTGCGTCCCACGGAGACATGACGTTTCCCATCCTTGACCGACGGCCGAGCCGCCCCTTCAACTGAGGGGAACGCTATGTGCGGCCGTCACCCCGAGGCGTCCCCTCCAGGTGGACATCGCGCGTAGCTCGCACGGGGGACAACCAGGCACCTGCACCCCAGGACTTAACGGCCTCTGAGGCGGAGCTGACCCGTCCGTCGGGCGCGCTGTGGTACGCAAGAGGGCTCCCTTGCGCAGGGACTTCACCGCGCGTGCGACCTGGCCGTCGGCCCACCCCCGCATCAGCTCCCGGGTGCGGCGGATGGCAGATCCGCGGAACGTGCCATCCTTCCTTCGACGTCTTGATGAGGGCATGATAAGTGGGGGGCGGAATGATCGAGACCGTGTTGCGCAGTGAGGACTTACCGGTCACTGATCGGTTCGAGTGGTGGCGGGAGCTGACGTCACACACGCTCATGCCCACGGAGATCACCAGCGACCATGCCGATGACTTCCGGGCCTGCATCCGGCAGCTGGATCTCGGGGCCGTTCAGGTGTCGGTGCTGTCCTACCCGTCACTGCGCTCGCGTCGCACGCCGGCGTTGGTGCGTCGGTCCGACCCTGAGCTGTACCACCTGGCCCTGACGCTGAGCGGTCGGCAGAGCATCTCCCACGGCAGGCGTGACGCGTTGGTGGGGGTCGGAGACCTGTTGTTGTACGACACGTCGCATCCGTGTGACGCCTCGGCCTACCCGGATGACGGCGGCGCGGTCGAGGGGATCGTCGTGAACGTGCCCCGTGCGGCGATTCCTTTCTCCGCGGCGAAGGTGGACCGCCTCTTCGGATTGCCACTGCCGGGCAGTACCGGCATGGGGGCCCTCCTGTCACAGTTCCTGACCCGGCTGGAACCCGAGTCCGACTCCTGCCGGGCGCAGGACGCGATACGTCTGGGCGGCGTCACGGCGGACCTGATCACCGCGTTCCTCGCGCACCACGCGGGCACCGAAGACGGCGTTCCACCCGAGAGTCGCCAGCAGGCGCTGACGGCCGGCATTCACTCCTTCATCGAACGCAACCTGGGCGACCCCGAGTTGTCGCCCGCGGCAGTCGCCGCCTGTCACCACATCTCCGTGCGGTATCTGCACCGGCTGTTCCAGCCGCAGGGTGTCACCGTAAGCGCGTGGATCCGGCAGCGGCGCCTGGAGCGCTGCCGCCGGGACCTCGCCGATCTCCGACTGTGCGACAAGTCCATCGGCTTCCTGGCCGCACGCTGGGGCTTTGTCCATGCCTCCGAATTCACCCGCGCATTCCGCAGGGCATACGGAATCCCGCCGAGCGCCTACCGGCAAGAGGCGCTCCACGGTGAACAGTGCACCGACCGCCAACAACCTGCACCCAGCGGACCGGACGATCTCGTGCCCGGATAGCAGAAAAGTACCGTTGCCCTGCAGGCCTGCATGAATTCGATTGTGCGGTCCTGCGTTTTGCGGGTGGTTGGTTCGGAAAAATCGGGGCGCCTGTGGGGCGTTGGGGCGGGGCTGCGGGAGCTGGGGCCCTCTGGGGAGAGGACTGGCGGGACAATGATCTGGACGGCGTTTTCGACGGAGCACCTGTCGGGGACCGAGCGCTTCGACTACTGGTACTCGATCGTCTCCCAGGCCCACTTCCGCACCACGATGGCCAGCGATCACCTGGATGACTTCCTCGCCAGCTCCCATGCGCTGCACCTTGGCGACATCCAGACCTTCGCGCAAAGCTACCCGCCCATGCATGCGCGCCGAACCCCGGCGATGATCCGGCAGAGCGATCCGGAAGTCTGTCAGCTCTGGCTCACCGTCCGTGGAGAGGCCGGGTTCAGCCAATCGGGTCGGCACGTCGACATCGGCGAGGGCGATCTGGTGCTCTACGACTCCTCCCGGCCCTGCCAGGCCTGGACCACCGCCCATGACCATCCGGAGGTCTCCTCGCTGATCGTGCAGATACCCCGGGCCAGACTGCCCCTGCACTCCAACAGCCTCGACCGGCTCACCCTGACCCGCATTCAGGGGCAGACGGGCATCGGCGCGCTGTTCCGCCACTACCTCACCGATCTGATGAACCACGCGCCGCAGTACGAGGAGTGCGACGCGCTCCGCCTGGCCAACGTCTCCCTGGACCTGCTGAGCGCCATGCTCGCCCAGGCCGCCCGGACCGAGGGCCTCCTGCCGCCCGAAACGCAGCAAACCGTCCTGCGCACCCGGGTCGACGCGTTCATCCAGCAACACCTCGCGGATCCTGGCCTCACACCGGCCTCCATCGCCACCGCCCACCAGATCTCCGTCCGCTACCTCCACCGGCTCTACCAGGGCCAGGCGACCACGATCGCCGACGGCATACGCCGCAGCAGACTGCAACGCATCCACCGCGACCTGGCCGACCCCCGCCTCGACGCCCGGTCCATCAGCTCGATCGCCGCACGCTGGGGCTTGCCGGAACCGACATCCTTCAGCCGCGCCTTCAAGGCGCTGTACGGCATCACACCGCGTGACCACCGGCAGCAGAGCCAGCACCGCGGAATGCCGACCGTGCGCTGAGTGCCAACAGCCGGTCACGGAATGCCAACAACCCTATGAACATGTCAAGCAACATGGGCATCAACCGCTCCCCGTGCACTCACGGGGAGACCGTCACGGATCTCAGGGGATGACCATGACACGACGCTTTTCGTTCAGCGGGGCCCGTCGGAAGCTGGCGGTCGCGGCTGCCGCCGCCGGTATCGTGGTGGCCTTCTCCGGCCAGGCGCAGGCGGCCACTTACTACCAGCAGACGTCCGACGGCTGTGCGTCCGTGTACGGCGACTACAACTGGTGGCAGGTCGGAACGGCCGGCGGTTACGAGGTCTTCGACACGAGCTGGAACTTCACGATCTGGGACAACTGCTCCGACGGCAAGGGCGCTGGGCTCTACACCACGTACTACAAGTGGGAGAACGGATCCTGGAACTGGCACAGCTACACCAAGCTCGGCTCGGACAGCAACGGTGCCAACGACACTCCCGGCTACGCCAATTCGCAGGGGTACAGCGTCCGCGACGTGCGGCTGTGGGTCTGCTTCGTTGGTGACGCGTCGTCGTGTGTGATGGTTTGACGGGTTAGGGGAGCGGGCTACGGCCAGGGCGTGCTCGCGCAGCGGGACGTCCTGCCGTTCCCGCGTGGCGGCGACGTGGTTTACACCGCCCGGACGGGGTGCCGGACCACGGCGTCGAACAGATAGCCCTGGGTGTTCGGGACGGCAGTGTCGGGCTGGGTGCGGCCGGTGCTGTCGGTGGCCCGCGCCAGCAAGGTGTACCCGCCCGGAGCCGACGGGCGCCAGTCGGTGGACCAGCGGACCCAGCCCGCGCGGCGCGGGGCGTCGTGCAGCCGGGCGCGCCGCCAGCGGGTCCCTCCGTCGGTGCTGACGTCGACGCGTACGACCGCGCCGGCGCCGGACCAGGAGCGTCCGGTCAGGCGGTGCACGGCACCCGCCCCGAGGCTCGCGTCCCAGGGCAGCTCCCAGGCGCTCTTGACGGTCTGCCGGGTCAGCGGCGCGCTGCCGCCGTCGGGGTGGGCACTGCCGAACAGCCGGTAGAAATCGGTGTTCCACGGCGAGTAGAGGGGCTGCGCGGACACCTCGATGTCACCGACCCACTTGATCGACGCGATGCCGATCCAGTTCGGCACCAGGACGCGTACGGGGAAGCCGTGGTCGTACGGCAGCGGGTCGCCGTTCATCTCGTAGGCGAGGAGGACGTCGTCGAGCGCCTTGGACAGCGGCAGGGGCCGACGGACCCGGCCGAGGTCGGTGCCGTCGGCGGTGACGTAGTCGGGGTCGAGGCCGCGGGGCAGGACGTCGACGGCGTGACGGGAGAGCCCCGCCCGTCGCAGGACGTCGGCGAGGCGGACCCCTCGCCAGCGCGCGGTGCCGATCGCGCCCAGGGTCCACGCCGTGCCGCTGACGGTCTGGCCCTGCTGGGAGGTGAAGAAGCCGCGGCCGTTGCCCGCGCACTCCACGAACGCCGTGCGGGTGACCGCGGGGAACCTCTTCAGGTCGTCGAGGGTGAACTCGACGGGAGCGGCGTGGGTGAGGCCGTCGCCGTGCACGGTGAGGGTCCAGTCGGCGGCGTCGAGCACGGGGGTGGAGGTGTGGTTGCGGACGAAGAAGTGGTCGGCGGGGGTGTGGTAGCCGGTCCCGGCGAGGGAGGCGAACTTCGTCTCGGCGTTGGTGCCCCGGACCGTGAACCGGTCGTCGGGAAGCGCCTTGACGATACCGGGTGACGTCGCCGCGGCGGCCGGCGCGGAGAACGCCGGGGCCGCGGCGGTGGCGAGTCCAGCGGCAGCGGCGAGGCGGAGCAGGTCACGCCGGGAGACGCCGTCGGCGCGGGCCTCGCCGGCCAGCCACTGGTGCAGTCTGCGGCGGTCGTAGGCGGATTCGGGCGTGGGAGACGTGGGCATGGACCGGCCTTTCCGGAAGCGGGGTGCCTGGACCGGGACGCGATCAGGGCGTCAGAAGGCGCGGCGCGTCCACGGCAGGAGGGCGGAGAGGGGTGAGGTGAGGATCAACAACAGCCGCGCGAGAGCAGCGCGCGGTACCGCGGGGCGGGGCGGTGGTCGTCGAGAGTCACGGGCCTCATCGTACGAGGCGGGCGGAGAAGTGGGGAGCGGATCGGGCGAGTCGGGCGGCCGCGAGGCGCGGACATCGGACAGGGCGGGCAACGGCCGTCGCGCGCTGCGCGCCGATGGGGTCGGGTCCGGGCGCCTCAGAACTCGTCCGAGCCGCCCAGACCGGTCAGCGCGCCCACCGGGTCCGGGTCGGGGGTGCCGCGCGGCCACCAGTCGTCCTGGCCTGGTTCGGACTCGTACGCGTACCACAACCCGTCGCGGCCGAAGCGGAGTTGGACATGGCCGCGGGGGTGGGTGAGGTGGTTGCGGCGGGGGCGGAAGGCCGGGAGGTCGGCGGCGAGGAGGAGCGGCCGGGCCCGGTCGAAGCGGCCGGCCGGCGGGTCCCAGGTCTCCTCCAGCACGGTGAGCCCGTCCGGTCCGCCCTGCCGCCAGGCGGCCACCGCGCGGGCCAGTTCGACCGGGGTGCGGCCGACGGCGGTGGCGAGCGCGGCGTAGAGGGCGCGGGTGGTGACGGTGAGCCCGGAACCGGGTCGGGACGCGGCGAGCCGTACGGCGTCCCGCCAGAGGGTGAGTTCGCCGATCTCGTCCTGACCGGTGACCAGCAGGGCGTGGGCGCGGGCGGCCGCGTCGGTCGCGAGGTGGTCCAGCGCGAAGGAGTCGGGGCCATTCGGCGCGGACGGGTAGGCCGGGGGCTGTTCGGGGTGCGGGGGCACGGGCAGCGGGGCGGGCAGCGGCGGGAGCCGGCGCTCGGCGAGGGCTTCGGCGGCCCGTACGCCCGGCAGGGGTTCCGGTTCCTGCTCCTGGGCGGCGCGGGCCGCGCGGGTGGCGTTACGGCGGGACAGCGCGTCGAGCACCTCGCGTTCGCCCCGGCCGCGCAGCAGGAGCAGCACGAAGGGGTCGGCGTCGAGCAGCCGCGCGGTCTGGTAGCAGAGGGCGGCGGCGTGCTTGCAGGGGTGACCGCGGTCGGGGCAGCTGCACTGCGGCTCGAGGTCGCCGGGGCCGGGAAGCAGCGGCACCCCGCACTCGGCGAGGGACTCGGGCATCTCCTTGTCGAGCAGCGCGGCGATGTGCCCGGGGCGCTCGACGGCGGCCTCCAGGAAGCGCTCCCAGTCCTCGGCGCCGAGGGTGCGCAGCCGTACCTGTACGCGGTAGGGGCGGGGGCGGCTGCCCTGCACGTACGCCAGCACCAGCCCGGGGGTGACGGTGATCGCGTCCACGTTTCCCTGCTCGGCGTAACCGCGCCCGCGGGCCAGGCGCTTGGCGTCGAGGGCGCCCTCCTCCAGCGCGGCGATCCAGGCGTTGCCCCACCAGGTGCCCGCGAAGTTCCCGCCGGTGCGCGGCGGGAAGGCGGGGAAGGTACGGCGGTGGTCACCGTCCCGTGCGGGGGCGGCCATGGAGCGGGGGCTGCGGGGCGGTTCGGCAGGCAGGGAAGGTCCACCTCCGAGAGGGCTCACGGAGACCGCGGCTTCGGCTGAACTCCCGTCCGCCGTCATCGCGTTGGCGGAGGCAATCCAGGGCTCGGCCGTGGGCTCGGGCTCCGTCCTGGGCTCGGCCGTGAGATCGGGCTCGGGCCTGGGTTTGGCCGTGGGCTCGGGCCTGAGATTGGGCCTGGGCTCGGGCCTGGGGTTGGGATCGGGCTCGGCTTCGGCCGAATCCTCCGACGGCATCTGGAAGGCGCCCGCGAGCAACTCCCTTACAGCACGCGCTCGTTCGTCGGCCACCCGGTCAGGTGCGCCGGGGTGCCGCCGGGCGTCGGTGGGGCGAGCGTCGGGGCGGGGGCGGAGACCGGCGTCGCCGCGCGGGGCCCCTCGGCCTGCCCGGGTCCGGGTCTCGGGTGGGTTCTGGCGTGCCTCCGCGCGGGCGGCGCGCAGGGCCTCCCGCGCGATGTCCCCGGGGCGCGAGCCGGCGCCCGCCTGCGGGGCGCGCGGTGCGGCGGCCACCGGCGAGGCATCGGCCGACGAGGACTCCGCAGGCGAGGCCTCCGCCGCCGGGGTGGGGGGCGCTACGGCGTCGGCGTGGGTGCCGGCGTCGGCGGGCGCGTGGGTGTCGGCGTCGGCGGGGGTGTCGGCGGCCGGGACGGCTTCCTTGGAGGGCGAGTCCGCCACGGTCGTGGGGTCGGCTGCGGGCTGGGTTCCCGCCGCAGTCTCGGTGCCGGCCGCGGGCGCAGTGCCGGCCAGGGTCTCGGTGCCCGCCGCGGTCTCGGTGCCGGCCTCGGGCGCAGGTTCCGCCGGGGGCACGGGCTTCGCCGTGCGCCGCAGGGCCGCGCGGGCCGTATCGCCGACGGACGCGGGTTCCACCGCGGACGCGGATTCCACCACAGGCACGGATTCCGCCGTACGCCTCAGCGCCGCACGCGCCGCGTCACCGACCGACCCGGGCTCCACCGCGGACGCGGATTCGGCCGTGCGTCGCAGGGCCGCGCGGGCCGCATGGCCGGCGGACGCAGGTTCCACCACAGGCGCGGGCTCCGCCGTACGCCGCAGCGCCGCACGGGCCGCGTCACCGACGGACGCGGATTCCACCGCAGGGGCCGGTCCCACCACAGGCACGGATTCCGCCGTACGCCGCAGCGCCGCACGGGCCGCGTCACCGACGGACGCGGATTCCACCGCAGGCGCCGGTCCCACCGCGGACGCGGATTCCACCGCAGGGGCCGGTTCCACCACAGGCGCGGATTCCGCCGCGCGCCGCAGCGCCGCGCGGGCCGCGTCGCCTGGCCTCGGGGTGGGGTCGCCTGGCCGCACCGTGGAGTCGGGTGACGGTGCTCGTGTCGGTGCTTGCGACGGTCGGCGCGGTGCCTGGGCCGGCTCCTGTTCCAGCGAGCGTTCCCGCGCCGCCCGCAGCGCTCGGCGAGCCTCGTCGGCCGGGCCGGTGCCCTTCTCCCGTTGCTCCCCGGCCGGGGCGGCAGCGGCGGTGTCGGCGGCGGTCTCGTCCTTCTCCGTCTCCCCCATCACGCCTCCCTCCGCAGCCTGACCAGGTCGGTCAGTTCGCGGTCCGTGAGTTCGGTGAGGGCCGACTCGCCGGAGCCGAGGATCGCGTCGGCCAGGGCCCGCTTCGCCTGGAGCATCTCGGCGATGCGGTCCTCGACCGTGCCCTCGGTGATGAGGCGGTGCACCTGGACCGGCTGGGTCTGGCCGATGCGGTAGGCGCGGTCGGTGGCCTGTTCCTCGACCGCGGGGTTCCACCAGCGGTCGAAGTGGACGACATGGCCCGCGCGGGTGAGGTTGAGGCCGGTGCCGGCGGCCTTCAGGGAGAGGACGAGCACCGGGGTGGCACCGGCCTGGAAGCGGTCCACCATGCGCTCCCGCTCGGGGACCGGGGTGCCGCCGTGCAGCAGGTCGACCGGGACCGCGCGGGCGGTGAGGTGGGCGGTGATCAGACGGGCCATGCCGACGTACTGCGTGAAGACGATGGCCGAGCCGTCCTCGGCGAGCAGGGTGTCCAGCAGCTCGTCCAGCAGGGCGAGCTTGCCGGAGCGGGCGGCCAGGGCGTCGCCGACGGAGGCGGTCTCCTCCTTGAGGTACAGGGCCGGGTGGTCGCAGATCTGCTTGAGCGCGCCCAGCAGCTTCAGCACCAGGCCGCGCCGGGCGATGCCGTCCGCCGTCTCGATGGCCAGCAGCGACTCCCGCACCACCGCCTCGTACAGCGCGGCCTGTTCGCGGGTCAGCGGGACCGGATGGTCGGTCTCGGTCTTGGGCGGCAGCTCGGGCACGATTCCGGGGTCGGACTTCTTGCGCCGCAGGAGGAACGGGCGGACCAGCCGGGCCAGGCGCTCCACCGCCTGGTCGTCCTCGCCGTTCTCGACCGCGCGCGCGTGCCGGGCGCGGAAGGATTTCAGGGGGCCGAGGAGTCCGGGGGTCGTCCAGTCGAGCAGCGCCCAGAGCTCGGAGAGGTTGTTCTCGACGGGGGTGCCGGTCAGGGCCACGCGCGCGGAGGTCGGGATCGTGCGCAGGGCTTTCGCCGTCGCCGAGTAGGGGTTCTTCACGTGCTGGGCCTCGTCGGCGACGACCATGCCCCAGGGCTGCCCGGCCAGGGTGGGCGCCGCCGAGCGCATCGTGCCGTACGTGGTGAGGACGAAGCCGCCGCCGAGGTCCACCAGGCTGCGGTCGGTGCCGTGGAAGCGGCGGACCGGCACGCCGGGCGCGAAGCGGTTGATCTCGCGCTGCCAGTTGCCCAGCAGGGAGGCCGGGCAGACCACCAGGGTCGGTTCGGTGCGGGCCCGCTTCAGGTGCAGGGCGATGACGGTGATCGTCTTGCCGAGGCCCATGTCGTCGGCGAGGCAGCCGCCGAGGCCGAGGGAGGTCATGAGGTCCAGCCAGGCCAGTCCGCGCAGCTGGTAGTCGCGCAGGGTGGCGTGCAGTCCGGCGGGCGGATCGGCGGGGTGCACACCGGTGGTGAGGCGGTCGCGCAGGGCGGCCAGGGCGCCGACGGGGACCGCCTCGACGCTCTCGCCGTCGACCTCCGCGGTGCCGCTGAGCGCGACGGACAGGGCGTCCACCGGGTCGAGCAGGCCCAGTTCCCGCTTGCGGGCCTTGCGCACGAGCGCCGGGTCGACCAGGACCCACTGGTCACGGAGCCGGACCACCGGGCGGTGCGCCTCCGCCAGGGTGTCCATCTCGGCCTCGCTGAGCGGGTCGCCGCCGAGCGCCAGCTGCCAGCGGAACTGGAGCAGTTCCTCGCTCTCGAAGAAGCCGGTGCCGTCGGTCGCCGAGCCGGGTGCGGTCCTGACCACCGCGGCCGCGCTGAGGTCCTGCGCCAGGTCCCTCGGCCAGTGCACGGCGACCCCGGCCGTCGCGAGCCGGGTGGCCGCCACCCCGAGCAGATCGCTCAGCTCGTCCTCGGACAGGGCGAGGACGTCCGGCGCGTCCTGTTCGGCGAGCCGGGCGAGCGGCGGCCAGACGCGGGCCGCGCGCCGGACGGCGAGGGCGGCGTCCACGCGTGCGCGGGCCCCGAAGGCGGCGTCGGCCTCGCCCGCCCACAGGGACGCGGCGTCGGTCATCAGGGTCGGGTCGGCGAGGCTGTGCACCTGGACGATCGCGGCGCCCGCGCGGCGCGCCCGCTCGCCGTCGTCGAGCCGGTCGAACATGTCGTAGGCGGACAGGTCGAGGCGGAGCGAGATCCGCACGCCCGCGTCCATGCCGGCGGCGACCTCGGCGGCCCAGTCGTGCGCCCCGGGCAGCCGCTGGGGCCGGCGGTCGGCGAAGGGCTTCCCGCAGGCGTACGGCGCGGCCGGGGTGCGGGGCAGGGTGTCCGCCACGGCGTCCAGGAAGGACCGCATCAGGGCCTCGGGCCGGGGCAGCAGGAGCGGCCCGGGGCCGGGGAGCGGCACCGCGTGGCCCTCGTGCGGGAGCGCGGCGGCGACCGCGCGCAGATGGGCGATGTCCTCCGGGTCCAGCGGGCCCGCCCGCCAGGCGTCGTGTCCCGTGGGTGTCAGGCCGGGCAGCAGACGGCCGCGGGCGGTGAGCCGCAGCGCGTGCAGCGCGGCCGCGCCCCAGCAGGCGGCCGCCGGGTGGGCGGCGGGGTCGCGGCGGGCCCGCACGAGCAGCGGGAGCGCCTTGTCGAGCGGCAGGGACAGGGCGGGCGCCTGTTGGCGGCGGATGGCGGAGCCGTGGCGCCGGACGACGGTGAGCTCCGTGCGCTCCGCGTCCGCGGTGGTGGGCAGCGGGCCGTCCGCCGGGTCCCAGAAGGCGACGCGGCCCTCGCGCGGGAGGGGCGCGGGCAGGTAGACGGCGGCGAGTCGCACGCAGGCGGAGCCGGGCTCCGCCGCGGCCGTGCCGTCGGCCATGACGCTCATGCCGTGTGTCCACCTCCCGCCCGCATGTCGGATCAGTCGTCTTCGACTCTACGGGCGGGGTCTGACAATCGGTTCCGGCGGTCGGCCGGGTCACGGCGTTCCGGCCCGGTCACGGCCTTCCGGGCGGGCCCGGACCGGTCAGGGGACCGTGCGGGAGACCACGTAGACGAAGGGGTAGACCGCGTTGCCGGTGTTCACCACCACGTCCAGTGTCGGCATGGGCTTCTTCTGTTCGTGGACGATGCCGAAGTCGTCCCCGGGGCGTGAGCCGGGGCCAGTGAACTTCCAGCCCGTGACCTCCTGGTCTCGGGCGCTGATGGTGATCTCGCCCTTCTTCAGGTCGGCCCGGTCGACGCCGATGCCGGCGAGGAACTCGTCGAGTCCCGCCTGTGTGGTCTGGAACTGCGCGTACAGGCGGCTGGTCTTCCAGTTGTTCGTCTCGTAGTAGGCGACCTGGTTCGACGGGTGCGGGATCGGCACCTGGTACAGGCGGCGCTGGACCTTCGACGGCCAGCCCTCGGTCAGGCCGGTCGCCGAGTACTTCGCTTCTTTGTCCTTGCCGCTGTCGCGGCTCTGGTTGGCGGAGATCACCAGGTAGCCGGCCGGGACACCGATGAGCAGCACGATGATCAGCAGGGTGAGCGCCCTGCGGCGGATCACGTGCCGGCGGTCCTCCGGCGGGCGGTCCGGCTCGTCGGGGGATGTGGCCTGGCGGGGCAGCGATGCGGTCATGCGGTGTCCCGGGTCGTGCGGGGCGGTGCGGCGGTCATGCGGTGTCCTGGGTCGTGCGGGACGGTACGGCGGTCACGCCGTGTCCTGGGTACGGCGGGCCGCCTCGGTGAACCGTTCGAAGCGCTCGTAGCGCTCCACGCGGCGGCGCTTGGCGCGCCGGAAGCGGCGGGCGACCAGGCGGGCCAGGTCGGCCGCGCCGACCATACCCGCCTCGGGGCCGAGCTGGGCGCGGACGATACGGGCCTCGGGGCGGTAGCCGCGGCCGGTGAGCTGGCGCTTGAACGCGTCCCGCGCGGGGCTGATCAGCAGGTCGTCGGCGGCCGAGACGCCGCCGCCGATCACGAAGCAGGACGGGTCGAGGGCGGCGGCCAGGTTGGCGATGCCGACGCCGAGCCACTGGCCGATGTCCTGGAGCAGTTCGATGCACATGGCGTCGCCCTCGCGGGCCAGCTCGGTGATCATCGGGCCGGTGATGTCGCCGATGTTGCCCTTGACGTGCTCGATGATCCCGTACGCCACCGGGGAGTCGGCGGCCGCCAGTTCGCGGGCCTCCCTGACCAGCGCGTTGCCCGAGCTGTACTGCTCCCAGCAGCCGCGGTTGCCGCACGGGCAGCGGTGGCCGCCGGGCACGACCTGCATATGGCCGAACTCGCCGGCGACACCGTACTTGCCGCGCTTGACCTGGCCGTCCTCCAGGATCGCGCCGCCGATGCCGGTACCGAGCGTGATCATGACGAGGTGGTCCTCGCCACGGCCGGCGCCGAAGCGCCACTCCGCCCAGGCGGCGGTGTTGGCGTCGTTGTCCACCAGGACGGGAACCGCGAGACGGCCGGAGAGGCGGTCGCGCAGCGGCTCGTTGCGCCACGACAGGTGGGGCGCGAACAGGACGCGGTTGCGGTCCGCGTCCACCCACCCCGCCGCGCCGACGCCGACCGCGTGCACGTCGTGGCGGTCGGACAGGTCCAGGACCAGCTCGACGATCGTGTCCTCGACGACCTTCGGGCTCTTGGACTTGTCCGGCGTCTCCGCGCGGACCTTCTCCAGGATGTTGCCGTCGGCGTCGACCACCCCCGCCATCACCTTGGTGCCACCGATGTCGATGCCGACCGTCGGCACACGGGGTGCGGTGAGGTGCGATCGGCGCTCCCTCGTGCCCACGGTGCGGAGTGCGGGCGCGCGGCGGGAGCCGATGGGGGCGGTGAAGTTGCCGTAGGTGCTCATCGCCGCCGATTCTGCCTCACCCTCCCGCCCGGTGCCGAGCCGGGCGGCGGCGGGGGCGGGCGGCCTCCGGCGTGCCCGGCGCGTCGTGGCCGGTCGCACCCGCTACGGCCGCGCGTCGGCGCGCGGTCCCCGGGCTCCCCTGGAGCCTCTCGGGTGGATGACGCCACGGACGCGGGGTCCGGTGCGTGCCCGCGCCGCCCTGCGCGGGCACGCACCGGACCCCGCTACCGGCGCCGGACGGTCACCATGAACGCGGTACCGGCCGGCCGGTGGACGGTCCCGCCACCGGCCCGCGACCCGATCCGCACGTCAGGGCTGGGCCCGCCGCAGCTCGTGGCGGAGGTCGTCCAGGTCGTTGCCACCGGCCATCTGGCGCGTCAGCTCCTCCAGGGTGATCCCGTCCCGTGGGTGAGCGCCCACCATGGTGCCCCGCCGCAGCAGGACGAACCTGTCCCCGACCAGGTACGCGTGATGCGGGTTGTGGGTGATCAGCACGACGCCCAGACCCGCGTCCCGGGCCGCCGCCACGTACTTGAGGACCACGCCGGACTGCTTGACGCCCAGCGCCGCCGTCGGCTCGTCCAGGACGAGGACCTTCGCGCCGAAGTACACGGCCCTCGCGATCGCCACGCACTGGCGTTCGCCGCCCGAGAGGGTGCCGATCGGCTGGTCGACGTCGCGCAGGTCGATGCCCATCCGCAGCAGCTCCGCGCGGGTCGTCCTGCGCATGAGGTCGACGTCCAGGCGCTTGAAGGGGCCGGTGCCCTTGCGCGGCTCGGAGCCCAGGAAGAAGTTCCGCCACACCGGCATCAGCGGGACCACGGCCAGGTCCTGGTAGACCGTCGCGATCCCGCGGTCGAGTGCCTCGCGCGGGGAGGACAGAGCGGTCTCCTCGCCGTCGAGACGCAGCACCCCCGCGTCGTGCCGGTGGAGTCCGGCCACGATCTTGATCAGGGTCGACTTGCCCGCGCCGTTGTCGCCCAGGACGCAGGTGATCTCGCCGGCGTGGACCTCCAGGGAGACTCCTTCGAGGGCGCGGACGTTGCCGTACCGCTTGCCGACGTCGGACAGCTCGACGAGTGCCGTGCGCACCGCGGTCTCCTTCGCTTCGTGCGTCGCCGTCACTTCGAGGCCTCCGCGCGCTTGCGGACCCAGGCGTTGAGCAGGGTCGCGAGGAGCAGCATCGCGCCGAGGAAGAACGTGAACCAGTCCGGGTTCCACTCGGCGAAGACGATGCCCTTGCTCGTCATGCCGAACAGGAGCGCGCCGACCGCCGAGCCGACCGCGCTGCCGTATCCGCCGGTGATCAGACAGCCGCCGATGACGGCCGCGATGATGTAGATCAGCTCGTTGCCGACGCCCTCGCCGGACTGGACGACGTCGTACGAGAAGAGCAGGTGCTGGCCCGAGATCCAGGCGCCCAGGGCGACGCCCGTGTAGAGGCCGACGGTGGTCCGGGTCACCGGGACGCCGACCGCGCGGGCGGCCTCCTTGTTGCCGCCCACCGCGAAGATCCAGTTGCCGGCGCGGGTGCGCAGGAGGATCCACGAGGCGACCGCGACCAGGGCGATCCACCACAGGACGGTGACCTTGACGTCGACGCCGCCGATCGCGAGGGTGGAGGCGAAGACGTCCCGCGCGGACCGGAAGCCCTCCATGTCCGCGATGGTCTTCGTCGACACCGTGCCGTCGATCAGCTTGGTGAAGCCGAGGTTGATGCCGGTCAGCATCAGGAAGGTGCCCAGCGTGATGATGAAGCTGGGCAGCTTCGTGCGGGTGAGCAGGAAGCCGTTGAAGGCGCCGACCGCGAGGGTGACCAGCAGGGACACGCCGACGCCCACCCAGACGTTCGCCGTCGCCTGGTAGCTGAAGATCGACGAGATCAGCGCCGAGGACGTGACCATGACCCCGGCCGACAGGTCGAACTCGCCGCCGATCATCAGCAGCGCGACCGGGACGGCCATGATGCCGATCGTCGAGGACGCGTAGAGGACCGTGCTGAGACTGCCGGCGCGCAGGAAGCTGTCGGCGGCCAGCGCGAAGAAGACGAAGACCGCGATCGCGCCCACGACGGAGCCCAGTTCCGGACGACCAAGCAGCCGGCGCAGGGACGAGCCCTGAAGAAACCTTTCTCCAGGTGTCGTGCGAGCGGCTGTGCCGGCGGTCGCGTGAGCTGTCGTGCGAGCCGTGTCGTCCGCTGTCGTGCGAGCGGGCTTCCGCGCCGTCTCGCGTGTCGTCTCGCTCAACGGGTGCCCCGCTCGGTGTACTCCGCCAGCGCCGCCGCCTGGTCCTTCGTGATGATCTGCGGACCGGTGAGGACCGGCTTGCCGCCGCCGAGGACGTCGCTGTTGTACTTGTACAGCCACAGCAGGTCGACGGCCTGGTAGCCCTGGAGGTACGGCTGCTGGTCGACGGCGAAGCCGAGCGTGCCGTCCCGCAGACCCGCGGCCACCTTGGCGTTCAGGTCGAAGGTGTCGATCTCCGCCTCGCTGCCGGCACCCCGCCCGGCCTGCACGGCGGTGTCGGCGTACGGGGCGCCGAGGGTGACGACCGCGTCGACCGAGGTGTCGGCCTGGAGCCTGGCCTCGATCGCGGACTGCACGTCGGGCATGTTGGTGCCGTTGACGTAGAGGTTCTCGACCTGGCCGGCGAAGGTCTTCGCCACGCCGGCGCAGCGCTGCTCGTGGCCGACGTTGCCCTGCTCGTGCAGGACGCAGATCACGTTCTTGCGGCCCCGGCGGTTCAGCTCCTCGCCGACGGCCTCGCCGGCGATCGTCTCGTCCTGGCCGACGTGGGCGAGCGCGCCGAACGCCTTGGACTCGGCCGACCCCGAGTTCACCGTGATCACCGGGATGCCGGCCTTCTCGGCGCGGGCCACGGCCGCCTTCATCGCGTCCGGCTTGGCGAGCGTGACGATGATCGCGTCGACCTTCTTGGCCACCGCCGCGTCGACGAGCTGGGCCTGCTGCTGGGCCTCGTCGTCGTGGGAGTACAGGAAGTCGATGTTGTCCTTGTCGGCCGCCTGCTCCGCGCCGCTCTGGACGATGTCCCAGAAGGTGTCCCCGTCACCCGAGTGGGTGATCATCGCGAAGGTCCAGCGAGGCGTGTCCACCGCGCCCCCGCCGTGGGCCGCCGCGGCCTTGCGGGCGTCCTCCGCGCGTTTGCCGCCGGTCGCGCTGCACCCTGCCAGGGACATGGTGAGTGCCCCCGCCAAAGCGATCCCTGCCCAGGTCCGAAACCGTGCCACGAGGCGGTGCCCTTCTTGCCGTGTTCTGTCGAACGCCCGCATCCGGTGACCTCTCACCGGACACAAACGCCCCATTATCGAACACGGGGATCACACACCTGTGGCCCGGGGACCGCCCATCACTCACCTTGTCCGGACATCCGGTCACATTGTCTGGACAATGCGACCAAGGCGGGCCGATCGCACGGACAGGACTCAGGGGCGGACGAGCAGCTGGAACTCGAAGGAGTAGCGGGTCGGCCGGTAGATGTGGTCGCCGAACTCCACCGCCCGGCCGGTGTCGTCGAAGGTCGTGCGCTGCATCGTCAGGAGGGGGGCACCTTCCTCCTCGGCGAGCCGCTCGGCCTCGGCGGTGGTGGCGGCGCGGGCACCGATGGACTGGCGGGCGCTGTGCAGGGTGATCCCGGCGGCCCGCATCAGCCGGTACAGACCGGTGGCCTGGAGCTGCCCGGTGTCCAGATCGAGCAGGCCGGAGGGCAGGTGGTTGCACAGGTACGCCATCGGCTCCCCGTGCGCCAGGCGCAGCCGCTCCACCCGGTGCACATCGCTGCCCTCGGCCACCGCGAGCGCGGCCGCGACCTCGGCGGACGCCGGGACCATGGTGTTGACCAGCACCGTCGTCGCCGGACGCTGCCCGGCGGCCTCCAGGTCGTCGTAGAGGCTGCTGAGCTCCAGCGGGCGCTTGACCTGGCTGTGCACGACCTGCGTCCCGACGCCTCTGCGACGGACCAGCAGGCCCTTGTCGACGAGCGACTGGATCGCCTGGCGGACGGTCGGCCGGGACAGGCCGAGCCGGGCGGCGAGCTCGATCTCGTTGCCCAGCAGGCTGCCCGGGGTCAGCGATCCGTGCTCGATCGCGGCCTCCAGCTGCTGGGCGAGCTGGAAGTACAAAGGCACCGGAGAACTTCGGTCCACACGTAGTTCTAGCTGCACGGTCGGGTCCACTTCTGGTTTCGGCACGGCCCGAGCGTAGCTCCGCGACCGGTTGACGGGAAGTCGTGTAGTTCGGTTGTCCGGACATACGCATTGACAGCGCCCTGCCTGCGACGTCACTTTGGTTTCATGCGCATCGGGGTCATCGGGACGGGCCGCATAGGCACCATTCATGCGAACACACTCAGCCGTCACCGCGAGGTCGGATCCCTGATCCTGACGGACGCGGACCACGCGCGGGCCCAGGAGCTCGCGCATGGGCTGGGCGAGACGGCCGCCCCAGGGGTGGACGAGATCTTCCGCTGGGGTGTGGACGCCGTGGTGATCACGACGGCCACGTCGGCCCACGCCGAACTGATCGGTCGGGCAGCACGCTCCGGGCTCCCGGTCTTCTGCGAGAAGCCGATCGCCCTCGATCTGGCGGGCACCTTACAGGCGATCGCCGAGGTCGAGACCGCCGGAACGATCCTGCACATGGGCTTCCAGCGCCGCTTCGACGCGGGGTACACGGGAGCCCGGGAAGCGGTGCTCTCGGGCCGGCTCGGGCGGCTGCACACCGTACGGGCGCTGACGTCCGACCAGTCGGCGCCGCCGGCCGCCTGGCTGCCCGTGTCCGGCGGGATCTACCGGGACGCGCTCCTGCACGACTTCGACTGTCTGCGCTGGGTGACCGGCCGCGAGGTGACGGAGGTGTACGCTGCCGGCTCCGACGCCGGGCCCGCGATGTTCCGCGAGGCCGGGGACGTGGACACGGCGGCCGCGGTCCTCACCCTCGACGACGGCACCCTCGCCACGGCGACGGCGACGCGGCTGAACGGGGCGGGCTACGACGTCCGCATGGAGCTGGCCGGCGAGCTCGACCAGATCGTCGTGGGCCTGGACGACCGCACCCCGATCGCGTCCACCGAACCCACCGGTCCACCGGCCGCGGACAAACCGTGGACCGGGTTCCTGGAGCGGTTCGAGCCCGCCTACACGGCGGAGCTGAACGCCTTCGTGGACGTGGTGCGGGGCGAGCGGGCCAACCCCTGCGACGGCCGTGAGGCACTGGAGGCCCTGCGGATAGCCGAGGCCTGCGAGGTGTCCCGGCGGGACCGCCGCGCGGTGTGGCTCTCGGAGATCCCGGCGACCTCCGGGACGGGCTGAGCGGGGCCCGGCCTCGGAGGACACCGGGCCCGGCCGGCAGGTGGACGGGCGGGGCGGCTCCCTCTGCTACCAGCGCACCGGGACGCTGCGCATCCCGCGCATCAGCGGGCCGGGCAGCCAGTCGCCGGGCGGGCCGTCGAGGGCCAGGGCGGGGGTGCGCTCCAGCAGGGACCGGATCGCCGTGCGGGCCTCCAGGCGGGCCAGCGGGGCGCCCAGGCAGTAGTGGATGCCGTGCCCGAAGGCCAGGTGGCCCCGGCTGTCCCGGCGGATGTCGAAGCCGTCGGGGGCCGGATAGCGCCCCGGGTCGCGGTCGGCCGCGGTCAGGCCGATCATCACCGCCTCGCCCTGCGCGACGGAGGTGCCGGCGATCTCCAGCGGTTCGGCGGCGAACCGGTACGTGGCGTTCTCCACCGGCCCCTCGTAGCGCAGGGCCTCCTCGACGGTGCCGTCGAGGAGGGTCATGTCGGCGCGCAGGGCGGCCAGTTGGTCCGGGTGGGTGAGCAGGGCGTGGACGGCGTTGGTGATCAGGTTGACGGTGGTCTCGTGTCCGGCGATGAGGAGGACGAACGCCATGCCGCGCAGCTCGCCGGGCGAGAGCCGGTCGCCGTCCCGCGCGGTGGTGCGGATCAGGTCGTCCAGCAGATCGCCGCTCGGCCCGGCGTTCCGCTTGTCCTCGATCAGCTCGGTGAGATACGTGCCGAGCCGCACGAAAGCGTCGTACTCGGTCTCCGCGCTGGTCGGCGCCACGGCCTCGCTCGACAGCTCGCGGAAGGCCACGCGGTCCGCCTCGGGGACCCCGAGCAGCTCGCAGATGACCGTCAGGGGCAGGGGGTAGGCGAGCGACTCCACGAGGTCGGCGCGGCCGTGCGGCAGCATCGCGTCGAGCAGGCCGTCGGTGATCTGCTGGATCCTCGGCCGCAGTTCCTCCACGCGGCGCGCGGTGAAGGCGCGGGAGACCATCGCGCGCAGGCGCGTGTGCCGGGGCGGGTCCGCGGTCAGCAGGTGCTTGCCGATCAGCTGCTCGTCGAGGAACGTGACCCCGATCCGTTCGGAGTCCTTGGCCAGCCGGGGGTCGGCGAGCGCCGCGCGCGCCTCCTCGTGTCCCACGACGAGCCAGGTCACATGGTGTGCGTCGGGCACGGGCAGCCGCACCCGGTGCACCGGGCCGCGCTCGCGCAGTCGCGCGTACACCGGATGCGGGTTCCTCCGGAAGCCGTCGCCGAACTCCCCCAGATCGATCACCTCGGTCATGCCTCCCCCTCCCGTCATGACTCCAACGAGCGGGACGCCCGCCCGGTGCCCGCCGTGCCGCCTTCTTCGCGGGCCGTCAGCCGGGCCCGTCCGCTCCCTCTTCCAGGAGCCCCGCGTCATAGGCCAGCAGGGCGATCTGTACCCGGTTGTTGAGGCCGAGCTTGGCCAGGACCCGGGAGACGTGGGCCTTGACGGTGGCGACGCTCATGAACAGCTCCGCGGCGACGTCCGCGTTGGACAGTCCCCGGCCGACCGCGACCGCCACCTCGCGTTCGCGCTCGCCGAGGGCCGCGAGACGCACGCGCGCGTGCGCACGCCGGGTGTCGGCCGTGGTGCCGGCCGCGTGGTCCATCAACTGCCGGGTGACCGTGGGCGACAGGACGGGGTCACCGGCCGCCACCCGGCGCACGGCGTCGAGGATCTCGGCGGGCGGGGTGTCCTTGAGGACGAACCCGGCGGCACCCGCGCGCAGCGCACGCAGCACCTGCTCGTCGGCGTGGAAGGTGGTGAGCACCACGACCTGCGGGGCGTCCTCGCGTCCGCGCAGCCGTTCCGTGGCGGTGAGTCCGTCCACGGACGGCATCCGGATGTCCATCAGGACCACGTCGGGGCGGGTGCGCTCCACGAGCCCCTCGACCTCGCTCCCGTCGGCGGCCTCACCGACGATCTCGATGTCGTCGGCGCCCCCCATCATGAAAGCCAGACCGGCCCGCACGAGGGGATCGTCGTCGACGAGAAGGAGTCTGATCGCAGTCATGGACCTCACGTAATCACGGTTGCGGGCGGGCGGGTTCACGGTTCGCGGCGAACGGGCCGGCCCGGACGGTCCCGCCCGGCCCCCGTCAGGGCGTCGCCCGCCACGGCAGCCACGCCCGTACCTCGAATCCCCCGTCCCCCCACGTACCGTGCGCCAGGCGCCCCCCGGCCAGGGCGGCCCGTTCGGTCAGGCCGATCAGGCCCTGACCGGAGCCGGGCACGGGCGGCACCTCTCCCACGGGGGCCGGGTTGCGCACGCTGACGTCGAGGCCCTCGCCGGGGCCGCCGGTGACGGTGACCGCGACCTCCGCGCCCGGGGCGTGCTTGCGGGCGTTGGTCAGGCACTCCTGGGCGATGCGGTACGCGGTGCGGCCGACGGAGGCGGGGACGGCTCCGGCGTCGGTGACGCGTTGGTCGAGGGTGACCTTCATGCCGGCCTCGCGGGACTCGGCGACCAGTGTGTCCAGGGCGGCCAGCGTCGGCTGGGGGCGGCCGGCGTCGTCCGGTTCGGCGGCCCGCAGGACGCCGATGATCTCCCGCAGGTCCTGGAGGGCCTCGTGGGCGCTCTCGCGGATGACGCCGGCCGCCCGCGCGATCTCCTCGCGGGGCGCGTCCGGGCGGAACTCCAGCCCGCCCGCGTGCACGCTGAGCAGGGTCAGCCGGTGGGCGAGCACGTCGTGCATCTCCCGGGCGATGGCCTCACGGGCCAGCCGCTGCGCCTGCTCGGCGCGCAGCCGGGCCTCCGTCTCGGCGCGCCGGGCGCGGTCGCGCAGGCTCAGCATCAGCTGCCGCCGGGACCGCACGAACATGCCCCAGCCGATGGCCGTGACGGTGAACAGCACGCTCCACGCCACCGAGGGCCCGTACGCCAGGGTGGGGTCCGGGCGGGCCCAGGCCAGCAGCGGGATCAGGGCCACCTGGGCGCCGCCCACCCAGGCCACGTACCGGAACGGCCGGTGCACGGCGAGGGTGAAGAGGGCGACCGTGCAGGCGCCGGCCGAGGTCGTCGCCAGGAAGCCGAGGGGGACCATCGCGATCGCCAGGCCGAGGGGCCACCGGCGGCGCAGCCAGACCGCCGCGCAGGCGAGGGCGCCCAGGAGCTGGTCGGCCGCGGCGGCGACCTCGGGGAGGTCACGTTCGCCGGGGAAGGAGTCCGCGACCGCCAGGCCCACGCCCACGGCCACGAGGAAACAGAGGAAGTCGACGACCCAGTCGCGCGCGGTGCGCCGGTGCGGCCGGCCCGGACGCCCGGCTTCCGGGGCGAGTTCCGCGACCACGGCCGACGGCAGCAGCCATCGACGTCCCGTGAACCCGGGTGCCGGCGGTGCCGTGTTGTCGTCTGCCCTCATGGTCGACAAATCTACGCAGCGCGGGACCCTGACACCCCCCGTCCACACGCATCGCCTACCGAAGGCGGGGAAGGACCGACCACCGTCGCGGCGCCGCCTACTTTCGGCGCGGCCGGACCACCTGTCCGCCGCCTTCCGTCGCACGGGTCCCGCCCGCCGGCCGATGGCCCGTGCGGGCCCCGCGGGGTGAGAGTCACGAGCATGAAGGAACTGCTCGGACTACTCGGATTCCTCGCCCTGGTGCAGGGTGCCCTGGGCCTGCTGCACGAGTTCACCCGCTGGCACGTGGGCCTCGTGCAGCGCCTCGGCTTCCTCGACGGCTACGAGGTCTACGTGAGCGTCGCGCTGATCGTGCTGGCGTTCGCCCTGTTCGCCGCCTCGGAGAGCCGGAAGCCGCGCTGAGGGCAGGAGGCCGGACTCCGGTTAACGCCGTGAAAACTTCTCGGGCCCGCAGGCAAATTCCCGCACCTTGTCATTGACATGACACTGTCTACGCGCGTCATCATGAGGCCATGAGATTCCCCCCACGGATCACTCGTACCGTCACGTCGGCGGCTGTCCTGTCCGCCCTCCTCGTCGGCGGCGCCGTCTCCGCCACCACGGCCCACGCCGCCGTCGGCAGCGTCTGCTACACGAAGCTGCCCTCCCAGGCGTACGACACGCTCGACCTGATCGATGCGGGCGGGCCGTTCCCGTACTCGCAGGACGGAGCGGTCTTCCAGAACCGGGAAGGCGTCCTGCCCAGCCAGACGTCCGGCTACTACCACGAGTACACGGTGAAGACCCCGGGCTCCTCCACGCGCGGCGCGCGACGCATCGTGACCGGGAAGAAGTCCGCCGAGGACTACTACACCGCGGACCACTACGTCACCTTCAACCTGATCAACTACGGCTGCTGACCGACACCGTTCGCCCGTCCGATCCACAGACCCTCGCCCCGCGGACCCCCCACGTCTCCAGGCCGCGGGGCGAGGCACGTCCGGACGGAGCCGCCCGGCGTGGTGATCAGGCCGCCGGCGTGCCGGAACTGTTCCCCGGGCCTCCGCCCGCACCGCCCCACCGGCACCCGCGACTCGTCGGCTCAGCCCGCGTTCGTCGAGAACAGTCCGCCGGTCGGCCCCTGCTTGTCGCCGCCCTGGGCCTTCCTCAGGGCGTTGGCGAGACTCTCGATGGTGAGGGACTGGAGGATGACGCGGCCGCTGCCCTCCAAGGTGGCCAGGGACAGGCCCTCGCCGCCGAACACCGCGTTCATGACCCCCTGGCGGTTGAGACCGCCGACCCGCTGGACGCCGTACCGGATGCCCTCCTCGAAGGCGACCACACAGCCGGTGTCGACCTCGATACGGCCCCCGAAGTCGGCGGGGTCGAGGTCGATGAAGTTGCCGGCCCCCGCGATGACCACCGTGCCGCGTCCGGTGAACTTCTCCAGGACGAAGCCCTCGCCGCCCTTCATCCCGGTGCGGCCGCCCTGGAAGGCGATGCCGAACTCGACGGTGGACTCGGCGGCCACGAACGCGTCCTTCTCGGCGAACCACGCGCGCGTGCCGTCCAGCTCCAGGGCGCGCATCTCACCGGGGAGCACGCCCGCGAAGCCGACCGTGCCCTCGCCGCCCTGGGCGGTGAAGTACTGGAACGCCAGCGACTCGCCCGCGAGGGCGCGCTGGCCGACCTGCATGGCCGTGCCCATGGCCTGGCGCAGCATGCCGCCCATGCCGCCACCGGCCGAGCCGCCCTGGGGCTGCCCGCCACCGCCACCGGACGCGCCGCCGGAGGGGCCGCCGAGGCGGGTCTCCATGGTCACGTTGACCGTCTTGAAGAGGAACTTTCCGGCTTCGCAGTACACGGTCTGGCCGGGGGACAGGTTGACGACCGCCATCTGCATGGCGTTGCCGACGATTTCTTGCTGAAGGGTCACATGGGGAGAACGCGGAAGGCGGAGGAAAGAGTTCCGGTCTTCCGCCGACCGCGCGATCCGCGCGCCCGTCGCCGTCCTGTCGCCCCGGGCGATCTCGACGTCCGTTCGCCGCCAGCGCGCGGGGGCGCCGGCCGCTGGGATGGACCCATGACAACGACCGAAGGAACCCTGAACGGCAAGGTGGCGCTCGTGACCGGCGGCAGCCGCGGCATCGGAGCGGCCACCGCGCTGCGGCTCGCCCGGGAGGGCGCGGACGTGGCGGTGACCTACGAAAACGGCAAGGAGGCGGCCGAGGACGTCGTGGCGGCCGTGGAGGCGCTGGGACGGCGGGCGGTGGCGCTGCGCGCGGACTCCGCGGACCCCGGGGAGGCGGCCGGGGCGGTGGACCGTACGGCCCGGGCGCTGGGCGGCCTCGACGTACTGGTGAACAACGCGGGCGTCGGCGTCCTCGGACCGCTGGAGGGGCTCGGCCTCTCCGACGTCGACCGGGTGCTCGCGGTGAACGTGCGCGGGGTGTTCCTGGCCTCGCAGGCGGCCGCCGGGCGGATGGCGGACGGCGGCCGGATCATCACCATCGGCACCTGTATGACCCAGCGGGTGCCCGGCCCCGGCGGGACCCTCTACGCGATGAGCAAGTCGGCCCTGATCGGTCTGACCAAGGCGCTCGCCCGGGAACTGGGCCCGCGCGGGATCACCGCGAACCTCGTCCACCCCGGCCCGATCGACACGGACATGAACCCGGCGGACGGCCCGTACGCGGCCGGCCAGGCGACGATGACCGCGCTGGGCCGTTTCGGCACGGCGCAGGAGGTCGCCGCGACGGTCGCACACCTGGCGGTGGCGGCGTACGTCACGGGCGCGGAGTTCGCCGTGGACGGCGGGCACGCGGCCTAGAGATCCGGATCGGGATCCGCATCCGGGGCCGGAATTCGCATCAGGATCGGATCCCGATCGGGATCGGGATCGGGACCGGGGTCGGCATCGGGCGGGGCTCGCGCGGGAGGCGGTAGCGCGGGGCTCGCACCGGCGGCCTCGCCGAGGGCCGGAGCCGCGCGGGGCCGCTGTCGCGCCGTCAGCGCCGTGCACACCCCCTCCCGCCCGGAGTGTCCACGGTGGTGGCGGTCGGTTCAGCCGCCGAGCTCCTGGTGGCGGGCCGTCAGCACCGCCGTACCCGCTTCCGTGAGGGAACCGAACAGGCGCAGGCGCGAGATGCCGCCGTCGGGATAGATGTCCACGCGCGCGTGCGTGCCGACCGCCGGGGCCGGCAGGACGAAGCGATGGTTGGTGTCGGGCTGGAGACGGGTGCGCGGGAGGATCTCCGTCCACTCGCCGCTCTCGCCGTCCTTGACCGACACCGAGGCCCAGCCCGCGCTGTTGCCCTTCAGGTAGGCCGTGTCGATCTCCAGCGCGCGGATGCTCGCCTGGGCCGCCAGCCGGTAGCGGATCCAGTCGTTGCCCCGGTCGCGGCGGCGGCGGGTCTCCCAGCCGTCGTCCATCTTGCGGGAGCGGCCCGGCTGGATGGTGTTGCTCGCCGGCGAGTAGAAGAGGTTGGACGCGTCCTCGGCACGGCCGCCGTTCTCCAGGGCGACGACGTCGAAGGCGCCGAGCGCCGTCAGCCACTCGGGATCGGGCACGACCTCCCCGTACACGCGCAGGCGGGCGATGCCGCCGTCGGGGTGCTGGTTGACCCGCAGGTGGGTGAAGCACTGCTCCACCGAGACGGAGAAACCGTTCGCCGCGTGACCGCCGACCGGCGTGCGCGGGACCAGCGTCGTCCACTTCACATGGTCGCCGAGGAGCTCCTCGGCGGACGGCGAGCCCGGCACCGAGGCGCCCTCGACCGACACCGCCTGCGGGTAGTTGCCGCGGAAGTGCGCCGTGTCGACGACGATGCCCCGGATCACCCCGGGCGCGCCGAGGCGGACGAGCGCCCAGTCGTGGTCCTCGGCGGTCGGCCACGGGTGGTCGGCGGAGGCTCCGCGGCGGCGGCGGGTCTCCCAGCCGTCCATGACCTTGCCCTTGTGCCCGAAGTGCTCCGGGTCGAACTCGGCGGGTCCGGGCACCAGCAGGTTCTCGCGCTGGGCGAAGAACTCGTCGTTGGCGGCGACGACCGCGGCTCCGAGCTGCCGGTCGGCGAGATTCACGAACCGGGTGAAGGGGAAGTCGGCGGTGCGGTAGTCCGCGTACGGGTCGCCGCCGCCGTAGGGGTTCGCGTCGCCGGTGAAGCTCTCTATCGCCGTCACGGTGATCAGGTCTGCCTTTCGGGAGTCGGCCGGTGCGGATGCGGGTGCGGGTGCGGGTGAACGGGCAGGTCGGGCACTCCTTCGGGTCAGGGGGTGCGGGTGAGGAGCCGGCCCTTCGGCTCGGTGAACTCGCCGTCCGAGACGATGCGTTCGCCGCGCAGCCAGGTGGACTTCACGACGCCGTACAGGGTCTTCCCGGCGTACGCAGTGACCCGGTTGCGGTGCTGGAGCGCCGCCGGGTCGACGGTGAAGGTCTCGTCGGGGGCGAGGACGGCGAAGTCGGCGTCGCGGCCCTCTTCGATCGCGCCCTTGTGGGAGAGGCCCACCAGGGCGGCCGTGCGTGCGGACATCCAGCGGACGACGTCCTCGAGGCCGTGGCCCCGTCGGCGGGCCTCCGTCCACACGGCCGCCAGGCTCAGCTGGAGGCCCGAGATGCCGCCCCACGCCGTCGCGAAGTCGTCGGTCTTGAGGTCGGCCGTGGACGGGGAGTGGTCGGTGACCACGCAGTCGATCGTGCCGTCCGCCAGGGCCTGCCAGAGCAGATCCTGGTTGGCGGACTCGCGGATGGGCGGGCAGCACTTGAACTCGCTGGCGCCGTCGGGGACTTCCTCGGCGGTCAGGGTCAGGTAGTGCGGGCAGGTCTCGGCCGTGACCCGGACACCCTCCGCCTTGGCGGCGGCGATCAGCGGCAGCGCGTCGCTGGAGGAGAGGTGCAGCACGTGCACGCGCGCGTGGAGGCGCTTCGCCTGCGCGACGAGGTGCGCGATGGCGGTGTCCTCGGCGTCGCGGGGACGGCTGGCCAGGAAGTCGGCGTACCGGGGGCCGCCCCGCTGCGGGGCGGCGTCGAGGTGGTGCGGGTCCTCGGCGTGCACGATCAGCAGGCCGTCGAATCCGGCGATCTCGGCGAGGGAGCGGGCGAGCCGGTCCTGGTCGAGGTGCGGAAACTCGTCCACGCCCGACGGGGAGAGGAACGCCTTGAAGCCGAAGACGCCGGACTCGTGCAGCGGGCGCAGGTCCTTGACGTTGTCGGGCAGGGCGCCGCCCCAGAAGCCGACGTCGATGTGCGCCTTGTCGGCGGCGACCTCCCGCTTGACCCGGAGGTGGTCGACCGTGGTGGTCGGCGGGAGGGAGTTGAGGGGCATGTCGACGAGGGTGGTGATGCCGCCGGCCGCCGCCGCGCGGGTGGCGGTCCAGAAGCCCTCCCAGTGGGTGCGGCCGGGGTCGTTGACGTGCACATGGGTGTCGACCAGACCGGGCAGCAGGACGTCGTCGCCGAGGTCCTCCAGCCGGGCTCCCTCCGGGACGGGGGCGTCGTACGGCAGTACCGCCGAGATCCTGCCGGCGGCGACCGCGACCGCGGCGGGCCGTGACCCCTCGGGAGTGATGACGCGCGTCGAGCGCAGCACCAGTTCAGCCTCGGACACCCGGGCCCCTCTCTTCCGTTCTCCTCCGGTCACGCGGAAGAAACTTCCACGTAACGGAATTCAACGTTCTGTTGAAGGAGTCTTCCCCTCCTGCCCTCGCGCCGTCAAGAGCCCACTCCCCCAGAGTGCACCCACCCCCGACACTCTGGACATTTCCACATGATGGAATTAATATTCCGGCCAGCAGAATCTAACTACGCGCAAGCGAGGAGTCAACCGACCGCCGGGTTAGGCTTCACCCCTTCCGCCAGTTTCGAAAGGAACGCGCCGTGCCGACGTCCAGCGCCAGCACCACCGACTCCGCCAAGTCCGCCAGCGGCGGGGTCCAGTCCCTCGAGCGCGCCTTCGATCTCCTCGAGCGGATGGCGGACGCGGGCGGCGAGGTCGGCCTGAGCGAGCTGTCCGCGAGCAGCGGGCTGCCCCTGCCCACCATCCACCGCCTGATGCGCACCCTGGTGGCCTGCGGCTACGTCCGCCAGCAGCCCAACCGCCGCTATGCGCTGGGCCCTCGACTGATCCGGCTCGGCGAGTCCGCCGCCCGGCTGCTGGGCACCTGGGCCCGCCCCTACCTGGCCCGCCTGGTCGAGGAGACCGGCGAAACGGCCAACATGGCGCTGCTCGACGGCGACGAGATCGTGTACGTGGCGCAGGTGCCGTCCAAGCACTCGATGCGGATGTTCACCGAGGTCGGCCGCCGTGTCCTGCCGCACTCCACGGGGGTCGGCAAGGCACTGCTCGCGGGCTTCCCGGACGCCGAGGTGCGCGCCCTGCTCGCCCGCACCGGCATGCCCGCCGCCACGGACAAGACGATCATCACCCCGGACGGTTTCCTCGCGGCCCTCGCCGACGTACGGCAGGCCGGTTACGCGGTCGACGACAACGAGCAGGAGATCGGCGTGCGCTGCCTGGCGGTGCCGGTGCCGGACTCCCCCACCCCCGCGGCCATCTCCATCTCCGGCCCGGCGGGCCGCGTCACGGAGTCGGCCACGGAGAGGATCGTGCCGGTACTGCGCCAGGTCGCGGTGGAACTGTCACAGGCGCTGACCAGCCCCGGTCCCGCGGTCTAGGCCGGGCTCCGGATCGCACCGTGTACGGCCGCGGCCGCCGGGGTTCAGCGGCGCGGCGTCTCCCCGAACAGCTCCACGGCGTGGCGCACCTCCGACAGGCTCCGGGCCAGTGCGCTCACCGAACCGATAGCGCCCGCGATCAGCAGCAACGAGCGGCGTAACCGGGGGACTTCGGGGATGCCATGGGTCACCATCGCGGCGAGCGCGGCGAGTTCGTCCTCGGCGATCGCGCGGTCCGGGAACTCGACCGGATACGTGGCGAGTTCGCGGCGCAGCCGGGACACCGCGGTCCGCAGTTCCGCCACCCTCGGATCCTCGTAACTGCCGGTCACTGCCCTCTGCCTCAAGCTCCGCAACACAGCTCCCCCCACGCGCGCTCAGCCGCCCGCGGCCCCGCGGTACCGGCACCGGGCACCGGAGGACGCGCGGGTCAGTAAACGCCACCCGACGCGGCGCGCGCCACTGCGCGGACCGAAATTCAGCCCCACGGAACCGCGCGGCCGACGCCACGTCAGGTATGCAGGACGCATGACGCACAAGGAAGACCGGACCGCGGACCAGGTGACCGGCCTGCTCCTCGCGGCGGGCGGTGGCCGCCGGCTCGGCGGCCGCCCCAAGGCCCTGCTCGAACACCGGGGACGGCCGCTCGTCGAACACGCGGTGCAGGTGCTGCGCGCGGCGGGCTGCGCACGGGTGCATGTGGTGCTCGGGGCCGCCGCCGACACCGTACGGGAGCGGGCACGGCTGGCGGGGTGCGTGATCGTGCCGAACCCGGAGTGGGAGCAGGGCATGGGCACGTCGCTGCGGGCCGGGCTCGGCTCGCTCGCCGGAACGGGGGCGCGGGCCGCCCTGGTCTCCCTCGTCGACCAGCCCGGCATCGGGCCGCAGGCCGTGGCGCGGGTGCTGGCCGCGTACGCGGACGAGTCCTCGCTCGTCTGCGCCGCCTACGACGGCGTACGCGGCCATCCCGTCCTGTTCGGAGCCGCCCACTGGGGAGACATCGCGGCGACTGCCACCGGCGACCGGGGGGCACGCGCCTATCTGAAGGAGCACGAGGAGGCGATCACGCTCGTCGAGTGCGGGGACGTGGCCCGCCCCTTCGACATCGACACCCCGCAGGATCTCGCGCACCTTGAGTGAAGAGCCTGGCACCGAGCGCCACCTTGCCTCGACGCGGAGAATCTCGACATCAACAAATCATTGAAGTTCCACGATGAGGAAACTAGTATCCACTGATCAGAAGGGCCCGGCCCGTCCGGGGCCCCGCCCGCCGTACTCGGTTCGACTGGCACCCGGTGCCACCGCTGAAGGAAGTGACCGCTCATGTCCGCACCAGCGCCGTCCCCGCTGGCCATCGTCGACGCCGAGCCCCTGCCGCGGCAGGAGGAGGTCCTCACCGAGGCGGCGCTCGCCTTCGTGGCCGAGCTGCACCGGCGGTTCACCCCGCGCCGCGACGAACTCCTCGCCCGGCGTGCGGAGCGCCGCGCCGAGATCGCCCGCACCTCCACCCTGGACTTCCTCCCGGAGACCGCGGCCATCCGCGCGGACGACTCCTGGAGGGTGGCCCCCTCCCCCGCGGCCCTGGACGACCGCCGGGTCGAGATCACCGGCCCGACCGACCGCAAGATGACCATCAACGCCCTCAACTCGGGCGCCCGGGTCTGGCTCGCGGACTTCGAGGACGCCTCCGCGCCGACCTGGGAGAACGTCGTCCTCGGCCAGATCAACCTGGCCGACGCCTACACCCGGAGCATCGACTTCACCGACCCGGGGTCGGGCAAGTCGTACGCCCTGAAGGACGCGGGCGAGCTCGCCACCGTCGTGATGCGCCCGCGCGGCTGGCATCTGAACGAGCGTCACCTCGTCGACGCCGACGGCCGCCAGGTCCCCGGCGCGCTGGTCGACTTCGGCCTCTACTTCTTCCACAACGCCCAGCGCCTGCTCGACCTCGGCAAGGGTCCGTACTTCTACCTGCCGAAGACGGAGTCGCACCTGGAGGCCCGCCTCTGGAACGAGGTGTTCGTCTTCGCGCAGGACCATGTCGGCATCCCGCAGGGCACCGTCCGCGCCACCGTGCTCATCGAGACGATCACGGCCGCGTACGAGATGGACGAGATCCTGTACGAACTCCGGGACCACGCCTCCGGGTTGAACGCCGGCCGCTGGGACTACCTGTTCTCCATCGTCAAGAACTTCCGTGACGGCGGAGCCAGGTTCGTCCTCCCGGACCGCAACGCGGTCACGATGACCGCCCCGTTCATGCGGGCGTACACCGAACTCCTCGTCCGCACCTGCCACAAGCGCGGCGCGCACGCGATCGGCGGTATGGCGGCCTTCATCCCGTCCCGCCGCGACGAGGAGGTCAACAAGGTCGCCTTCGAGAAGGTGAAGGCGGACAAGGACCGCGAGGCGGAGGACGGTTTCGACGGGTCGTGGGTGGCCCACCCGGACCTGGTGCCGATCGCCATGGCCTCCTTCGACGCCGTGCTCGGCGACCGGCCGAACCAGAAGGACCGGCTGCGCGAGGACGTCGACGTCAAGGCCGCCGACCTGATCGCAGTCGACTCGCTGGAGGCCCGGCCGACCTACCCGGGCCTGGTCAACGCCGTGCAGGTCGGCATCCGTTACATCGAGGCCTGGCTGCGCGGCCTGGGCGCGGTCGCCATCTTCAACCTGATGGAGGACGCGGCCACCGCCGAGATCTCCCGCTCGCAGATCTGGCAGTGGATCAACGCGGGGGTGGAGTTCGAGCGCGACGGGACCACGGTGAAGGCCACGCCCGAGCTGGCCCGCGAGGTCGCCGCCGCGGAACTGGCCGCGATCCGCGCGGAGATCGGCGAGGAGGCCTTCACGGCCGGCCACTGGCAGCAGGCGCACGACCTGCTGCTGACCGTCGCCCTCGACGACGACTACGCGGACTTCCTCACCCTGCCGGCGTACGAGCAGCTCAAGGGCTGAACACCGGCACCGACCGGAAGCTCACCTGTCCGAGTGGCCCAGGGACCGCCCCGGGGCCACTCGGTCACGTACGAGCTTCTTCACCGCGGTCGGCTCCGGGAACCCCTGTTCGCGGCGGTCCCAGATCACCTCGTCGTCCACCCGGACGACGAAGACCCCGCCCTTGCCGGGCTTCAGGGCGAGCTCCGTCAGCTCCGCCTCGAAGGTCGTGAGCAGCTCCTGCGCCAGCCAGGCGGCGCGCGGCAGCCAGCGGCACTGGGTGCAGTACTCGATCTCGACCCGCCCGCTCGCGTCACGCGTCTCGTTCATCCGAGGTGCACCGACCAATCCTGTTCCGCGGCCGGCTTGCCGTGCAGGTCCGGGACCCGCTTGAGCCAGTCGGGCCGTCCCTGCAGCGTCCTCGCCGCGCGCCGGGCCTCGTCGGCGGCGAGCTCCTCCGGGGCGGGGAAGTCGGTGGGCAGCCAGGCCGCCGAGGCCCGCACCCGCGCGTGGAGGTAGCGCACATACGCCTCCCGGACCGCGTCCGGCGTCGTGAACCCCGCCTCGCCGGCCAGCCAGGCGTCCGGTACCTCCGCCACGATCCGGCGCAGCAGCTCCTCGGTCACCCTGGGCGCCAGCTCGGCGTCGGCCGCCCGGGTGTCCGGGGCGCAGCGGCCGAGGGCGTGGTGGCGGAAGTCGTAGCGCTTCTCGGGGTCGGCGCCGTCCCAGCGGTGGTGGAAGACGAGGGCGGCGCCGTGGTCGATGAGCCACAGCCGGGGCGGGACCGTGCCGAACGTCGGCCAGACCATCAGGTTGGAGCTGTGGACCGTCCGGTCGACGTTGACGGTCAGGGCGTCCAGCCAGACGATCCGCCCGGCCTCCAGCGGCTCCACCGGGAAGGCCTCGGCGACCTCCGGCGTGAAGTCCTCGGCACCCGGCAGGAAGTCCATCCCGAGGTTGATCCCCGCGCTCGCGGCGTGCAGCTCCCGTACCTCCTGGTGCGGTTCCCGCTCGGCGATCGCCGGGTCGAACCGGACCAGGACCAGTTCGGGAAAGCGCAGCCCGAGGGCGCGGGCCAGCTCGCCCACGATCACCTCGGCGACGAGCGCCTTGCGGCCCTGCGCGGAGCCGGTGAACTTCACGACGTAGGTGCCCAGGTCGTCGGCCTCGACGACGGCGGGCACGGAGCCGCCCGCCCGCAGCGGAGCGAGGTAGCGGGTCGCTGTGACCTCGGTCAGCATGACGTACTCCCTCTGGCCTGAATGAGCATAGTAACCAGGCCCGACGGCCGAGGAGAGGACCCGAGCCGGTCGTGCTGCACGACCTCGACCTGGCCACGATGTACTGGGACCGGCTCGTCATCCTCGGGGAGGGGCGCGTGGTGGCCTGCGGCAGCCCGCACGACGTCCTCACCGAGGCCCTCATCGCCGGCGTCTACGGCGTCCGGGTCGCCTTCCCCGCCAACGGCCCCCGACGACCGCCCGCACATACGCTTCCTGGGCGCCGTACCGTCCCTCTGACGCGGCATCAGCGTCCGCTACCCGACTCCCCGTTCGGCGTTCCTGAGCCATTGCAGGGCCTGCTCCGGCGCTGCCGCGACCTGGACTCCCGCGGGGACCGGAGGTCGGCGGACCACGACCACGGGCAGCCCCGCCGCACGGGCGGCGGCCAGTTTCGGGGCGGTGGCCGCTCCCCCGCTGTCCTTGGTCACGACCACGTCGATCCGGTGCCGGCGCAGCAGTTCGCGCTCCCCGTCGAGCGTGAAGGGCCCGCGGTCGAGCAGCAGTTGCATGCGGGACGGGACCGGCGCCCCGGGTGCGTCGACGGAGCGTACGAGGAACCACAGGTCGTCCAGGGCGGCGAAGGCGGCCAGCCCCAGGCGCCCGGTGGTGAGGAACACCCGTCGGCCCAGCGAGGGCAGCAGTGCGGCGGCCTCCGCCAGGGAACCGGTCTCGTGCCAGACGTCACCCGGCACCGGGACCCAGCCCGGGCGGCGCAGCGCGAGCAGCGGGACCCGGGCGTCGGCCGCGGCCTTCGCCGCGTTGCGGCTGATGGTCCCGGCGAAGGGGTGGGTGGCGTCGACGAGCGCGTCGACCTTCTGCTCGACCAGCCACACGGCGAGCCCCTCGGCCCCGCCGAAGCCGCCCACGCGCACCGCGCCGGGCGGCAGCCGGGGCGCGGCCACCCGTCCGGCCAGGGAGGTCGTCACGCGGAGCCCGGGCACGGCGTCGGCCGCCAGGAGTTCGGCGAGGCGACGGGCCTCGGTGGTCCCGCCCAGGATCAGTACGTGCACGGCGTCCGGTCCCTTCCGGAGAGCAGGGCCCGAGCGGCGCGGCCGGGGATGGTCACGGCGCCCACTGAAGCACACCGGCTCCCGGCCCGGCCCCGCCGGTCTCGTCGCCCGGGAGCACTCCGCGCGGTGCGGCGGGCCGCCAGGGCATTGACTCGCCCGCCTTTACTTAGAGTAGCCTTGCCTAAGTTGACCGGTTTCCGGAGGGTGGCTGGTGAGATCAGGGGAACAGTCGGGGCGGGACGTCCTGACGCGCTCGGTCAGGGGGCAGGCGCGGCGCGTCGGCCTCGGGGCGGCGCTCGGGTGTGTGCACCAACTGGGGGAAGCCCTGGTACCGGTGCTCATCGGTGTCGTCATCGACCAGGCCGTGGCCGGACAGGACGCCGGGCGGCTCGCCCTCTGGCTGGTCGTCCTGGCCGGGATGTACGTGGCACTGTCGTGGAGTTTCCGGCTGGGCGCGCGAGCCGGTGAGCGCGGTGCCGAAGAGGCCGCGCACACCCTTCGCCTGGCGATCGTGCGCCGGGTGCTCGACGCCCGCGGCGGCGCCGAGGAGGGACGGCTGCCCGGCGAGCTGGCCAACGTCGCCACCGAGGACGCCAAGCGCGTCGGCGCGGTGAACATGGCGCTGATGAGCGGGATGTGGGCGGTCGCGGGCATGACCGCCAGCGCCGTGTGGCTGCTGCTGACGTCCGTGCCGCTCGGGCTGATCGTGCTGCTGGGCACGCCGGTGCTGCTGTGGCTGGGGCATCTGCTGAGCAAGCCTCTGGAGCGCCGCAGCGAGGCCGAGCAGGACCGGGCCGCCCACGCCTCGGGCGTGGCCGCCGACCTGGTGGCCGGGCTCCGGGTGCTGAAGGGGCTGGGCGCTCAGCAGGCGGCCGTCGAGCGGTACCGCCGTACCAGCCGTGCCTCGCTCGCGGCCACCCTGCGCGCGGCACGTGCCGAGTCCTGGCAGACCGGGCTCGTCCTCGCCCTGACCGGTGGGTTCATCGCGCTGATAGCGCTGGTCGGCGGACGGCTGGCGCTCGACGGCTCGCTCACGCTCGGGCAGCTGGTGTCCGCGGTGGGTCTCGCGCTGTTCCTGCTGGGGCCGTTGGAGACGTTCGCCTGGGTCAACGCCGAACTGGCGCAGGGCCGGGCCTCGGCCGCCCGGGTCGCGGAGGTCCTCGCCGCGGCACCCGCCGTGGTGGGCGGTCAGGCCCCGGTGCCGGACCCGGTGCGCGGGGAGCTGCGGCTGCGCGGGGTGCGGCTCGGCGGGCCGGACGGCGTCGACCTCGACCTGTCGGCCGGGCGGCTGACCGGGATCGCCGTGACGGATCCGGCCTCCGCCGAGGCCCTGTTGCGCTGCCTGGGACGGGAGACCGACCCGGAGTCGGGTTCGGTGGAACTGGACGGTGTGCCGTTGACCCGACTCGATCCGGCGGGGCTGCGGGCGGCGGTGCTGGTGGCCGCCCATGACGCCGTGCTGTTCGACGGCTCGCTGGCCGCGAACGTGACTCCGGAAGCGGAGTCGCGCGGCGGCCCGGCGGAGAACGCCGAGGCGGGCGGGACGGCGGACGAGGCGGCGGATCCGCGGACGGAGCGTGCCATGGCCGCCGCGCACGCCGACGAGGTGGCCCGTTCCCTGCCGCACGGCGCCGCGACCGGTGTCGGCGAGGGCGGCCGGTCCCTGTCGGGCGGTCAGCGCCAGCGCGTCCTGCTGGCGCGTGCCCTGCGCGCCGAACCGCCCGTCCTGGTCGTGCACGATCCGACGACGGCCGTGGACGCGGTGACCGAGGCACGCATCGCCGAGGGGCTGCGCGAGATCCGGCGCGGCCGCACCACGGTCGTGGTGACCAACAGCCCGGCGCTGCTCGCCGTCGCCGACCGGGTGGTCCTCCTCGACGGCGGCCGGGTCGGCGCCGAAGGCACCCACGCCGAACTCGTACAGGCCGACGCGACCTACCGGACGGCGGTGCTGGCGTGACGACGGAACAGACGGAAGCCGCGCGGAAGGAAGCCGCGCGGACAGAGACAGGGCGGACAGAGACAGGGCAGACAGCGGCCGGGCAGGGGGAAGCCGATCGGGCCCTGCTGCCGACGGCGAGTCCCGCCCGTACCCGGGCCGCGGTGCGTGAGTTGTTGCGGCCGCATCGGGGGCTGGCCTGGGCCGGGTTCGGGCTGATGGTGCTCGCCACCTCCGTCGGGCTGCTCACCCAGCCCCTGCTCGGTCACATCGTCGACGTGGTCACCGAGCGGCGCTCCCCCGACGCGCTGACCCTGCCCGTCCTCGCGCTGGCCGGGGTCGCCGTGGTGCAGGGCGTCACGACCGCGCTGGGCATGTCGCTGGTGTCCCGGCTCGGCGAGACCGTGCTCGCCCGGCTGCGCGAGCTGTTCGTGGAACGTGCGCTCTCCCTGCCGCTGGGACGGCTGGAGAAGGCGGGCTCCGGCGACCTCAACGCCCGGGTCACCCGGGACGTGTCCCGGGTCGCCGACGCGGTGCGCGGCGCCCTGCCCGAACTGGCGCGCTCCGCGCTGTCGATCGTGCTGACCCTGGGCGCCCTCGCCGTGCTGGACCGGCGGTTCCTGCTGGCCGCGCTCGTCGCCCTGCCCGTACAGGCGCACACCGCGCGGTGGTACGTGCGCAACGCCGTGCCCCTGTACGCCAAGGAGCGCATCGCCACCGGGGCCCAGCAGCAGCAGCTGCTGGACACCATCGGCGGGGCGCGGACCGTACGGGCGTACCGGCTCCAGGCCGGCCACACCCGGCGGGTCACCGACCGCTCGCGGGCGTCGGTGGAACTGACGATGCGCGGGGTGCAGCTGGTGCTGCGCTTCTACAGCCGTCTGCACATCGCCGAGTACGCGGGCCTCAGCGCCGTCCTGGTCACCGGGTTCCTGCTGGTGCGCTCCGGCTCCGCCTCGGTCGGCACCGCCACGGCCGCCGCGCTGTACTTCCACAGCCTCTTCGGACCGGTGAACACCGCGCTCGTGCTGCTCGACGACGCCCAGTCGGCGACGGCGGGACTGGCCCGGCTGGTCGGGGTGGTGGACGAGCCGGTGTCCACGTTCGCCGGGCACGCGGAGGACCGTTCGACCGCCGCCGGTGCCCCGTCCGTGACACTGACCGCCGTCTCCCACGCGTATGTGCCCGGCCGCCCGGTGCTGCACGGCGTCGATCTGGAGATCCGGCCCAAGGAACGGGTCGCGCTGGTCGGTACGACCGGGGCGGGCAAGACGACGCTCGCGAAGCTGGTGGCGGGGCTGCACCGGCCGGAGAGCGGACGGATCGACGTCGGCGGCGTCGAACCGGACGAGTCCGGCCGCCTGGTGGGGCTCGTCACGCAGGAGGTGCACGTCTTCGCCGGGCCGCTCGCCGACGACCTGCGGCTGGCCCGCCCCCAGGCGGACGACGAGGAGCTGCGCGAGGCGCTGGCCACGGTGGGCGCCCTGGGCTGGGCCGAGGCGCTGCCGGAGGGCCTTCAGACCGTCGTCGGCGACGGCGGACACCGGCTCACCGCCGACCGGGCCCAGCAACTCGCGCTGGCCCGGCTCCTGTTGGCCGACCCACCGGTCGTGGTCCTCGACGAGGCGACCGCCGAGGCGGGCAGCTCGGGCGCCCGCCAGCTCGACGAGGCCGCCGAGCAGGCGCTGCGGGGCCGTACGGCGCTGGTCGTGGCGCACCGGCTCAGCCAGGCCGCCACCGCCGACCGGGTGGTCGTCCTCAGTGACGGCCGGGTCGTGGAGAGCGGCACGCACGACGAACTGCTCACCGCCGACGGCGCGTACGCCACCCTGTGGCACGCCTGGTCCGGCAGCCGCTCCCCCGCCCCGGACGGCCCCTGACGAGAACCCTGCCCGCCATCCCCCCGCCCCGGAACCGGCCACCCCCCGCCGAACGCACCGCGACGAACAGAAGGATCATCCGATGCCCCGCGCCATCAGAGCCTCACGGCTGTCCGGCCTGCTCGCCTCCGTAGTCCTGCTCGCCGTCGCGGCCGTCGGCTGCGGCGACTCCGGCTCCGGTTCCTCGTCCTCCGGCGCGAAGGGGTCGGACTCCTCGTCCGCCGCCGGCGCCTTCCCCGTGACCCTCGGCCACAAGTACGGCAGTACGACGATCGAGTCCGAGCCGAAGCGGATCGTCACCGTCGGTCTCACCGACCAGGACGCCGTCCTCGCGCTGGGCAAGGTGCCGGTCGGCACGACCGAGTGGCTCGGCGGCTACCAGGGCGCCATCGGCCCGTGGGCCGAGGACAAGCTGGGCGGCGCGGCGGCGCCGACCGTCCTCACCGGCACCGGCACCGGCCCCCAGGTGGAGAAGATCGCCGCGCTGAAGCCCGATCTCATCCTCGCCGTGTACTCGGGCCTGACCAAGGCCCAGTACGAGAGCCTGTCGAAGTTCGCGCCGGTGGTCGCCCAGCCGAAGGCGTACAACGACTACGGCGTGCCGTGGCAGCAGCAGACCGAGGAGATCGGCAAGGCGCTCGGCAAGGGGACCGAGGCCAAGACGCTCGTGTCGGGCGTCGAGGACAAGTTCGCGGCGGCCAGGAAGGCCAACCCCGCCTTCGCCGGGGCCACGGCCGTCATGGCGACCCCGTACGAGGGCACGTTCGTCTACGGCAGCCAGGACACCCGCTCGCGGATCCTGTCCGGCCTCGGCTTCACCCTGCCGAAGGACCTGGACAAGGTGATCGGGGACACGTTCGGCGCCAACATCAGCAAGGAGCGCTTCGACCTGCTCGACCAGGACGTCGCCGTGTGGATCGTGCCGGACCTCACCACGGCGGTCACCAAGCTGCACAGCGACAAGATCTACTCCGACCTGAACGTGGTGAAGCAGGGCCGTGAGGTCTTCATCCAGGAGACCGGCGACTACGGCAACGCGGTGTCGCTGTCGACCGTGCTGAGCCTGCCCTACGTCATCGACCGCCTGGTGCCGCAGCTCACCGCGGCGGTGGACGGCAAGACCGGCACCGAGGTGGAGCAGCCGGCGTCCTGACCGGCTCCACGGCGATACGCGACGGCATGACG
>NZ_JBHVYO010000029.1:0-108581 GCF_042880655.1 Streptomyces sp. NPDC058295
CTCCGGATCGGTCATGATCGTCGCCGGGTTGGAGTTGACCAGGATGACCCGCAGCCCCTCGGCACGCAGGACACGGCACGCCTGGGTACCGGAGTGGTCGGCCAGGGCGGCCCCACCGTCGACGGCGGAGCCGGAGCCGATGACCAGGACGGACCGGAAGTCCGTGTGTTCAGGCACGAGGCCGGTTCCAGTAGGTCCGGGCTCCCGGGCGGAGCGCGCGGTCAAGGGGGTCGCGCACCAACCGCGTGACGAGGCCGACGGGGACGAGGACGAACAGATAGCTCACGGCAAGCAGCACGAAGACACAGGCGCGGCGGAGCGCATCCATGGTGAGGCCCTCTCGAAGTGGGAAGTTCAGTCCAGCGGGATCAGTTCGCGCCAGTTGTCGTCCTCCGACCACGCGGGCTGCTGGGCCTTCTCGATCAGGAAGCCGCCCATGGCCAGCGTGTCGATGTTCGTCCGCATGAAACAGCGGTAGGCGTCCTCGGGTGTCGCCACGATGGGCTCGCCCCGCACGTTGAACGACGTGTTGACGAGGACCGGGCAGCCGGTGAGCCGGTCGAACTCGGTGAGCAGCCGGTGGAAGGCGGGGTCGTGCTCCGCGCTCACGGTCTGCACGCGAGCCGAGTGGTCGACGTGGGTGACGGCGGGAATCGTGGAACGGGCGACCTTGAGCAGGTCGAGGCCGTCGACGTGCTCGGAGGCCCCCGTCGCCAGCTGCTGCTGCGCGGCGATCCGCGCCACGATCAGCATGTACGGACTCGGCTGCTCCAATCGGAAGTATTCGGCGGCCCGTTCGGCCAGCACCGCGGGGGCGAAGGGCCGGAACGACTCCCGGAACTTGATCTTCTGGTTCATCGCGGACTGCATCGCCGGATCGCGTGGGTCACCCAGGATCGACCGGGCGCCGAGCGCACGGGGGCCGAACTCCATGCGGCCCTGGAACCAGGCCACGACCCTCCCCTCCGCGAGCTGCCCCGCCACCGCGCGGCTGATCTGCTCCGGGCCGAGGCGGCGGTGGGGAATGGCAGAGGCGTCGAGGTACGTCTGGATGTCCTCGTCGTCGTATCCGGGGCCCAGCCGGGACGCGTGCATCGCGTCGCCGCCCGACCGGGTGTGGGTCCGGGCCCGGGCGGGTCCCCGCTGCGCGAGGAGAGCCGCCCCGAGAGCCCCGCCCGCGTCACCGGCGGCGGGCTGGACCCACAGCTCGTCGAAGATGCCTGCCTCGGCGATCTTTCCGTTCGCGACGCAGTTGAGCGCCACACCGCCGGCCATGCACAGGCGTCGTTCCCCGGTGAGGCGGCGTGCCGCGAGTGCCAGCTTGAGCATGATCTCCTCGGTGACGGCCTGCACCGACGCGGCGAGATCGAACTCCCGCTGGGTGAGCGGGCTCTCGGGTTCGCGGCGCGGCCCGCCGAACAGCTCCTCGAAGGCGCGGCCCGTCATCACGTGGCCGTACAGGAACGCGAACCAGCGCATGTCGAGGCGGAACGAACCGTCCTCCTTGATGTCGACGAGCCGTTCCCGGATCAGCGGAGCGTAGCGGGGCCGTCCGTAGGGAGCGAGCCCCATGAGTTTGTACTCGCCCGAGTCGACCTTGAATCCGCAGAAGTACGTGAACGCTGAGTAGAGCATCCCCAGCGAGTGCGGGAAGGACAGCTCGGCGACGGGCACGACGTTCCCGTCCACGCCGTGCCAGATCGACGTCGTCGTCCACTCGCCCACACCGTCCACGCAGAGCACGGCCGCGGATTCGTAGGGGCTGGGCAGATAGGCGGACGCTGCGTGCGACTCGTGGTGTCCGAAGGCCCTGACCTCGGGCACGGGGCCGGACGCCAGCTCCTGAAGGCGCTCGTGCACCGTGGTCAGCGCACGCCGCTTCCAGCTCAGCCAGCCGGGCATCACCTCCCGGAACGAGCTCCAGGAGCGGGGAGCGGTGCCGAGGTACGTCGCCATGACACGCCGGAACTTGAGGTCCGGGCGCTCGTAGTACGCGACGGCGTCCAGGTCGGCGATGCCGATCCCCGCCTCGTCCAGGCAGTAACGAAGGGCGAGTTCGGGGAAGGAAGGGTCGTGACGGCGCCGGCTGAAGCGTTCTTCCTGGGCGGCGGCGAGGATCCCGGCGGGGCCGACGAGAGCGGCCGCGCTGTCGTGGTAGTAGGCGGACAGACCCAGAACGGTGAAGACCGGGGCTTGGGGGGACATGGGCTCGGCTCCTCGGTTTCAGAGGGAGGCGCGCGCGAGGCGGGCGGCGGATGCGGAACGGCGCCGGGCACGCAGCGTGGCGTACAGCTCGGCGGACCGCCCCGCGGGCGGATTGAGGGAGCGATGGCCGATCCGTATGCGCTCCCACGCATCGGCCTCCCCACCGGGTCCGGACACCGCGGGCAGGTCGGCGAGGTAACCGTCGATAGCGTCGGCCGCCCACGCGGAGTGCCCGGTGGCCACGTTGTCGATGGTGTTGTGCAGATCGACGAACTGGGTACTGAAGCCGTGGTGTCGCAGGGCCACGCGCGCGTCGCGGTAACTGCCCCCCACCCCGGACAGCTCCATCGCCAGATTGAGCCCGAGGATCTCCGGCATGAACTCCTCGGGGAAGCGGGAGACGCTGAGCCAGAACACCGGCATGGCGAAGGACTCGTCCCGCAGCGTGCTCCAGGCGGTGAACTCGGGCGACGCGGTGGGCGGCAGGTCGATGTCCATCTGGCGCAGCAAGGCACGGTAGATGCGCGGATGGTTGAGGTCCCGCTCACCGTTGCCGAGTTCGTCCCAGTAGGTGCGGAAGAGGAAATGACCGACCCGGGAGGAGGCGAGGCGATAGTCGGTGAAGCCCTGCAACCAACCGCCGTCGATCATGATGAGTGGCGCCAACTGAAGGGTGGAGTCGACCAGTTCGGCGCGGCTGGGCAGAGCGACCTGGCTCTCCTCGAAGACCTCCGCGTGCTGGTCGTGCGCGCGGGCGAGCCAGCCGCGGAGCCCGTTGTCGCGGTCCCAACGGGCCGGCAGCCCGCCCTTCGACGCGCGGTTCATGGCGTACTGGGAGCGTGCCAGCCAGCGCGTCGCGTAGGCGTACGCGAAGTCCCGTACGCCGGGCGCGTCGGACCGGCTCAGCAGCGGCAGATAGGCGGCGCGTGCCGTCCGGGGCGTCAGCGAGGGCCTGCGCGCCGTGCCCGAGGGCTGCCGGTCCGGCGGCGCAGTCCCGTCGGCCGCCACCCGGGTCGCCGCGTCCCCCTGGGCGGGCCAGTCGGCCTGCACCCGGTGCAGTTCGCCGTGGGGATCGTGGCCGGCGCCGGCCACGGGGTGGAGCACGGACCCCGGTTCCGGCAGCAGCCGGATCCAGCGCCGCAGGACGGCGAGCTCCTCCTCGGTGAAGATGCGGAACATGGGGCCCTTCGGGCCGATGAGCCGCCCCAGCAGTGGGCTGTTCTCGGGCTTCCCGGGGCGTACCAGACGGCTACGGGCGAGTGCGGCCAGGAACGGTGTCGGTCCGGCGTCCACATCGGCGAACCACTCGGACAGCGGGCGCCCTTCGAGCCGGAAACCGGAATGGTAGACCGCCGCCTGGCGGGCCCGCGTGTGGATCAGCCGCCAGACCCCGTAGTCGGGGTGGAGGGAGAGCGCGGTCTCGCGGTACAGCCGCTCACTCCAGGTTCGTACTTCCTGGAGGGCCCAGCGGAATCCCGCGAGCACCCGGCCGGCCGCGTTGTCCGTCCGCGTGGAGCCCGCTCCGGCCTCGGCGGCCAGGTGCGCCCGCACGGCGGCCCACGACAGGTCGCGTCCGGTGGCCGGCGCACCGGGCCGCAGCCCGCCCAGGTCGAGAGCCTCGGTGACGTCTCGCGAGGTGTCCGTGGCGCGCAAGGCGGAAGCCAGCGGGGGCAGTACGCGGACATGGCGCAGGCACAGGTCCGCGCCGAGCAACTGGGACCGGTAGGTGTCGGGGAGGCGGCTCATCATCAGCAGCATGGCGGGCAGCCGGAAGCTGAAGCCGTCGATGTACTCACTGCCCGCGAGCCGCACACCGGGCTGTTCCTCCGCGACGCCGTGCCGCCTCAGCAACTCGCGGTAGTCGGTGCCACGGTCGGAGAGCGGCATGCCGACGCCTACGTCCGTGGCGTACAGCGTCAGGCTCCGCAGGACGGGTTCCGTCTCGGAGTTGCCGGGGCTCGACAGCCACTGAAGCCAGGCCCCCGCGCTCAGTGCCAGGGGCGCACAGTTGCGCAGGACCCGGCGGACCGCTTCCTGCCGTTCGTCCGGCGCGGGGCCGGCCACGCTCGGGAACAAGCCGGTGAAGCGGTCCGCTTCCCCCGTGCTCCACCGGGTGGCCTCCTCGGTCAGCGCCGACAGTTCCTCCTCGGCACGTTCGGGGTCGGTGTACGCGTCGACGGCGGGAAGTACCCGGACGTCCTGCGGTGTGAGCCGGGAGAGGGCGTCGGGGGAGAGAGCACGCAGATACAGCGTTCTGTAGTGGGAGGACATGACGGAGCGACACCTTCCCTCAGAACATCGGGTAGATGGAGTTGTCCTTGCGCCGTCGCCGGTTCTTGCGGAATTTGAACAGCGCGAAGAGCTTTCGGAACATGCTGGTCACCTCGCAGTGGGAGGACGGGGGCGCACCGCGCGCGGCGGGGCGTGCTCAGCGCAGGGCGAATTCGGTCCGCAGGATGTCGGTCACGACGCGGCTGCCCTCGTCCGTGTGGTGCGTCTGGTCGACGAACAGCCACGCGTCCCGGTGGGGCGAGACGTTGAGCGCCTCGTTGACGTCGAGGAACGGCACACCGATCTGTTTGCAGACGGTCTCCAGGCGCTGCGCGTAGGAAGCGTGCACCGCCGGGTCGAGGATCGGCTGGAAGAGGTTCCACATCTGCGAACGCTTGCTGTAGTTCTCCTCGATGAGGAGGCGTTCCTGCGCGGTGAGGCGCTTACGGCTCCACGACGCGGTGGCCTGGAGGGCGAAGCGCACCCGGGCCCCGGTCGGGGCGGCGAGTTCGACGAGCCGGGCGAGATCGCGTTCGGTCGCGCGGGCCGCGATGTCGATGCGGCGCTCCGGGTCGGCCAGGGCCTGCTTCTCCTGCTCCTGCCGGGCCTCACCGCTGAGGCGGCGTGCCGCCTGGGCGAGCCGTCCCTGGGCCCAGCCGGGCTGCTGGGTGTGCTGACCGAGCGTGGGAACACCCAGTTGGTGGAAGAACTCGCCGGAGAAGAAGAACTGCCCGTAGCCGCTGTCGGCGGCGGGAAGTCCGGCTACCACCAGGTCGTTGAGTCCCGAGTAGACGACGATGTCCCGTACCGCGGGCAGTTCGCCCCGGTGCATGAGGAACAGCAGCGTTTCCTGGGTGGAGTTGAACGCCGGGGCGGCGAGGTTGAGCCATGGCACGGACGACGGCCCCTGGGACAGCAGCGACGGGATGGTGTGTGCGTCGTCGGTCGCACCGAGGCCGAAGGCGGGGGAGGCCCCCAGCATCAGGCTCACCGGCCCGTCGGGGAGGTTCTCCCTGAGCGAGAAGGAACCGCGCTCCCCTACGGAGTGGCGGAAGCCACCCGCGTCCGTGTTGATCGCGGGTGAGCGGTGACCGGGCCGGTTGAAGAACATGACGTACGGCGCCCAGCAGATGTCACCGGTGGCGAACTCCTCGTAGTGTTTCATGTGCGGAGTCAGCTTCTTCTGCTGTTCCAATGGTCCCCTCCGAGCCGACGGCGAGCCATGACCGGGCGGTCGGTGACCGATGGAGCCCGGGCCGGCCGCCCTCGGTCACCGACCCTGCTGGTGACTCCTCGAGCGGTGCTCGAAAGTCGTCGGAGGCCCGGGGCAGGCGACCTGGAGCGCGGCGGGGGACTGTGTCGGGCAGCAGACCTTCAGGACGAACCAGCCGTCTGCGGCGTCGGTTTGCAGCACGCCGCCGATCTTCTCGACGCGCGCAGCCATGTGGTCGAGGCCGTTGCCGCCGTACCGGTCGTCGAACTCGGCGGTCATGCCCGGCGGTTCGGGTGAGCCGACCGCGCCATTGTTGGCCACGACCAGCTCGATCTGGTGCCCGGACCCGGGCCCGGTGGAGCAGGTTCCCAGCGTGATCCGGCACCGGCTCGCCTGGCTGTGCCGCAGAATATTGGTGACCGCTTCCCTCAGCACCACCGCGAGCACGCTGCCGATCCGCGGTTCGATGTGCCGGAAGTCGCCCTCCGTGGAAACCTCGATGTTCGCGGCGTGCAGGACGCGGTTGCCGCGTTCGACCTCGTCGAGCAGATGCAGGGACCGCTTGCCGTGCACCACCCGCCGCACATCGGCCAGGGCGGCGCGGGTGATCTGAAGGGACTCGGAGAGCTCCTTCCGGGCCTGTGCGTCGTCCCTGCCGATCAGCCTGTTGGCCAGCTCGGTCTTGAGGGTGATCGCGGAGAGGCTGTAGCTGAACAGGTCGTGCAGGTCCTGGGTGAAGCGGATGCGTTCCTGGGACACCGCCACCCAGGCGGATTCCTCCCGCCGCCGATGCAGCTCCGTCACCAGGTCGACCAGTCGGCTCAGGGCGTGGGAGATGAGACCGATGGACACGCAGGACAAGAGCATGAACGCGGCGGTGTAGAGGTCGTCCCCGGTGCCGAGCGCGATGACGAACACCGCCAGGGAGATAAGACAGAAGAGGATGTGGGACAGCCTGGGCTGGAGGACGACCGTGCAGGCCCCGGCGAGGAATCCGCACATGGCCCCCGACTCATGGCCGAGGAGGGGAACCGGCGCGAAGGAGAGCGCGGCCTGCGCGGCCAGCGTCCATCTGATGTGCCGCAGGCGGGTACGCACCTGGGGGGAACAGTGCGCAAGTTGGAGCACATAGCAACAGCCCACCACGACACAGGAGATCGAGAGGCTCTGCGGGGTGTGCGACGCCTTGATCAGGTTGGCGACGCCGATGATGGCGAACCCGGCCTGGATGACCGCCATCAGGGTCACGGCGTACCGGGGCGGCATCACCGCTGATGACCGGGTCCCGACTCCTCGGACGAACATCTTGGTGAGGGCATCGCCGCGGCCGGGGGAGTGGTCCGTATCGAGTGTTTGGACGTGGGGGGAGCTTTGAGCACGTGGGGGCCTCGCGTTTCCGTGTGGGGAGAGCGATGCTGATACGCCCGCCAGCGTACCCGTTTCGGGTCATGCCAAACGGAGTGATCCAGCCCGGTACGCGGGGTGCCGGATTCACTCAACTGTCCATGGCGGATGGGGTGTTGGAAGCATCAGCCGACCGGTGGACGAGAGGCCCGGGATCAGAGGATGTCGTACGTCAGGTGGGTCGCGGTCCAGGTCGAGGTCACGCTCCGCTGTACCAGCGTGCGCGGGACGCCGCCGGTGAACAGGGGCGTCCCGGCGCCCAGGATCGTGGGGGCGAGGTGCAGCGACAGAGTGTCGACCAGCCCGGCGGCGAGCGCCGAACCGATCGTGGCGCCGCCGCCCATGAGGACGACGTCGAGGTCGGTGCCGGTCGCCGAGGACGCCGCCTCGGCGACCGGCACGCGCGTCGGTGACGGCGTCGGGCAGACCGGTGGTGACGAACGTCCAGTCGAGGTCGGTGAGCCGGATCGACTCCGGCGGCGAGCTCGTCACGACGACGAACACGGGCTTGGCGATTTCACCGGCGCCGTAGCCGCAGTCGTCGTTCCAGCCGTTCGGCCCGTCGACCAGTTCGAAGAGCCGACGGCCGAGGACGACCGTGCCCGAGCGGGCGGTCCCCTCGCGCAGGATCCGGTGGTCGTCGGGGTCGTCGGAGAACGCCCACGTGTGGAGGGGGCGACGATCCTCGCCGCCGGTGCCCACACCGTTGTCCGGGCCGGGGTCGGGACCGGTGACGGAGCCGTCGAGGGAAACCGAGATGTCGGCGATGATGTGCGTCCTACCAGGACAGACCGTGTTCGTCGCCGGCACTCATCGCTCGTGCGTGAAGCGTAGGGCGGATGCGGATGCGGATCCGGCCCGGTCCCCCACCGAACAGAGGTTGGGTTCCTCCCTCCCCGACGTACCGGCCTACAGCGTTCCGGGCCGACGGGACAGCAAGTTCCTGCCCGTCCGCCCAGGCACTTCTGCCGGGCATGTGCATGCTCTGCGAGTGAGGGGGTAGACGCGGCGACATCGGCTCGAACGCAGGGCACCGGCAGGGTGGGGAGATCACAGATGACGACGACGATCGCGCAGGCGGCCGAGGAGCAGACGACAGCGGCACTGCCTGTGGTCCCCGAACCGGGCAAGATGGCGCCCAAGGACGCCCGCAGCCTGTCGAAGCTGTTCTTCGCGAAGCTGGCGGTGCTGGAGGAAGGCACGCCGGAGCACCAGTACGCGCGCAACACGCTGATCGAGATGAACATGTCCCTGGTCCGCTTCGCGGCCGGCCGGTTCCGCAACCGGGGCGGTGCGGACGGGATGGAGGACATCGTCCAGGTCGGCGTCATCGGGCTGATCAAGGCCATCGACCGGTTCGAGATATCCCGTGAGGTGGAGTTCACCTCCTTCGCCATCCCGTACATCGTCGGTGAGATCAAGCGCTTCTTCCGAGACACCTCCTGGTCGGTGCATGTGCCGCGCCGTCTGCAAGAGGCACGCGTGCAGCTGGCGAAGGCCACCGAGGAGCTCCAGAGCCGTATGGGCCGGACCCCCACGGTCAAGGAGCTGGCGGAGCTGATGGACCTGACCGAGGAGGAGGTCATCGAGGCCCGGGTGGCGTCCAACGGCTACAACTCCGCCTCCTTGGACGCCACCATCGGCGGCGGCCCCGACGGCGAGACGGCACTGGCGGACTTCCTCGGGTCCGACGACGCGGCCATGGAACTGGTGGAGGACTTCCACACGCTGGCGCCACTGCTCGCCCAGCTCGACGAGCGTGAACGGCACATCCTCCACTGGCGGTTCGTCGAGGAGCTGACCCAGGCGCAGATCGGCGAACGGCTCGGTTGCTCGCAGATGCACGTGTCGCGCTTGCTCTCCGGCACTCTGAAGCGCCTGCGCGCCGGCATGCTCACCACCAACTGAGACCGACACCCGACACTCGACACCCGATACCCAGAACTCGTGGCCGGGGGCGCGGACGCCCTCCCCGGGCCCCGGGCATGTACCAGAGAGGACCTGTGGTGAGCGAAAGCGGCGCCGCGCTCCCGCCGATCGACGCCCATCTGGAGATCCTGCTGCGGCTGGTCGACGCGCAGCCCGAGGCGGCCCTCAAGATCTGCCTGACCACGCCCGGTGGAATCGTCGCGGGGAACCTGGTCGGGTCCCGCACGTGGGCCGACCGCTGGGAGCACGTGGTGTCGACGGCCACCGGAGCGGAGGACGCGGCCGACCACATGGCACATCTGGCGCACACCATCCGGTCCGCCCTGAAGGAGGCCGATGCGGAGCCGGGGCCGGGGGACGGGCTGCACGGGTTCATCCATCTCGTCGACGTCACGTTCCTGTCCGTGCCCGGGACCGCGACCGCTCCGCTGTGGCGTGGCCGGCTGGGCGATGTCTCCGGCTGGGCCCTGGGGGCTCCTGCCGACCGGCCGGCTTCGTGAAGACCGCCGGTGACCTGATGGCACCACAGCACCCCGCGCACCGGGACGGCGACCGGCCGGGGCGGTTCACCCGCCTGGCCGAAAACGCCTCGAACTTCACCAGCTCTCCCGCCTTCTTCGGCGTGTGCCTCGTTCTGGTCGCCGCCGCGATCGCCGCGCACGCACTGAAGCTGCCCACGCCCTGGCTGTTGTTGGTGGGCGAGACGATGTCCGCCGTCTCGCTGCTGCTCCTGGCACTGCTCAAGAATTCCGAACGGCGAGCCGAGCACGCCATCCAACGCAAGCTCGACGCCATCGCCGCCGCTTTGCTGGAGATCCAGCGGCGGGAACCGGGAGCGGCGAGCGAGGAACTCCGCCAGGCCATCAGGATGGAGAAGCAGACCTGACCGGTGTGATCCTCCGGTGGACCGGGCGGCCTCAGGCGGGCAGGCTCACGCGTTGCCGCTCCGCCTGGGCGAGGCGGGTCGAGCGCGTACGGGTGCCGAAGGCGGCCAGGGCGATCGCGCCGAACAGCCAGGTGCCGGCGATGAAGTAGAAGACGCTCTGATAGCCGTGGCCGTTGTAGAGCGCCGCGACGATCAGCGGACCGGCGGCGTTCGACAGCCGTCCCAGGCCGTAGGAGACGCTCGTGCCCAGGGAGCGGCTTCGGGTGTCGAAGAGCTCGGGGGAGTAGGCGTAGGCGAGGGCGGTGTAGCCGCGCTCGAAGAGGTTCACCAGGAACCCGAACACGATGATGAGGACCGGGTTGAAGGTGAGCCCGTACAGCAGACCGCAGAGCGCGATCACCGTGCCGAAGGCGACCAGGCACCACTTGCGCTCGAAGCGGTCGGTGACCAGGGAGGCCAGATAGCAGCCGAGCGGTGCGCCGACCGTGGTCAGGGCCACGTAGAAGACGGACTTCTCGACGCTGAAGCCCTCCTTGGCCAGCAGGGTGGGTGCCCAGCTGGAGTAGCCGAAGAAGCCGATGGTCTGCGTCGTCCACAACACCGTGAGCAGCAGCGTCGGGAACAGGTACTTCTTCTGGAGGAGCAACCGCAGGGGCGCCTTCGTCGACGGTGTCTCGTCGACCGGGGGCGCGGGCTCGGGAAGGGGACCCTTCTCCGCCGTGACGCTCTCCTCGATCTCCCGGAGGACCGCGTCCGCCTTGGCGTGTTCTCCCCTGCTCTCCAGCCAGCGGGGTGACTCCTTGAGGTGCCGGGTGAACAGTACGAGCAGGATGCCCAGCGAGCCCCAGAGGTAGACCAGCCGCCACGACCAGTCGTTGAGCGGGACGACGGCGCTGGCAATGAGGTTGGTGACGGGCGTTCCGCAGATGCCGATGACGATGGCGTACGCCTGGTACTTGCCACGGATCGCCGACGGGTACATCTCGTTGACGTAGACGACCCCCACGACGGTCATCGCGGACAGCCCCGCCGAGGTCAGGACGCGGAACACGCCGAGGGACACGAGGTCCCAGGAGAAGACCGCGGCGAACGAGGAGACGCCGAAGAACAGCGTCGTCCACAGCAGTGCCCGTTTGCGGCCCCACCGGTCGGCGATCGACCCGGCGACGATCGCCCCGAGGAACATCCCGACGAACGAGAGCGAGGTGACGTAGGCGACCTGGTCAACCGTCAGGCCCCACAGCTTGATCAGTTTCGGCGCGGTGGTGGCGAAGCTGTTGATGTCCGCGAACTCGAAGAAGTAGGCGAAGGCGACGGCGAGCAGGGTGACTTTGTGGAACCGGGATACCGGAAGCCTGTCCAGCCGGTTCAGCGCGTTGGAGTGTTGCATGAGCGGCCCTTGTCGGAGTGGGTGGACATACACGGGGAACACAGGGGAGTTCGGGGATGTCAGACGTGCTCGCCGGGCCAGTAGAGGCCCATCGGGTTGGCGACGAGGAGCTTGTGCCGCTGCTCCGCGGTGACCGCCACCTGCGGCAGGTGGTCGACCAGGAGTCCGTCGTCGGGCATGTGGCCGGTGAGGTTGGGGTGCGGCCAGTCGGTGCCCCACAGCACCCGGTCGGGGAACTCCTCCACGGCGCGGCGGCCGAAGGGGACGACGTCGGTGTAGGCGTGCCGTTCGCCGTTCACGGCGGCGGGCCCCGTCACGCTGAGGCGCTCGGGACAACTCACCTTCACCCAGACATCGTTGGCGTCGACGAAGCGCAGGAACCGGGTGAACTGCGGCCCGTCCACGGGCTGGGTCACGTCCGGTCGCCCCATGTGGTCCACCACCAGCGGGACGGGCAACGACCCGAAGAAAGCCTCCAGTTCGGGAAGGTCGACACTCTCGAAGTAGAGGACGACGTGCCAGCCCAGCGGGGCGACCTTCCTGGCGATGGTGTGCAGGTCGTCCTCGGGCGAGGTGTCGACCAGACGCCGTACGAAGTTGAACCGCACTCCGCGCACGCCCGCTGCGTCGAGTTCGAGCAACTCGCCCTCGCTGATGTCCGGGCGGACCGTCGCGATACCGCGCGCCCTGCCGCCCGCGGCTCGGACGGCGTCGAGCATGGCGCTGTTGTCCGCGCCGTGGCAGGTGGCCTGCACGATGACGTTGCGGTCGACTCCCAGATGGTCGCGGAGCGCGAACAGATCCTCCTTGCCGCCGTCGCAGGGCGTGTACTTCCGCTCCGGCGCGAACGGAAAATCGGCCTGCGGACCGAAGACGTGACAGTGCGCGTCGACGGTCCCCGGCGGCAGCCGGAAGGCCGGTGTGGACGGGTTCCGGTACCAGTCCAGCCAGCCGGGCGTCTTGGGGGAGGGAGTGCTCATGTGCCTCACCGCCCCTGGCGCTTCAGCAGCCCGTCCAGGCGCGGGTACACGGCGCGGGCGTTGTGCTCCTGGATCGCCGCGAGGTCGTCCGCGGGCAGCTTGGCCGCCTCCGTGTAGCGGCGGGTGTCATCGAAGTGGTGGCCGGTACACGGGTCGATGTCGCGGACGGCGCCGATCATCTCCGAGGCGAAGAGGATGTTGCGGGCCGGGATGACGTCGTAGAGGAGATCCGAGCCGGGCTGGTGGTAGACGCAGGTGTCGAAGAAGACGTTGCGCAGGACGTGTTCCTCGAGCGGAGGCTTCCCGAGCGCCATGGCCAGGCCCCGGAAGCGGCCCCAGTGGTAGGGGACGGCGCCGCCGCCGTGGGGGATGACGAAGCGCAGGGCCGGGAAATCGGCGAACAGGTCACCCTGCACCAGCTGCATGAACGCCGTGGTGTCGGCATTCAGGTAATGCGCGCCGGTGGTGTGGAAGGCGGGATTGACGCTCGTGCTGACGTGGACCATCGCCGGGATGTCGTACTTCACCATCTTCTCGTAGACGGGGTACCACGAGCGGTCGGTGAGCGGCGGCGCGGTCCAGTGACCGCCCGAGGGGTCGGGGTTGAGATTCACCGCGACGGCGCCGTACTCCTCCACGCAGCGGGTGAGTTCCGGGAGGCACGTCGCCGGGTCGACGCCGGGCGACTGCGGAAGCATGGCGGCGGGCACGAAGCGCTCCGGATACAACCGGCTGACGCGGAAACAGAGTTCGTTGCAGAGGGCCGTCCAGGCGGCGGAGGTCTCGAAGTCCCCGACGTGGTGCGCCATGAACGACGCGCGGGGCGAGAAGACCGTCACGTCGATGCCGCGTTCGTCCATCAGCCGCAACTGGTTCGGCTCGATGGTCTCGCGCAGCTCGTCGTCGTCGATACGCAGGTCCGCGCGTGTCGGGGCGGCGGCCGATGGGTCGGTGAGGGAGGCGATCTGCCGGGTGCGCCATGCCCCCAGGGCCGGCGGGGCTGTCGTGTAGTGACCGTGACAGTCAATGATCATTGCGGCGTCCTTCTCGGGCTGCTGGGTGCCGTGCAGCCTGGCTCCGTCCCGCACCGGCGGACGAGAGGACCGAACACAGAACTAACCTCCCCTTAACACTCCGACGAGTGCGCGGTCGGTGTGGTCTACATTCGGCTGGAGGCAGTGGCCGGGAGTGGCCGAAAGAAGGTGGTCAGGGTGCAGATCCTGCTGGCTGAGGACGACGACGGGGTGGCCGCGGCGCTCGTGGAGGTCCTGTACGACCATGGCCATGTCACCCGGCGGGTCCGGTACGGCAGGGAGGTGCTGACCTACCACCGCAGCTCCGACCTGCTGCTTCTCGATCTGGGCCTGCCCGACACCGACGGCCTGGACGTGTTGCGCGCCCTGCGCGCGGTGAGTGACATGCCGGTGGTGGTGCTCACCGCCCGCGGAGACGAGCGCTCGGTGGTGCGCGGACTGCGGCTCGGAGCCGACGACTACCTCGTCAAGCCGGTCCGACTCGCCGAGCTGCTCGCCCGGATCGACGCGGTCACCAGGCGGAACGCGGCGAAGAGCGCCTCCTCCGTACGGACGGCCCGGGCGGGTGACGTCGAGGTGGATCTCGACGCGCGCCGGGTGCGGGTCGCCGGGGCGGAGATCGAACTGACCACCAAGGAGTTCGACATCCTCGCCGTGCTGGCCGGGCGTGCGGGGACGGCGGTCAGCCGCGAGCAGCTCCTGGACGAGGTGTGGGGCGACGCCCGCCACGCCGTGTCCCGGTCCCTCGACGTACACCTCACCCAGCTGCGCGCCAAGCTGCGCCGCCCCGAGCTGCTCACCACGATCCGGGGCTTCGGCTACCGCTTCGGGGACCTCGAGGACTGAGGGGAAACCACGCGTGCGCACCCGGGTCCAGGCCGCACTCCTGCTGTTCGTCGTGATCGCGGTGGCCGCGTTCGCCGTACCGCTGCTGCTGTTCACCGCGTCCGACCGCACCCAGCAACTGGTTCTCGCCCGCAGCGCCGACCTCGACCGCTTCGCCTCCCTCATGGACCAGGCCGCCTCGACCGGCGACACCTCGGCCGTCGCAGCCGAGGCGCGACGCTACACACAGCTGTACGGCGAACCGCTGGTCGTCACCGACACGCGCCGCAACCCCGTCGTCCAGACCGGCGGCATGCGGGCCGCCGACCCCGACGTCGCGCGGCTGCTCGACGCGGCGCTGCGCAACCAGGCCGCGCATCCCACGGGGGCGCTGCGCCCCTGGTCGCAGGGATCCCGGATGTTCGCCGAGCCCGCGGGCACCGGGACCCGGGTCTCCGGGGCCGTCGTGCTGCGGGCCTCGGTCGGGACCGCGGCGGAGGACATCACCCGGCGCTGGGCCGCCGTCCTCGCGGGCGCCGCTCTGGTCGCCGTCGCCTGCGCGGTCCTAGCCCGGGCGGCGACGAGGTGGGTGGTCAGCCCGCTGAGCCGTCTCGACCGTGCCGTCGGCCAGCTCGCCGCGGGACTCCCGCCCGAACAGACCCGAGCCGGCGGCCCGCCCGAACTGCGCCAACTCGCGATCGGCTTCAACCGCATGGCGCTTACGGTCACGGCGGCCCTGGAGCAGCAGCACAGGCTCGTCGCCGACACGTCCCACCAGATGCGCAACCCCATGGCGGCGCTGCGGCTCCGCGTCGACGCCCTGCACCCCCACCTGCCCGCGTCGGCGAGCCGCACCTACACCGGGGTCACCACCGAGCTCGACCGCCTGGAGACCCTCCTCGACGACATGCTCGCCCTCGCCGCCGCGGAACACCGGGCCGGGGAACTGACGGTGACCGACGGCTCGGACGCCCACTGCGACCTCACGGCCGTGGCGGCCGACCGGCACCGCCTCTGGGAGCCGGTCGCCCACCGCGCCGGAGCCCGCCTCACGCTCCGGGCCGCTCCGGCCCGCCTCACGGCCGCCTGCACGGAACGCGAACTCGCCCAGATCACGGACGTCCTCGTGGACAACGCCATCAAGTACGCGGGCCCGGGCGCCGAGATCTCGCTGCGCTGTACCGCCGAAGGCACGCTCGCGGTCCTCACGGTGACCGACGACGGACCCGGCCTGGGCACGGAGGAGCTCGCGCTGGCCACCACCCGGTTCTGGCGATCGGGCCGGCAACGACACGACGGCACCGCGGGTACGGGCCTGGGCCTGGCCATCGCCGAACAGCTGCTGGCGGGGCGGGGCGGCCGACTGGAGCTGGAACCCGCGCGACCGCGGGGGCTGCGGGCCAGAGCGGTCGTACCGCGCGTGCCGGGCGACGGAGGTGCCCCATGACCCGTCCCGTCGACCGCCGCGCCCTTCTCCATGCCGCCCTCGGCACGGCGGCCGTCGCCGTCCTCGGCGGCGCGCTCACGGCCGACGCCTCCCGGCAGCTGCCCGGCCCGAGCGGGGTCCTGCGCGTCGCGACCGGGGAGCCCACAGCGTTCTACGCGGCTTTCGGCCGCCTCCTGGCCACCGAGCTCGAAGCGGCGTATCCCCGTCTGGCCTGCCGGGTCCGTACCACCGCGGGCAGCGTCACCAACATCGAACTGCTCCGCGACCACCGCGCCGACCTCGCACTCGTCCTCACCGACACCGCGCTGGCGGCCCAGGGCACCGACCTCTTCCCGCACCCCGTGCCGCTGCGCGCGCTCGGCAGGGTGTACGAGACCTACCTCCAGTTCGTCGTCCGCGCCGACTCGCCCGTACGCGCGGTGTCCGACCTGGCGGGACACACCGTCTCGCTCGGCGCCACCGGCTCGGGCGCGGCCGTACTCGGCGAACGGATCCTGCACGCCGCGGGGCTTTCCCCCGGCACCGACGCGCCCGTACGCCATCTCCCGCTGGCCGACGCGGCCGACGCGGTGCGGACGGGCTCGGTCGACGCCCTGCTCGTCGCGGGCGGCGTACCGTTGCCCACCCTGTCCGACCTCGACGACCGCGTCGGCCTGCGGTTCCTTCCGCTGGCCGGTCTGCTGCCCCGGCTGGGCGGCCGCGACGGCCTGGCCGGGGCGGGCCTGGAGGAGGTGTCCTTGCCGCAGGGCGCGTACCGGTCGGCGGGCGGAGTGGGCACCATCGGAGTGTCCAACCTGCTGGTGTGCCGCCCCGATCTTCCCCGCGGCGTCGCCGACGCGCTGACCCGCCTGCTGGCCCTGCGGGCGAGCGCCCTCGTACCCGGCAACGCCGTCGGTACCCAGTTCCTCGACGTGGGCAGCCTGATCGGTACGGGCGGCATCCCCCTGCACCCCGGCGCGGTCGCGGCGTACCGCTCACTGCACGGGTGATCCACCTCGCACACCGCCCGTGACGGCCGCCCGACGTGGCTCGGGCCGGTCGGGCGTCGATCAGGCCGTCGAGCAGGTGGAGCCGCTCGACGTCGGGACCGCCCTCGACGGTGGTGCACACGATCGGCATCGGGGCGACAGTGCCCGGCAGCGGGTAGGCGTCCCGGTCGGGTGAACTCGCCCAGGAGCGCGCCGGCCCGGCGGGCGCTCGCGGCGACCGCCGGCATGCTGCCGATCAGCGCACCAGCAGGTCGATCACGCCCGTCAGGTCCTCCTCGTCGCTGCCCTCACCCAGGCGGCGGCGCATCAGCTCGAAGTAGGGGCTGAGCAGTTCCGGGCTGACGCCCTGCTGCTCGGCGGTGCTCAGCAAGGTCGGCGTGCCGGCCACCTGCATGGCGAGAGGGGAGGCGACACCTGCGGTGTAGTCGCCGCTCCGGAGATGGTCGGCGGTCTGGTGAACCGCCGGAGCCATCGCGACGAGCCAGCCGGCGAGCAGCGGGGCGAGCGACGCCGGATCGATGTCCTCCTTGCGGATCAGGGCGAAGGCGTGCGCGGACCCGGCGAACATCCCGTACATGGCGCTGAGCAGGGCCACGTCGTGCAGGGCCGCGAAGCCCGCGTCCTCGCCGACGTACGTCGTGCCGGCCGGGACTCCCAAGGTCCTCCGGTGCCGCTCGAACAGTTCCCGCGAGCCGCTGTAGAAGACGTAGCCTCCGGCTTCCTGGACACCGATCATCGGCGGGACGGCCATGATTCCGCCGTCCAGATAGCGGGCGCCGCGCCCGCGGGCCCACTCGGCGCGGGCGCGGGCCTGGGCCGGGGTGCTGGTGGTGAGGTTGACCAGGTCCCTGTCGGCCAGGTCGGCGCCGGCCAACACCTCGTCGACCGAGGCGTCGTCCAGCAGACAGACGACGACCAGGGTGCTCGCCGCGACCGCCTCGGCGGCACTGTCCGCGACCCTCGCCCCCTCGGCGGCCAGCGCGGTGGAGCGGTGCGGGGTGCGGTTCCAGACGGTGAGCGGGTGACCGGCGGCGAGCCAGGTACGGGCCAGCGCGGCACCCATCGCGCCGAGACCCAGCAGCGTGACGGCGGTCTTCTCAACAGTGTTCTGTGTCATGCCGATCAGGCTGGTCGCAGGCCCCGGCGTGAACAAGTACGTACTTGGGAGTGGGTGGTTACCCTGGGGTGAGCGAGCACGTCGGAAGGGTGGGGCATGACGACGCTGAACCGGCCGGGCGCACCGGACGGACACGCCTGCGGGATCGACACCGCGATGGAGGTGATCGGCGGCAAGTGGAAGGTGCTTCTTCTCTGGGCACTCCACGAGCATCCCTGCCGACGCTTCGGCGAGCTGCGCCGACTGCTTCCGGGGATCACCGAGAAGGTGCTGGCCTCCCACCTGCGCGAGATGGAAGCGGACGGTGTCGTGCACCGTGTCTCCTACGACGAGGTGCCGCCCCGCGTCGAGTACACGCTGACCGAGGACGGCACGCGCCTCAACGACGCACTCCAGCCGCTGGCCGCCTGGGGAAGGGAGCGGCCGACCTTCCGGCGGTCGGGGTGAGCGGTCGGTCCGACACGGCGGCGAAAGCGGCCGGGGCAGACAACACAGGGGCCCGCCCTCGGAGTTGTGTCCGGGACGGGCCGCTCTCGTGCCGCGCAGGCCGCGCAGGCCGCGCTGTCCGGCCTCAGGCGGAGTGGCGGTGGTGGATCGGTCTGTCCGAGCCGGTCAGCGGCAGGCCCGTCCCGCCCCGGCGGGCGGCGACGATCTCCGCCGTGATGGACAGGGCGGTCTCCTCCGGCGTACGCCCCCCGAGGTCCAGGCCGATGGGCGACCTCAGCCGCGCCAACTCGTGCTCCTGGAGGCCGATGTCGCGCAGCCGTCGGTCCCGGTCGGCGTGGGTGCGGTGGGAACCCATCGCACCGACGAACGACACCGGCAACCGCAGGGCGACCTCCAGCAGCGGGACGTCGAACTTGGCGTCGTGGGTGAGCACGCACACCACGGTGCGCCCGTCCGTGCGGGTGCCCCGCAGATAGCGGTGCGGCCAGTCCACGACGACCTCGTCGGCCTCGGGGAAACGCTCCGGGGTGGTGAAGACGGGCCGGGCGTCGCACACGGTGACGTGATAGCCGAGGAACTTGCCGGCCCGGACCAGGGCCGCCGCGAAATCGACGGCACCGAACACGATCATCCGGGGCGGCGGCACGCTCGTCTCGACGAGCAGGGTGAGCCCGCCGGGGCAGTGGGATCCGTCCTGAGACAGCTCGACCGTGGCGGTACGACCCGTGTCGAGCGCGGCCACGGCGTGTGCCGTGGCGGCGCGGTCGAGGTCCTCGTGCCCGCCGAGCCCGCCCTCGCGGGAGCCGTCGGCGTGCACGAGCAGCGCGGCGCCGAGAAGGGCCCCGGGACCGCGGACGACCCTGACGAGCGCGACGGGTTCACCCCGTGCGGAAGTGTCCAGGGCGGAACGCAGCAGCGCACCGACCGGACCGTCCGCCGTGACCGGGGTGACCAGGACGTCGAGGACCCCGCCACACGTGAGCCCCACGGCGAAGGCGTCCTCGTCGCTGTAGCCGAAGCGTTCGAGCACGCTGTCGCCGGTCTCCAGCGCCCGGGCGCACAGGTCGTAGACCGACGCCTCGACGCAGCCGCCGGACACCGACCCGATGACGGTGCCCTCCCCGTCGACGGCGAGGGCGGCGCCCGGACCGCGTGGGGCGCTGCCGCCGACGGACACGACGGTCGCGACGGCGGCCTTGCGGCCCTCGGCCAGCCAGTCGCCCAGCTGCGGCGCGAGGTCAAGCATCGCGACCGCCGGTCAGGACCCGGTCGGGGCGGATGGGCAGGCTGCGGTGACGTACGCCGGTCGCGTGCCACACGGCGTTGGCGACGGCCGCGGCAGCGCCGACGATGCCGATCTCACCGATGCCCTTGATGCCGACCGGGTCGTCGGGGTCGTCGTCCGCCACCCAGTGCGCCTCGACCCGCGAGACGTCGGCGTGTGTCGCCACGTGATAGCCCGCGAGATCCGCTCCGACGGGCCCGCCGGAGGCCGCGTCGCGCGCGGCTTCCTCGTGCAGGGCCATGGAGATGCCCCAGATCATGCCGCCGGTGAACTGGCCACGTGCCGTGAGGGGGTTGACGATGCGCCCCGCCGCGAACACGCCGAGCATGCGCCGTACCCGCACCTCGCCCGTGGCGGGGTCGACGGCGACCTCGGCGAACTGCGCGCCGAACGAGTGCCGTTCCTTCTGCGCGAGGGCGGCGATCGCTGCGCTGGTGTCGGAGCGCACGGTGATGCCCTCGGCCGGGATCGCCGCGCCCGGCACGAGCCGGTCGCGCAGTTCGCCCGCGGCGGCCATGACGGCCCATGACCAGGACCGGGTGCCCATGGAGCCGCCCGCGATCATCGCGAACCCGAACGCGCTGTCGCCGAGGCGCACTTGTACGCGGTCCGGCGGGACGTCCAGGGCGTCCGCGGCGACCAGGGTGAGGGCGGTCCGCGCGCCGGTGCCGATGTCCGCCGCCGCGATCCGTACGGTGAAGCGGCCGTCCGCCTCGGCGGTGATCGAGGCCGTGGACGGGGCGGCGCCGGCGCCGAAGGATGCCGCCGCGGTCCCGGTGCCGAGCAGCCAGCGCCCCTCGCGCCGCACCCCGGGCCGCGGGTCGCGCCGGTCCCAGCCGAAGCGGCGGGCGCCCTCTTCGAAGCAGGCGCGCAGATTGCGGCCGGCGAAGGGGAGACCGGAGACCGGTCCCCGGTCCGGTTCGTTGCGCAGACGGAGCTCGATCGGGTCGATGCCGCACTGCTGGGCGAGTTCGTCGAGCGCGGCCTCCAGCGCGAAGGACCCCGGCGCCTCGCCCGGGGCGCGCATCCAGGTGGGGCTCGGGACGTCGAGCGGTACGACCCGGTTCTCCGTGCGGTGGGCGTCGGCGTCGTACATCACCCGGGCCACGCCGGCGCTCGGCTCGACGAACTCGTGCACGGTGGAGGTGCGGCTGAGCGAGAGGTGGTCCAGGGCGCGCAGGCGTCCGTCGGTGTCCGCCCCGAGCCTGACCCGCTGGATCGTGGGGCTGCGGTGGCCGGCCAGCGTGAACATCTGCCGCCGGGTCAGCACGACTCGTACCGGACGCCCGATCATCCTGGACGCCATCACGGCGGCGACCTGGTGGGCGCGCACGCCCTTGCTGCCGAAGCCACCGCCGACGTGCTCCGAACGCACCCGCACCGACGCGGGGTCGAGCGAGAAGAGGTTCGCCAGTTCCGCGACGACCCAGGTGGCACCCTGGTTGGAGTCCACCACCTCGAGCCGGTCGGCCTCCCAGCGGGCGGTGGCCGCGTGGGGCTCCATGGGGTGATGGTGTTCTTCGGGCGTGGTGTACGTGGCGTCCACGACGACGGCGGACGCGGCGAGTTCGGCCGCCAGGTCGCCCTTGTCCGTCACGGCGGGCATATGGCCGTCGGACGGGTGGGCGTCGGGGTGGTCGCCGGTGAACCCGACGTCGTGCGGGGCCTGTTCGTAGTGGACGACGAGAGCCTCGGCGGCCTCGCGTGCCTGCTCGGACGTCTCGGCGACCACCAGCGCCACCGGCCAGCCCAGGTGCGGTACTCGGTCGTTCTGGAAGACCGCGCAGGTCGGGTCCGGGGCGGTGCCCAGCAGACCGATGTAGTCGGTCTTCAGCGGCGGGGCGTTGCGATGGTCCAGTACGGCGAGGACGCCTGGCATCGCGAGGACCGCGTCCGCCTCGACGTCCCGGATCCGGCCGCGGGCCACGGTGGACAACACCAGCCAGCCGTGGGTGAGTTCGGCGAAGGGGATCTCGCCCGCGTACCGGGCCGCACCGGTGACCTTGTCCCGCCCCTCCACACGGACGTGACCGGTGCCCACGGCTCGGACGCGGGCGAGGGGCGCCTCGGTCGTCGTCATCGGGCGGCCTCCTCGGCGAGTTCGCTCAGCACGGCCACGGTCAGGTTACGCATCAGGGTCACCTTGAATCCGTTGTGCGACAGGGGCCGGGCCGCCGCCAGTTCGGCGTCCGCGGCGGCCGCGAACGACTCGGCGTCGGCGGCAGCCCCGGTCAGGATCCGCTCGGCGGCGCGGGCCCGCCAGGGCCGGGAGGCGACCGCGCCGAACGCCAGGCGCACCTCGCGCACGACACCGTCGCGGACGTCGAGCGCGGCGGCGACCGAGCCGACGGCGAACGCGTAGGACGCGCGCTCGCGCACCTTCCGGTAGCGGGAACGGGCGGCGACCGGAGCCGGTGGCAGGGTGACGCCGGTGATCAGCGCGCCCGGCGGCAGGGCCGTCTCGCGGTGCGGGGTGTCGGCGACCGGGAGATAGAACCAGCCCAGCGGCAGTTCGCCCGGTCCCTGGGCGGTCTCGTAGTGCACCATGCCGTCGAGGGCGGCCAGCGCGACGGCCATGTCCGACGGGTGCACGGCCACGCAGTGCGCGGAAGCGCCGAGGACGGCGTGGTTGCGGTTCTCGCCCCTGACGGCCGGACAGCCGCTGCCGGGATCCCGCTTGTTGCAGGGTCCGGTGGTGTCGGCGAAGTAGGCGCAGCGAGTGCGCTGGAGCAGGTTGCCGCCGACGGTGGCCATGTTGCGCAGCTGGCCGGAGGCGCCGGCGAGCACCGCCTGCGCCAGCACGGGGTAGCGGGCGCGGACCAGGGGATGGGCGGCGAGGTCGCTGTTGGTGACGGTCGCGCCGATGCGCAGACCACCGGCCGGGGTCGGCTCGACGCGGTCCAGCGGCAGGCCACGCACGTCGACCAGCTGTCCCGGACGTTCGACGCCGGTCTTCATCAGGTCGACCAGATTGGTGCCGCCGGCGAGGTAGCGCGCGTCCGGATCGGAGTCGAGCAGCGCGACGGCGCCCGCCACGTCGGAGGCCTTCCGGTAGCCGAACTCCCTCATGCGGCAGGCTCCTTCGCTTCCGGTCCGGCATCGGTGCGCGCCCCGGCCCCGGATTCCGCGGCCCTGGTGACGGCCTCGACGATCGAGGGGTAGGCGGCGCAGCGGCACAGGTTGCCGCTCATGCGCTCACGGATCTCGTCCGTGGTCAGGGGTGGTGGTCCGGCCTCGGGCCGTACGTCGGCCGAGGCGGCGCTCGGCCATCCGGCGGCGTGTTCCGCGAGCACACCGATCGCCGAACAGATCTGGCCCGGCGTGCAGTAGCCGCACTGATAGCCGTCGAGATCGAGGAAGGCCTGCTGTACCGGGTGCAGTCGGTCGCCGTCCGCCACGCCCTCGATGGTGGTGACCTCACGCCCCTCGGCCGCGACCGCGAACTGGAGACAGGCGACGGTCCTGCGGCCGTCGACCAGAACGGTGCAGGCTCCGCACTGCCCCTGGTCACAGCCCTTCTTGGTGCCGGTGAGGTCGAGTCGCTCGCGGAGTGCGTCGAGCAGGGTGGTGCGGTGGTCGACGGGCAGCGTGTGCCGCTCGCCGTTGATGTGCAAGGTGATGACGCTGGACGTCGGTAAGGCCATGAGAGCTTCTTTCACGCTTCCGGAACCTGAGGCGGCGGCCGCCGGTGCCTGGCAACCGCCGAGGTACATCGTTCATGGGGCGGGGGTGAGCGCACGGGACGGCGATGACGGCGGCCGCGGACTCCCGCGCGGACCCGGCCGGGGCTATCGTTGAACCCAACCGGACAATCGTCCGCTACCGGCAAAAGTAACGGACAGGTGTCCGCTTAGCAAGGGTGGGGTTCGGCCGCGCACCCCCGAGGAGAGTCGAGTGCAGCACAAGAAGGACGCGCCCCTGCGCTCGGACGCACAGCGCAACCGTGAGCGCATTCTCGAAGTGGCCCTCGCCGAGCTGACGCTGTGCCCCGACGCCCCGCTCAGCGCGATCGCCAAGAAGGCGGGCGTCGGACAGGGCACCTTCTACCGCAACTTCCCCCACCGCGAGGCCCTCGTCCTGGAGATCTACCGCCACGAGATACACCAGGTCGCCGACAGCGCGGCCCACCTGCTCGAACAGCTGCCGCCGGAGCGGGCCCTGCGCGCCTGGATGGACCGACTGGCCGAGTTCGCCATGACCAAGGCAGGCCTCGCCGACGCGATCCGTCTCGCCACCAGCACACCGGGCGGCCCCGAGAAGCCGACGCACACCCCCGTCACCGACGCGGCCGAACTCCTCCTGCGCGCCAACGACGCGGTGGGCGCCATCCGGCCGGGCATGACCCCCGACGACCTGGTCCTCGCCATCGGCGGCCTGTGGCAGCTGTCACCCACGGACGACTGGCGCCCGCGTGCCGCCCGGCTCCTCGACCTCGTCATGGACGGGCTGCGCGCCGGGGCACCCGGGGCCGGCGGCCAGGCTCACCCGTCGTGACCCGGGCGCCGGTCGGTGACCGGTGTGTCAGGTCGAGTTCGGGCCTGCCGGACGCCCATGGCGCATCGGAAACAGACTGCTGAGTCCCACGACCCGGGCCTGGCTGGTCCGACGTGCCAAGGACGGACACCTCCTCGGGACGCTGGTGGGGGAACGGCTCGTCCAGCAAGGGGATTTCGCCCTGACCCGCCGTCCTGACCAGGCGAGATGAGGACTTTAGGTGATGTTGCGGAGACTCGGGGAAGAAGATGCGACAGCCGATAGGAGGTTGTCGTGGAGGGTGGAGATCTGGAACTGGGCGAATTGCTGTCCGCCGCGGAGGCGGCGCCGCCCGGTGAGTCAGTCGACGTCGTGGCGCACGATCTGCAGAAGCGGTTCGGCGCGGAGCGTGTGTCCTTCCTGTTCGTCGACCTCATCGGTCAGCGACTGGTACGCCTGGTCGCGGCCGGCGGTGAGGCCGCGGACGATGCCGAGCCGATCGACCTGCACGGCAGCGTGTACGACAGCGTTCTGCGCAGCCAGCGCCAGCATGTGGAACCGGACGGCCAAGGCGGACGGCGCGTCATCACGCCGGTCACCAACCGTGGCGACTGCATCGGCGTCCTGGAGGTCACCCTCCAGTCCGCCGACGACACGGTGCTGCGGCAGGTCCGAGACGCGGCACACGCGCTGGCCTACATCATCGTCACGGACCGCCGCTTCACCGACCTCTACCACCTGGGCGGGCGCACCACCGAGACCAGCCTGGCCGCGGAGATCCAGCACCAGCTGCTTCCCTCGGCGCCCTGCTGCGAGGCGGACCAGTTCACCCTCGCCGCCGGGCTGGTGCCGGCCGACGACATCGGTGGCGACACCTACGACTACACCCTGGACCGCGACACGCTGCACCTGTCCATCACCGACGCCATGGGCCACGACACGGACTCGGCCCTGCTGGCCACCCTGCTGGTCGGCGCGCTGCGCCGGGCCCGCCGCAGCGGCTGCGACGCCCTCAAGCAGGCCCGCCACGCCCACCAGGCCCTGCTCAGCCACGGCCGTGGCCTGGCCACCGGGCAGCTGCTGTGCGTCGACCTCGATACAGGTCGGTGCGAACTGGTCAACGCCGGCCACCCCAGGCCGCTGCGGCTGCGCGACGGCATCGTCGAAGAGGTCAGGCTGGCCGTCAACCTGCCCTTCGGAGTGGTGGCCCCCACCGCGTACCGCCTACAGGAACTCCAACTGCGGCCCGGAGACCGCCTGGTCCTGCTGACCGACGGAATGCAGGACCGCGATGCCGCGGCCGTCGACCTGTCCTCGGTCATCCACGACACCCGCGCGCTGCACCCGCGTGAAGCCGTCCGGAGCCTGACCGCCGCGGTGCTCGACGCCTGCCGCGGCAAGCTCAAGGACGACGCCACGGTCCTGATACTGGACTGGCACGGCAATCGCGCCGACCGGACGAGACCGGACCCGCCCCGCAGCGACGAGCCCGCAGCGACGCAGGTGAAGTGACGGGGACTCCCGATCGCCCCCGTCGACGAGACCACGGACTACCAGGGCGGCGACAACGGCTGCCTGACCGATCCGGCCCACCAGTACGCGGCCTGACCGGCTGGACCGCGAGCGGCGGACAAAGAGCCGACCCGGCACGGGCGCCGGCCAGGCCGAGTGGGCCACGCCGCATCGCGGGGTGAGCGGGTCCGCACGCAGGTCCCGACAGCTGACACCGCGGCGACCTTGAGGTGATGGGGGAGCGTGCGGGTCATGTCCGGGTGGGGGCCCGCACGGCGAGCAGGGCGACGTCGTCGTCGTTGGCGGTCGGGCGGACCCGGCGCAGCAACTGATCGGTGAAGGAGTCCAGAGGACGGTGGGCGAGAGCGGCGGCGTGCCGGCGCAGCCGGTGCAGGCCCTCGTCGAGGGTGTGGCCGGGTTCCTCGATCAGGCCGTCGGTGTACAGCAGGAGGGTCGATCCCGGCGGCAGCAGGGCGGTGCCGTCGGTGCGGGGTCCGCCGGCTCCGGTGCCCAGGAGGATGCCGTGGCCGCCGGTGAGGTATTCGGCCAGGCCGTCATGGCTGATCAGCAGGGGCGGAGGGTGGCCGGCGTTGCTCCAGGACAGCTTCCACCGGCCCTCGTCGGCCTCTTCGACCCGGGCGAGGATCATGGTGGCCATGGTGACGTCGGTGATGTGCATGACCGCCTCGTCGAGGCGTTCGACGATCCCGCTGGGGGGCTCTTGCAGGGCCCAGGCGTAGGCGCGGAGCATGTTGCGCACCTGCGCCATGCCGGCCGCGGCCTCCAGATCGTGTCCGACGACATCGCCGATGGCCAGCGCGGTGGCGCCGTCGGACAGCGAGAAGGCGTCGTACCAGTCACCCCCCACCTGCGAGGCGTCGGGCGCGGGCAGATAGCGGACCGCCATCTGCAACCCGGGCACGCGCGGCATCTGTGGCAGCAGATGGTTCTGCATGGTCTCGGCGACCTTGCGCTGGCGCTGGTAGAGGCGCGCGTTGTCCAGCGCGAGGCCGGCGCGGCGGGCGATGTCCTCGATCAGCGGAAGATCCGCGGTCCTGAAGTCCCCGGGCTGTCTGGCCCGGCCCAGGGTCAGGGCCCCGAGGACGGCGCGGGTGCTGCGGATGGGCGCGATGGCCGCCGAGTGCACTCCGGTGGCGTCGAACAGGCGGCGCTGTTCGACCGCGATGCCGGAATCCGGCGGCCCCTGGTAGGTCTGCGGGCCGGCCAGCGTGGAGGCGACTCCGCGCAGGGCCCTGGACAACGGCATCGGCGATTCCTCGGGGATCGGCGGCATCGGTCCCTGAAGCTCTTCGTGCGGCACGAGGGCCTCACCGTCCGCCTCGACGACTACGGTGCGCCACACCTCGTCACGTTCGGTGATCAGGTCGATGATGACCCAGTCCGCCAGTCGGGGCACCACCAGGGTCACCAGGCGCCGCAGTGCCTCGTCGACATCGAGGGTGGAGGTCAGCTGGGTGGTGGTCGCGGCCAGGAGCGCGAGCCGTTCGAGATCCGGCAGCAGGGTGGCCGCCGGCTCCGGCCGCGTGTCGGCCTCCTGCGGTAGCCGGCCGTGGAAGAGGACGAGCGTGCCGCGTTCGCACCCACCGAGATCGAACGGGGTGATCAGCCACGAGATGGGCCGCACGGTGCCGTCTCCGTGTGCGAAGTAGTCCTCCTCGGCCTGGTCGGTGCGCCCGGCGTGGAAGGCCTGCCGCATACGGCACTGAGTCCTCGGCAAGGGCTGGCCGTGGGCGTCCCGGTGCAGCAGGTCGTGCGCGTCATGGCCGAGGAGATCTCCGGCGGGCCGGTCCAGGAACCGTTCGGTGCGGGAGTTGACAGCGACGATGCGGCCCCGCTCGTCGACGACGTAAGCCGCGGTCCCGATGGCTTCCAGCACCTCGCCGACCCCGGTGGCAGGCGCCGACAGGAGCCGTCTCGGGTGGCTCTGCGTGTGCTCCGGTCCTGCCATGCCCTGACCTCCTCAGCCGCTGGGCAGCACGTCCGTTCGGCGCACCGCTTGTTCCGACTGCCCCGGTACCGATGAATCCCACCCTCCGGGTGACAGCCGGCATAGGTGCACAATGAGGGGGTATTCGCGCGGCGGTGCCGGTTGCGTTCAGCCGGCGGAGGCGATCGGGCTTCGATATCGGGAGGGGCAGGTCATGGAACTCATGAGGGCGACGGCTACGGACACGCAGGCGGGCGAGTTGCCGGAGGTCGCCGATCCCTCTCGCGTCGCGCCGAGGGACGCCCGCGAGCTGTCACGGCTGTTCTTCGACCGGCTCGCGGTGCTGGAGGAAGGCACGCCGGAGCACCAGTACGCGCGCAACACGCTGATCGAGATGAACATGTCCCTCGTCCGCTTCGCGGCCGGCCGGTTCCGCAGCCGGGGGCCGGAGGAGATGGAGGACATCGTCCAGGTCGGCATGATCGGACTGATCAAGGCGATCGACCGCTTCGACCTCTCCCGGGAGGCGGAGTTCACCTCCTTCGCCATCCCCTACATCGTGGGCGAGATCAAGCGGTTCTTCCGCGACACCACCTGGGCCGTGCACGTGCCCCGCCGGCTCCAGGAGGCCCGCGTCCAGCTCGCGCGCGCCACGGAGGAGCTGCGCAGCCGGCTGGGCCGCACCCCGACGGTGAAGGAGCTGTCGGAGCTGATGAGCCTTCCCGAGGAAGAGGTGTGCGAGGCCCGCCTCGCCGCGAACGGCTACAACTCGTCCTCCCTGGACGCCGCCATCAGCGGCAGCGAGGACGGCGAAGCGGCGCTCCAGGACTTCATCGGCGCCGAGGACCGGGCTCTGGAGCTGGTGGAGGACTTCCACGCCCTGGCCCCGCTGCTCGCCGAGCTCGGCGAGCGGGACCGGCAGATCATCCACCTGCGGTTCGTGGAGGAACTCACCCAGGCCCAGATCGGGGAACACCTGGGCGTCTCGCAGATGCATGTCTCCCGACTGCTGTCGCGCACCCTCGCCCGGCTGCGCGAAGGCATGCTCACCCCGCACTGACACGGCCCCCGCACTGAAACGGCGCCGCGAGCGAGGCGGGCACACCGCCCGCCCCGGCCTGCGACCGCTCAGGCAGGGAGGCTCTGGCCGACGGGCTTGCGCAGGCGGAGATGCGCGACGATCTGCTTGCCGGTCTCCAGGGCGATGGTGTGCAGCTGGTCGCACAGCCGGGTGACCAGATAGAGGCCGTGCCCGCCGACGCGGCGGGCGTCGTGCGCGCGCAGTTCGAGCGGGCGCGGGGAGCTGTCGCGCACGGTGATGCGCAGCAAGGCGGCATCGGGCGTCACCTCCAGCGCCAGGTCGCCCGGACCGGGTGCGTGGCGCAGCGCATTGGCGATCAGCTCACTGACGACGAGCTGGGCGTCCTGGCTCGGCCGGTCGTCAGGGGGAATGCCGGCCTCGGCCAGCAGGGTACGTACGGCTGCTCGGGCTTCGGAGATCGATACGTCTTCGGTGTCCCAGGCGGCGCTGTATCGCAGGGGCGCCGCGGGTTCCTGTTCATCCGATGCCCGGTTCTCAAGCGCGGTGACCATAGAACTCTTTCCGTGGGTCGTTGCTTGTCATTCATCACAGGTGGTCGTTGTCGCAAAATCCGCGTACCCACTGTCGCCTCGCTCATGGGGCATTTCTGCCCTCGGTGACCGGCGAGGGGGACGGGGCCGGCGCCCGTGAAGTACTCGGGCGGGCCGCAAAATGGGGCCTGGGACAGACCCGCAGGGTGGCCGGGCGGCCCCGCAACGCCTGTGGACGCGCAGCAGGACCTGGTCCACGTGGGTCCCTGGCCATGCCGGAAACGCAACGAGAGATCCTGCGCCAGGAGGGCCGCACGTCGCCGGAGCGTTCTCAGCCGGCCGCGTGCGCGAGCGGCCCCGCCGCCGGATGTCGAAGCCACTCCCGGCCCTCGCCACCCTGCCCGCGTCCGGTACCGTCTCGGCTCAGCCCAGCGTGTCCATCAGAGCGGTGACGTAGGCATCCAGCCGCTCTTCCACGGCCCGCGTCGTCAGCTCCGCCCTCCCGGCCTCCTGCCACGGCCGCGCCACCCACTGCAGGCCCGCCGAACGCCGGCCCGTCCAGCAGCCGCCGGTACAACCGCTCGCTCGCAGCCGCGGCCAGCACCCCGCCGGCCTCCTCGTACGCCCCAGCGAAACGCAGACCCCACGCCGGGGCAGCAAGGCCAGATCCGGGCGGCGGCCCGCGCGAAAGCCTTCGTCGGAGGCGATGACGACGGTGATGACGATGGCGACAGCGCCGGCGACGCAGCAACCGGAGCATCCGTAACGCGGACCGGCGACGGGCTCTGTCCGTGATCCGCCGGACAGGATCTGGCGGTGAGGCGCCTCTCGAAAACCGGTGGAGCAGCGCCGCTGTGCGCCATTATCGTGCTGCCGAACCAAGTCGTCTGGGCAAGGACGTGCCGTTGTACACCGTGTGAGACCTCCCGAGTGCTGATTCGTCGCGCGTCGCGCATGTGCGCCGCGCTGCTTTTTGCTGCGGACTTCTCACTGAAACCGGTGTACTTCTGTGCTCAATAGCTGGGTGGTCACGCCCACCTGCCTGCCGACCGTTCTCCGCCGTTGCCCCGCGTGCGCGTCCGACCGCTTCCGGGCAAACGGCAAATTTCGCGTCAACGCCCACCACAAGCTCCTCGATGCCTGGCTCCTCGTGCTCTGCACCGCTTGCGGGGACACGGCGAAGCTCACGGTCCTGGAACGGATGAACGTGCGCTCCGTACGACCCGAGCTGCTGGACCGGCTGCATGACAACGACCCTTCTCTGGCAGCCGAGTTGCTTCAGGACCCGGTCGTGCGGCGCCGAAACCGCGTCGCCCTCGACTGGGACAACGCCTGGCGCCTCGACACCGGCGGGTCGGATCACCTGGACCGCGAGGTGATCGACGTCTTGGTCCGCTTCGCGGCCCGGATCCCGGTCCGGCCGGTGCGACTGATCGCCGAAGGCTGCGGTCTGTCGCGTGCCGAGGTCGAGAGGCTGATCACGGAGGGGAGTGTTGTTTCGGCCGTCCGGCTGAGCGGCAAGCTCTCCGGCGACTTCACCTTCACGCTCAAGCGCTGAGCCCTCTTCGGGACCGGGGCCTGTCCGGCAAGTTCCGCCGGACAGGCCCCCGGCCCGCCGCGCGCGCGCGCGCGCGGGGTCGCCGTAGCAGGGCGCCGCCGGCCTCAAACCTGCGCGTGGCCGTATCGCCCTCTGATGGACGTCAGATCGGGTTCGCCGAACCGGGCACGCAGCAGGCCGAATGTGTGGACCTTGTCCACGCCGAACTTCTCCACGCGCCTGGCGTAGGTGTCGGCGCTGAGGAACGTAGGGGGAGTCGTCTTGCTGTGGAACTTGTCCGCGTACATCACCAGTTGCTCTTCGACGGTCTCGGCCAGATAGTCGGCCTCGGGTATGCCGAGCCCCTGATGGCGGACGTCGTGCCTGGTCAGACCCACTCCCGTGTGGCAGGAGCAGAAGCGGCGCAGGCGCTCCGGGAATCCCTCCTCGTGGAGGATCTCGTGGCCGAGGACGCCATGGCGGATGTAGTTGCGGTGATCGATGTGACCGGCCTCGTCGTACAGCCGGTAGACGCCGATGTCGTGGAGCAGGGCGCCGACACGGATGAGGTCGGCGTCGACGGGGAGGTCTGTCTGCTCCACCAACTGCTCGGCGATGACGCAGACGATCTCGCAGTGGGTGAAGACGAGTTCCAAAGCCTCGTCCGATGGCGCGTACCGCTCGTGCAGCGCGCGTACCTCATCGACCGTCGGCAGGATCACTTCGGCAGCGTACCCAACGGCACGTGAGGGAGCCCGGGTGGCCCGCTCAGGCTGCGGTCGGGGTCACGCCGCCCCCCGTGAGCAACACGACCCCGGTGGTGCGCAGGACGCCCAACTCGTGCGTCAGCCGTTCTGTGCGGGCCACACCTAGAGCCCTCGCGACAGACGTGATGAAGGCCTGTCAGGGGGTGAAGACCTCGTCGAGGCGGTCGATGGCCCCGCTGCCGTCGAGGTGGTAGGTGAAGACCAGCCCGGAGTTCGGGTGTGCCTCGAGCCAGTCCAGGAACTCCTGGACGCCGAACGGCTGGTTCTCGGTGCTCTCGACGATGGGGTTGGTCACGGTGACGTATGCGGCCTGATCCATCGGGATGTAGGTCTCCTCGCCGACTGTCTCGAACGGTGCGCCGTCCGAGTCGGGCGAGCCGCACCCCCAGTTGCCGTGCTTGACGATCAGGCTCAGAGATCCCCCTTCCGGCGTGTAGCGGTAGACCGCGACCTCGTCGGGGGAGATGGGCATCTTGTGGTCACAGTCCTCGGCATCGCTGTCGGCGCCCACCGACGCCGTCGCCGTGGGGGCCGGGGGCTTGGAGGCAACCGGAACGACACCGGGGGACTTGACCGCGCTGCCTGTGCCCGTGGAAGCCTCCGCGCCGGGCTTCTTGCCCGTCGTATCGGCGTCCGCCCCCGTCTTGGCGCCGGTGCCGATCGCCGTTGTCGCGCTCGGTTTCGCGTCACTGCCGGCGCTCGCCGTGCCGCCGTCCCCGGAGCACCCCGTGAGGCCCAGCGCGCTCGCGGCGCACAGGCCCAGTACGACCGCTCGGACGGCGCCCGGTCTGCGACGGCTCATCCTCGGTGTGCGGTTCATGTTCGTCCCCCATCTTGCTTGTTCGAGCTTGCTCGTTCGAGATCTCCGTGAGCCTCGGCGGCTCGGGAGGAAGGGACGAGTTTCAGCCGTCGACAGTTGCGCCCTGGCCAATTTGTTATGTCGCCGCACGGTCCGAGGTGCGTATCCGGGTCTGGTCGCCGGCGGGCAAACCCGCTCCGGACGCCGGACAGGTCACGGTCGGCCTCGACGGTGCCCTGGTACTCGGCTGCGTCCTTGCCGAAAGGACCCGATAGGCCCGGCTCGGTAGCATGCGAGGCATGGCCATCAAACTTGAGAACGTCGGTATCGCTGTTCGCGACCTCGAAGCTACGATCTCGTTCTTCACCGACCTCGGCCTCACGGTCATCGGCCGTGACACGGTCAGTGGTGAGTGGACCGACACCGCCGTCGGCCTTGATGGCAATCACGCCAACATCGCGATGCTCCAGACGCCGGACGGCCACGGTCGCCTTGAGCTCTTCGAGTACATCCACCCCGAAGCGATCGAGTCGAAGCCCACTCTTCCCAACGAGATCGGCATGCATCGCGTCGCCTTCTCGGTCGACGACCTCGACAAAGCCCTTGAGACAGCCGCAAAGCACGGATGCCGGCCGCTTCGCGGTGTGGCGACCTATGAGGACGTCTACAAGCTCACGTACCTCCGCGGTCCCAGCGGCATCCTCGTGATGCTCGCCGAGGAGCTGAAGAAGAGCTGACGGCTGATCGGGCGGGCCACCGGCCTGCCCGCCACCCGCTCTGGAAGGCGAAAGGGTCCACCGAGTCCGTCTTCCGGCTCCGTCTTCCGACTTTGTCCACGGACCCTCACGCAAGATCGAGGCGGGGCGTGGTAAACGCCCCTCATTTCTCGCCGTCTGTCGGCGTGTCCGGTTGCTCGAGTTGCGTTTGCCGAATACCACGGACGGCAGGAGACTGGAGATATCAGCGTGACTGCGCCGCTGGAAACGGGGATGCTCGGTGCCAACGCTTCTGCCCGCTGCTGCCACACCAGCGGGCAATGCCGGTTTGTTTTCTGCGACTGGTTATGTTGAATGTCGAAAAACTGTCCTTGCGTGGGTGGTCGAACGCGAGCGGCGACGATCTGAGAAGAGTCGATCACCCAGTCGAAACGATGAATGCTCAACCGTCGGTGATCTCACCCAGGAGGTGTCCCATGAGTAAGGCTCGACCGATCAATTGCATCATCCCCCCGTACATCCTCGACAAGCTCCTGGACAGCGACGACAGTGAGGTACGCCAGGCCGCCTTGGACACCCTGTTGGTCACCGCTCGGCTGCGGGGCGAGCGCGGGGTCCGGAGCGTCCTTCGCCGGCGCGGCCGCCCCCGGCAATGGTCGACGCACCCTCTTCGACTGCGAGCAGGAGGAATTCCTCGGCAACGCTGTCCTGGCCAGGCCGGAGGACGGCCCGGAGACCGCGGACCCCTCCGTCAATCGGGCGTTCGACGCACTCGGCCTTACACGCGATTTCTACAATGAGGTGTTCCGGCGTAATTCCATCGACGGCCGTGGAATGCGCCTGGATGGATACGTTCACTTCGGATTCCAGGTCAACAATGCGTTCTGGGACGGACGTCAGATGCTCTTCGGTGATGGGGACGGAAAGGAATTCAGTAACCTCACCGGGTCCCTCGAAGTGATCTCTCACGAGTTGACGCACGGAGTAACCGATCACACCTCGGAATTCGAGTACCACAATCAGTCCGGGGCCCTGAACGAGTCGATGTCGGACGTCTTCGGGTCGCTGGTGAAGCAGTGGTCACTGAAGCAGACCGCCGAGGAGGCGGACTGGCTGATCGGGGCCGACGTATGGACCCCGGGAATCGGTGGCGACGCCCTGCGCTCGATGAAGGACCCAGGGCACGCGTACAACAATCCGAAGTTCGGAAAGGACCCCCAGCCCGACCGGATGAGCAAGTTCCTCCACCTGCCCGACACCAAGCGAGGGGATTCGGGCGGAGTGCACTTCAATTCCGGCATTCCGAACAAGGCGTTCTTCCTGACGGCCGTACGCATCGGCGGCTTCGCATGGGAGGCTGCCGGAACCATCTGGTACGAATCGCTCAAGGCGTCCAGCGCCGATGACGAGTTCCAGGTGTTCGCGGGTACCACCTTCCAGAAGGCCGGGGAACTGTTCGGCGCCGGCAGCCCTGAGCAGTCGGCCGTGCTGTCGGCATGGCAGGAGGTGGAAGTCCCGATCGCGGGCGTCCCGACCGGAGTCGCCCGGGTGCGGAGCTTCGCGGTCAACGGGAACGGCGGCGCGACCCGGGGGGACGGCCAGGCAGCCCTCGCCAAGCAGATCGGGGCACTGAACGACAAGCTCACGGGGCTGGCCAAGGACGTGTCCGCGCTGAAGGGCACCGTGTGACGGTGACCCTGGAGACATACGGCGGGCTGGCGGCAGCGACCAACCTCCGCCGCCCGCCCAAGGTGCTGGACACAGCCGCCCTGCCCGAGACCGCCGCGGCTGAACTGGCCCAGCTGCTGGCGGCGGCCGTCTCGATGCCCCAGGAGGACCAGGCCGGCCGCGCCAGGGATGCGATGAGCTACACGATCACAGTGGAGGAGGGCGACCGGGTGACAGTCCTCGAACAGTCGGACGCCGCCATGACCCCTGCCTTCGCGGCCTTGCTCACTTGGCTCAGGAAGCACTTCGCGCAGCAGTGACGCGCAACCGCAACGCCGTGACCCAGCGGCGCAGTTGGTGTCAGCTGTGTGCCGTACAGGTCTCGGCCGCCGCCTCGCGGTTGTGGGCGGCGAGGTCGTGGCGCGGTGGCGGGTCGGTCATGCCTGCGTCCAGGTGTGGAGCAGGGTCTCCCGCGCGTGCGGCTTCGGTGTGCTCTCCTGACCGTGCTCACGGCCCCAGGCTTCGAGGGTTCGCAGGTCCGCGGTTCCCGCCACGAAGCGGGCGAGCAGGTCCTGGGAGAGCGCTGCCTCCTCTGCGCCGTAGCCTCCGGCCGCCGCCGAGTACACCCTCACCTCTTCCGGCCCGTTGTCTGTTTCCAGCCGCAGAGTCATCGCCGTCGGGCCCTGGCCGATGAAGGGGTCAAGGGCACGGACGAGCACCTCGTACGACGCCTCGGACAGGCGCTAGAGCTGGAGCAGGCGGCGGGTGATCTCCCGGTACTGCCTCAGTGCGTGCCGGAGTTCGTCGGACGGGGTTGCGGAGTCCTGGTCCTCCCAGCCGGCCCGCAGGGTACGCCGCCGTTCCGCGAGGGCGTCCACAAGTTGGGCGGCGGCTTCGTCGTAGGCGCTCTCCGCCTCCTCCAGAGCCTCGCGCGGGGTCTCGGTGAAGGTATTGAGGGCATGCCCGAGGCGCAGGGCGATCCTGTCCCGGTCGCCCAACGGGAGCAGTGGCTCCGGGCCCGGGCTGCGGCGCTCGGCGTGGCTCCCGGTCTGTCCCGCGGGCTGCTGGGCGCGTGTTTGGTCGTACATCATCAGGTGCCGCTTCCGTTCCGCCCGAAGGCGCTCTTGGTCTTCTCGACGGCTTGCTTCAGACTTCCGGCGACCAGGCCGATCCTTCCCTGCTGCGGCTGCGGCTGCGGCTGCAGCTGCGGTCGAAGTCGCTGTTCGGGGTGACCTGGCCCAGGCCTTCGACGGTCCTGTCCTTCATCGACTGCGCCGTGTCTCACGGGCCGGGCAATGGTCATGGCCGCCTCGCTGTCGTCCGGTAGGTGGGCCCGCGAGGTCTGGGTGAGGCGGGCGGGCGGAACGCATCACCTGTGTTTCGTAGTGGCCTGACCCTGTGCCGTGCTGCCAGTCAACGTCCGGCGAGGGCGGGTGTCAACGCCGTGACCATGCGATCAGGGCCGCAGCGCGTGCCCCCGGCCGTGATCCGCACCGAGGCCGAGCAGCCCTTTTGTGGCGTTCGTTTCCAGAGCCTCACGCGGTACGCCAGGACTCCAGGCGCTGCGCGATGGTGCGTAGGTCGGCCTCCTGTGCGCGGACCGCCCGAGCGAGTTCGTACAGCTCGTCGTCCTTGGCCTGGAGGGGCTGACCGGAGACGTGCATGTACTGGCTGGCGCAGGCCCAGCCGATCACCAGGTTGTAGTCCGTGAAAGGGCGCAACAGCAGCGCGGTGTGCAGGAAGGTCGCGGCCCGGGAGCCGATTTCCTCGTAGTAGAGGACGCCACGCTCCCGCTCGAACTTGTGCCGGTCGGCCATGATCGCCAGAGTGCCCCAGTCCGCGATGGGCACGTTGAGCGGGGAGATCGCCGACTGGATCTGCAGGACCCAGCCGACGTCTACGCGGATGATCGGGCTCACCGCTGTCCCTCAGGGAAGCGGGCAGTGATGCCGGGCAGGATTCGGGCGGCTTCGGCGACCGCGCCTTCGACGAAGGAGATCCGGTCGGCCTCCTCCACCGTCACATCGTGTACGTGCTGCTTCAGGCTTCGGCCCGTCAGAGCGGCCCGCTCGCGCAGCCGAGCCATCTCTTCTTCGCTGAATTCCACATTGAGTGCAGGCATGAACTCAAGGTACCGCCACTGGTACCGCATGCGGTACCCGCCCGGGGTGAGCGGGTCTGGCGGGTCAAGGTCGTACCGTCCGCGCAGACGCCCCGGCCGGCGAGGCCACACCGAACGCGCCGCACCCTGCACTGAGTACGCCTACTCATGCCTGCCCACGTCGGGGCGGCGACGATGGGCTGGTTGCGCGAAACGTACGAACCGGAGGCGGGGCATGGGCAGGTTCCTGGGGGCGGTGGTGGCCGTCGTCGCGGCGGCTGCGGCGTTGGTCTTCGCATACGTGGCAGGCGCACCGCCCGCGGTGGTGTTCGCCGTCGGGGCGGGCGTGCTGAGCCTTCCGTGGCTGATACTCCTTCTCACGCTGCCCTGGAACCTCTACTTCCGTGCGCACGCGGTGCTCGCCGAGATCGCGGTGAGCCGTGAGAAGGGCATGGAGGTTTCCCAGGCCCGCGATGCCGAGGCCGCGCGGATCGCCCGCACGATGCTCCGGACGGCGATCGCGGGTCATGTCCTGACGGTGGCGGTCGTCCTCTCCGTGACCTGGGCGACGGGTGAGTTCACGGGCTACTGGTTCGCGGCGTTCTTCCTGCTGAGCACCTTCTTCCGGCCGGCCGGCGCGTACTTCGGCCAGCTCCGTCGGCGGCTGGGCACGCTCCTGAAGGACGTCACGTACCCGCGGGACGACGTCGTCGAGGTGCGGGCCCGGGTGGACCGTGCCGAGGCCGGGACGCGGGCCCTGGAGGAGAAGGCGGAGGAACAGTACAAGGCCCTCGCCGAACTGCGCCGCACGGTGGACGCGCTGGCCATGAGCACGTACGAGCGGGCTGAGGAGGTGGACCGCAGAATCGCCGCGCTGGGGCGGGAGTTCGAGTCCACCGTGAACCGTCTCACCGACAATCAGGACATCATCGCGGGCGTGAAGGCGTTCCTGCGCCTGCTGCGCACCACCGACGTGGCCGACGGCGCCCCGACGTCCGGGTGACCGGGGCCTGATGGCCCTAGGCGCGTCGGCGCCACCCGGCGCTGGCGCGGATTCCGTGCGGCCGCGAAAGGGCTGTCCTTCGGCGTCACGGGTCCACACGGTCGCCGGGGAGGGCAGGTCGGGCCGTCGGCGCGGCGCCCACCGCTTGAGAACGCCTGCGGGCTGGCTGACAGTGGGATGCATGAGCCGCCACCGAAGTCCACCACGCAGGGCGCCGTGGATCGTGGGTGGGGCAGCCGTCCTGGTAGCGGGTGGCCTGGGGATCTGGGCGCTGACGGCGTCGGACGGCGGTACCCCTCGGCCCGCGCCGTCGGTTTCGAGCGCCCTGTCCTTGCCCACGCTCGACCCGCTGCCGTCCCTGACGGCCGAGCCGGAAACCTCCAGTACGGCGCGTCCGAGCCCCACGGCTACCCGGACCGCTCCCTCCACGGCGACGGCCGGGCACCCCACGCGCCCCAGCGCCCAGGGGACAGCCGGCCGCACCCCTTCCCCCTCGCACCCTTCTGCCGTGCCGATGACGACATCGCCGCCGGTACGGTCCGAGGAGCCTGCACGGTCACCACGGCCATCGCGCACTTCGACGCCACAGCCGCGACCAAAGACAACGCCGACGCCGACGCCGACCCCAGCCCCCACACCGACGGTGTCCGTACCGTCCGCGCCGACGGTGGCCGCGTCGGCTTCGGTGCCGAGCGTGTCCACACCGTCTTCGACCCCGGTACCCACCCAGTCACCGACGGCCGAAAGCAGCCCGGCGGCGGCGACGCATTGGTACACGTCTTCTGTGGCTCAGGCCGCTGCTCAGCGCATGGCCATCTCGGGGACGGTGGGCGACCCGGCGTGCTCGATGTCGGCCCTGGGCGAACCCGACCCGCAGCTGGTGCCGCAGGTCGGCCGTATCGGTATCGGTACGTACGGCCACTACTGGTGTCTGATCTGGTAGTGATCCCTTCACTCTCCGGGCACTCCCTGCGGACAGGCAGACGGGCAGGCGGGTGGGCGGGCCGGACCGCGCGCCGACGGCTCTGGCCCGGGCAAGTGGGTCGGCCGGATGCGATCGGCCGGGAACAGCGTCCCGGCCGCTCTCCTCGCGGCGGGGCGTTTACCGCGGCCGCTGCGGGTCACGCGGCTCACGGAGAGCGGAGAGTCGCCACCAGGATCCGCTGAGGACGACTCGAGCGTGTCCGTGCGGCCCGAGCCGGGGCGGGGAGTGCCCCGGCCACTGCGCTGGGCGGACGTCCGGGCGTCAGGGCCGGACCGGCCCGCTCGTCGCAGCCGAGAGACGAAAGGCAGACGTATGACGGAGATCCGACCCGCCACCACGACCGACTCGGGCGCCCCGGCGGAGAGTGACGAACACTCGCTCACCGTGGGGCCCGGGGGACCGATCCTGTTGCAGGACGCCTATCTGATCGAGCAGATGGCGCAGTTCAACCGGGAGCGGATCCCCGAGCGCCAGCCACACGCCAAGGGAAGCGGGGCCTTCGGCCGTTTCGAGGTGACGCACGACGTCAGCGCCTACACCAGGGCGGCCGTGTTCCAGCCGGGTACCCGTACCGAACTGGTCACCCGCTTCTCGACCGTGGCCGGCGAGCGCGGCAGCCCGGACACCTGGCGTGACCCGCGCGGCTTCGCGGTGAAGTTCTACACCAGCGAAGGCAACTACGACATGGTCGGCAACAACACGCCGGTGTTCTTCGTGAAGGACCCGATGAAGTTCCAGCACTTCATCCGCTCGCAGAAGCGCCGCGCCGACAACAACCTGCGCGACCACGACATGCAGTGGGACTTCTGGACCCTTTCCCCGGAGTCCGCCCACCAGGTCACCTGGCTGATGGGCGACCGCGGTATCCCGCGGACCTGGCGCCACATGAACGGCTACACCTCGCACACCTATATGTGGATCAACGCCGCGGGTGAGCGGTTCTGGGTGAAGTACCACTTCAAGACCGATCAGGGTGTCGAGTGCTTCACCCAGCACGAGGCCGATCAGATGGCCGCGGTGGACACGGACTACCACACGCGTGATCTGTTCGAGCACATCCGGGACGGTGACTTCCCCAGCTGGACCCTGCACGTGCAGGTGATGCCGTACGGGGACGCGGCGGGCTATCGATTCAACCCCTTCGATCTCACCAAGGTCTGGCCGCACGGCGACTATCCGCTCATCCCGGTCGGCCGTATGACGCTCGACCGCAATCCCACCGACAACCACGCCGAGATCGAGCAGGCGGCCTTCCAGCCCAACAACCTGGTCCCCGGCATCGGACCGAGCCCGGACCGGATGCTCCTGGCCCGGCTGTTCTCGTACGCGGACGCGCACCGCTACCGCATCGGTGCCAACTACCAGCAGCTTCCCGTGAACGCACCCGTCGTCGACGTCCACACGTACTCGAAGGACGGGGCGATGGCCTACCGCAAGACGACCGATCCGGTCTACGCGCCGAACTCCAAGGGCGGTCCAGAGGCCGATACCGCCCGCTACGGCAGCCCGCCGAGCTGGGAGGCGGACGGCGAGATCACCCGTAGCGCCTATGTCTCGCATCCGGAGGACGACGACTGGGGCCAGCCCGGCACCATGGTGCGCGAGGTCCTCGACGACGCAGCCCGCGACCGCCTGGTCGACAACGTCGTGGGACATCTCCTCAACGGTGTCACCGAGCCTGTTCTCCAGCGTGCCTTCGAGTACTGGTCGAACATCGACGAGTCCATCGGCAAGCGCATCGCGGACGGTGTACGAGCCAAGGCCGACGAGAAGGATCCCAAGGCCGCCGAACAGGGCAACCCCGCACGACGGGCCATGCAGCACAAGGCGTGAGGCTCGCTCGGCACCGCTGGGTTGCGCCCGAGCCCTCGGACGAGCAGGCCGCCGACGCTCGGCGGTACCCCGGCTTCGCGCCGGGAAGGCGACGCCTGCGCCGACGCGCAGTCCGCCGCCGTCGAGCGTCGTGCGCACACCGGCTCGTCGGCGAGGGCCGGGTGCACGGACGTGGCATCGTCAGTGCTTGACGAGGCCGCCGACCGCCCGGCAAGGGGGGTCGCCACCCCCGAGGGCCGTCCACGACACACCAGGAAAGCTCATGATCTTCATCACCGCCCGGTTCCGTGTCCTTCCCCAGCACGCTGACGACTGGCCCGACATCACCCGAGGCTTCACCCTGGCGACGCGCGACGAGCCCGGGTGTCTGTGGTTCGACTGGTCGCGCAGCGTCGACGATCCTGCCGAGTACGTGCTGATCGAGGCGTTCCGCGACGACGAGGCCGGCTCGGCCCACGTCTCCTCTGAGCACTTCGTCGCGGCCTGCGCCGAATTGCCGCCGTATCTCGCCGAGACCCCCAGGATCGTGAACGTGACCGTCCCGCAGAACGATTGGTCCCTGCTCGGGGAAATGGCGGTACAGGACAACCGCTGACGCAGATCACCGCCCACCGGTGTCGGGCACGGTTCGGCAAGGAACCCGGCACCACCCCGCCCCGGCACCCCTATGGTCCGGGGCGTCAGTCGTAATCCGCTTACGCAGTTCTCCATTTCATCAGTCCGGATCGGGCTTGCTCCTGCGAGCTGTAATCGACTCGGATTCAATTTCCGCCTGCGACGGTTGTCGACGGCGACCGCTGTGTCGGAATCGTCGGTCACACGCGGGTCACCCGCCGGGACGAACGTGGTGCAGTCCGTGTCGCAGCCGGGACCACCGCACGGCCGCCCGGGCGGTCATCCGTCAGGGGTTGCCCGCTCTCCTGCGACCTTGCTGCTCGCGGCCGGTTTCCCGGCTTGCCGTGAGGACGGGAAACAGGAAACCCGTCGACCTCCCGGGACCCTGCGGCCAGTCTGATGCCGAGAGACCGAGCACGCGTACGAAGGTGGTGCTGCCGGCCGGCACCGTGGGCGCCCGGGCTGTGGCCTTCGATCCCCGGGGCCGCACCCTGGCCGTCGCGGCGAGGGACGGCACGGTCCAGGTGTGGGACACGGACCGGGGGCGCCGCGTCGCGTCCTTCACCGGTCATGTGGGGCAGGTCGACGCGCTGGCGTACGCCCCGGACGGCCGGACGCTCGCGTCGGCCGGCGCCGACCGGACCGTCCGCCTGTGGGACACGGTGCGCGACCGGCCGGCGGGCGTGCTTCGGCGGTTCGCGACCCGAAGACCGTGTACGAGCGGACGCAGCCCAGCCTCCTGGCATCCTGGCCTCCTGGCACGAACGTCGATCAGCTCACGGGCCGGCTCAGAGCGTGGTGCCCGTCTCCTCGGCCAACGCCCGCAGGAGTCGGTCCTGGAATGCCTCGTCGTGGACGGCGCGATGCGGTTCGAGGCGCTCACGGTGGTACCAGTACCCGCCGGTGGTCAGGGCCTGCGGTTCGTCGCTGGAGGCGAGCCACTCCTGCGTCCGATGACCCAGCTCCAGATCGTCCGGTGCGCCCGGTCCGCCCATCTTCGTCGGCACCCAGCCCGGATCGACCGCGTTGCTCGGTACCTCTGGACGCAGACGAGCCACCGCGGCGGCGAGCGTGGTGACGAACAGCTTGCTGTCGGAGTACGAGCCCGCGCTCCTGCCCCGCCAGTCGACTCCGGCGAGCGAGGGGCGGCCACCGAAATGCGAGCCGCTGCTCAGGTACACCAGTCGGCCGGGCCCGCGGAGCAGGGCCGTGAGCAGGTACGGCGCGATGATGTTGACCGGCATGACCGCCGGTCCGCTCCAGACGCCGGCATTGTGGATGACCGCGTCGAGCGGTCCCGCGTCGTTCAGTTCCGTGGCGATGTGCCGTACGGCGTCACGCTCCGCGAAGTCGCCGACCACGAGGTGCGCGCCACGGTCGACCAGCGCGTCGAGGCCGGCCGCGCGCTGCCGGTTGCGGGCGTGCACCACCACGTCGTGTCCCGCGGACAGCAGCGAATCGGCCGCGCGCCGTCCCAGGCCGTCCGCGGAACCGGTCACCAGGATCCGACTCACGCTCTCACCTCCTCGTCTCGTCCCCTCATGGTCGCCCGTCCGAGGTGAAAGGGGAGCTGGTCGGCGATGAGGGCGGCGACGGTGATCAGGCTGCGGTCGCGTGCTGCCAGCTCGGTGGCTACCGGGTCACCGTCTGCGACGCCCGTGCGGTCTTCGCCGCGGCAGCGCGTTTCCCGCATGCGGACGAGGTCGTCGTCGACTGGCCCCACCGCTACCTGCAGCACACGGAGGTGGACACCCGAACCGCCGTGTGCGTGCTCACCCACGACGCCAAATTCGACATCCCCCTGCGGAGCCTCGCCTTCGAGCTGCCCGTGGCCTACATCGGCGCGATGGGATCCCGGCGCACCCACCACGAACGCCTGCGCCTCCTGCGCGAGGCAGGCGTGTCCGAGGAACGGCCGGCCCGACTGCGCTCCCCGATCGGCCTCGACCTCGGCGCCCGTACCCCGCAGGAGACGGCTGTCTCCATCACCGCGGAGATCATCGCCGACACCAACCTGGGCACGGGCCTGCCCCTCTCCCGCGCCACCGGTCCCATCCACCGGCCGCTCCCCGACCCGGTGCCCGGTTGAACGAAGCCGCTGTTCCGACGCCGACAGCGGCGGGGACAATGAGCCGCGACGAGTTCGACGGCTTGGGGGAGCGGGATGCTGACCGGGATCGTGATCGACGCGCTGGATGTCGGGCGTATGGACGGCTTCTGGCGGGAGGCGACGCGCGGCCGGATGGGTGGCCTGCGGCTGCGCTTCGTGCCGACCGCGATGCCGAAAGCGGCGCAGAAGAACCGACTCCATCTCGACCTGGCAGGGGGGCCGGACTGGGAGGCCGAGGTGGCGCGGCTGCTCGCACTCGGTGCGACACGGGTCGACATCGGGCAGGGGGACGTCCCGTGGGACGTGCTGGCCGATCCGGAGGGCAACGAGTTCTGCGTGCTGCGCCCCGGTCACCCCGGAGTGCTCGCCGACTCCGGCCTTGTCGCGCTCTGCCTCGACGTCGGCGAGGAGGACCGTAGCGCGCAGCGGGCCTTGTGGGAGTCCCAGGCCGACTGGCACGAGGTCGAGTCCCACCACTGGGGTGTCCGGCTGCGGCGGAGGCCTACCAGCACGGTCTCGCTGGTGATGGGGCCGCCCGCGGCGCCCAAGGCGGGGCGGAACAGACTGCGCCTGGAGGTCACCCATCGCGACGGGGAACCCGGCGAGTTCCTCGACGCCGGCGGGAACGAGTTCCACGTCACGTGCTGACGCCTGGCTGCCTCACCGGCGTCAGACGGCCCGACGCGGTCCCGCTCACGGCTGGGGACCCGACGAGGTGCGCCGGGTGTTCGATGCGGCGGTGCCGTGGCGGGCGTCGACCGGGTGTGCGCGTCGCTCTGTCCTTTCGCCCGCGTCGGCGACCATGCGGACGAGGGTGTCGACGAGTTCGTCGGCGGTGGCGTTCAGGCTGTCGGTGTCGAGGTGGCCGCTGAGCTCCATGTCCGCGATGCCGTGGGCGCCGGTGAGCAGCAGGGCGCCGTAGTGCCGTGCGTTCGGCTCCCCGACGAGGTCGGCGACGATGGCCAGGAACTCGCAAGCGGCCGGCCGAACTCCAGAAACTGTTCGTCGTAACCGGAGCCGCCACGGGCATGGGCGCGGCGGCCGCCCGCGGACTGGCCCGGCGGGGATTCCACGTCCTGGCCGGCGTGCGCGGCGACTGTGACGCCGACGCCATCCGATCGAACGGCATCGAGCCGGCCATCCTCGCCATCACGAAGCCCGAGGCGATGGAGGCGCTCGCCGCGCGGATCGCCGGGGACGCGCGGCCGCTGCACGCACTCGTCAGCAACGCGGGCATCCAGGTGAACGCCCCGGTCGAAGCGCTGCCGATGGCGGAGTGGCGGCGGGTGTTCGAGGTCAACCTGTTCGGCCACATCGCCGTCACCGAGGCGCTCCTGCCCGCGCTGCTGTGCAGCGAGGGCCGCGTGATCAACATGAGCTCGGGCGGCAAGATCGCCATGGCCACGTACGGCGCGTACGCCGGGGCGAAGTTCGCCCTGGAGGCGGTCAGCGACTCGCTCCGCCGGGGGGGCGCGCCGCAGGGCGTGCAGGTGGTCCTGGTCGAGCCCGGCGGCGTCCGCACGGAGATGGCCTCCCGCGGGATCGCGACGGCGAAACGTCTGGCCGCCCGGATGACGCCGGAGCAGGACGAGCGTTACGGCGGCCTGGTCCAGGCCAACAACAGGTTCATGGCATCGGGCACGACGTCGGACCTCACCGCCGACGCCGCGGCCCGGGTCATCGCGAAGGCCGTGACGACCCGCAGGCCGCGCACCCGCTACCCCATCGGCAGGGATGCCGCCCTGGGCGTCCGCCTGGCCGGGATGCTGTCCGACCGCACGCTCGACCGAGTCGCCGCCGCCAACCTGCGCCGCCACTACCCGAAGGACGTTCGCCCTGCCGCAGCAAGCCGGTTCCCGGCCCTTGCCCTCTGCACATAGCCTGACGGCGTAGGCGGGTCTCCCTGCTGTGGTGTACGCACGGCGCGCAGGCCGGACGGCAGTCGGTCAGTCGGTCAGGCGGGTCACCACCGAGCGCATCGCGTGGCGCAGAGCGGGGCGAACCTCCTCGGGCGGATCGAGGGTCTCGAACCCGTGGTGGCCGTTCGGGACGTCGACCAGTTCCACCGGCGCCCCGCAGTCCTTGGCCGCGGTCACGAACGCCTCCACGGAGGCGGCGATCTCGGGGGTCTCCAGCCCCGCACGGAGGAGGACGATGGGCAGGGCGCCCGCGTGCGCGACCGCCTGGTCCGGGCGGAACCGGGTGCCGGCCAGCCCCCAGTTGGGCAGCGGCGCCAGGATCGGGTAGGAGGCGGCCAGGCAGCGCAGCCAGGCCGGAGGCGCGGTCAGCCAGTCCGCGGTGAGCAGGCCGGCGCCGGAGAAGAACCACAGGGCGACCCGGTCGGCGTCCACCCGGGGATCGGCCCGCACCTGCTCCACCGCGGCGGTCACGTCCGCGGCGGCGCGCTCGTAGTCGGCGACATCGTGCAGCCGGTGGTCGAGGGTCACACCGACCATGCCCTCGGCGGCCGCCAGGCGGGCGTACCCCACCAGGGTCGGCCAGTCGCGCGGGGTCGGCCGGGCCCCGGCGGGCACCGGACCGCCGTGCACGAAGACCACGGCCGGTCGCGGGCCATCGGCGTCGGGGACGTACAGGTCGACAGACCCCCTGCGGTCCCGGGGCAGTTCGGGCACATCCAACGGGAACGGGCGCAGATGGGCGGGCGGTGCGGCGACACCGACCGGTCGCAGGCGGCGCCCCTCACCGGCCGCGGCCCGCAGCAGGACATCCGCGAGCCCGACGGGGCTGGACAACATCGGCCAGTGCCCCGTGGGCAGTTCGAAGAAGGTGACCTGAGGATCGGTCAGAGCCGCCAGCGCGGGGTCGCCGAAGTCGACGAGCCGTTGCACCAGGTCGATGCTGACGCCGTTACGCGTGCACAGCACCCCGGTGGTGGGAACCGCGGCCACCGCTCCGGTCAGCCGCAGCGGCTGAAGCAGGGTACCCAGCGGCTGCGGCGCGGCAAGGGCGGTGAGCCGGTCCAGTGCCGCGTCGGAGACACCGGCGGTATTGCCCCAGCGCTGCCACTCGTCACGGGACGGCGGCGCCAACTCACCCTCGTACTCAGCGTGTCGGGCCTGCTCGGCCAGCCGCGCGCGCAGTGCCTGGTCCGGTACGGCGGCCAGCGCCGGGACACCGTTCTGCGGCATCCCGCAGTCCAGGTACACGACCCGGGCGACGCGCTGCGACCGCCGGTCGGCGGCGCCGATCACCGGATGGATGCCGTAGTCGTGACCGACGAGCACGATCTCCCGGCCGGACACCGCGTCGATCGCCGCGATCACGTCCGCGACATGCGTCTCCAGATCGACGCGGGCCGAGGCGGCGGGGCGGCCCGCGTCGATTCCGGTGAGCGGGACCGCGTGCACCTCGTCGCCCGCCGCGGCCAGCCGCGCGGCCGTCTCCTGCCAGACATGGGTGCCGGTGAACACACCTGCCACCATGATGAACACGGTCATGGCACTCTCCTCGGTCACATGACGTCGCGCCGGTCGCGTACGCCGTGATGCGCAGGCCGGGACGTTCGCCCGGTCCGCGCGCCGGTACCGTAGGAACTCCCCCAGAGGGAGGTTCAACTGTCCACGTCGCACGAGGTGCTCTGGAGCATCGGCGAGCTCGCCGAGCGCGCGGGTGTCACCGTGAAAACCGTCCGCTTCTACTCCGACCAGGGTCTGCTGCCCGAGGCCTCCCGCAGCGGCGGCGGGCACCGCCGGTACGGCCGCGAGGCGCTGGAGCGGCTGCGACTGATCCGTTCCCTGCGCGCCCTCGACCTGCCGCTGCCCGGGGTGCGCCGGGTCATCGAGGACGAGGGCGCGGCGGGCCGTGGTCTGGAGGACGCCGTCGCGGGCCGCCTGCGCGAACTGGGTACCGAGCTGAAGACATTGCGCTGGCGGGAGGCGGCGCTGCGGCTGGTGGGGGAGTGCCCGCCGGCGGAGCGGGCCGACCGACTGCGGCTGATCGGCGCGGTGAGCAGCCCGCCGAGCACCGCACCCCTGGCCCGGTTCTGGCGTGGCTGGCTGCCGCCGCGGATGCCGGCCCGGGCGACGGCGGCGTTCCTGGAGGTGGCCGTTCCGCAGCCGCCCGACGAACCGGACCCGGCGCAGGTACTCGCCTTCGCCCGGCTGCACGCGATGACGACGGCCCCCTGCACGGGCGGCCGGCAGCCCCAGCCGGAGGTGCACCAGGTGGCCGGGGCCCGTGGGGCGGCCGTGCTGTACGCGGGTCTCGCCGAGGCGTACGAGCTCGCGGGACCGCAGCTGCGCCGGACACGGGATCCGCAGCCGGGTGAGGCGCTGGACGCCTACGTGGCGGCGTATGCGAGCGCGTACGGCGGCCGGGACACCCGGGAGTTCCGTCGTCTGCTGGCCACGCGGCTCGCGGCCGGGCCGCGGCTGGACGGGTACTGGGAGCTGACGGCCGTGGTGCTCACGCCGCCTGGCCGCAGACCGGAGCCGACCCCGGGCTCCGCGGACCACTGGCTGCGCACGGCGCTGGAACGGGACAACGCCGGAGCGGCGTAGGCCACGGGGGGAGAAGCCGACCGTCGGTATGCCGAAGGTCGGCATGGCCCGCGGCGGTGTGTGCGCCCCTCGTCGGGACGGTGCCGCACGCGGCCCCGACGACGTGGACGCGGCGATGGCCGCTGCCAGACCGACGAGCGGACACGGCTAGTCACCCATGAACCACAAGTAGCTGCCCGGCGTCGCCGCACACGCTTCGAGGAGCTCGGCAAGGTCAAGCAGGGCCGCCTTCTGCTGCTCGTCGGTGCACCGCTGTGTCAGGGTGGCAACTTCCCGTCGGGCGACCTGAGCCTCCTGCTCGTTGAAGAACGTGTCGCCGTAGGGATCCACCCAGCCGAGCTTGCCCGAGCCGTGCCGGTCGAGCCCGCTCAGCGCACCCGCCAACGCTTCACCGTGCTGGTACGAGCCGCGCAGCAACGTCCCTCGGGACGCCCCCCGCCGAGGCCGCCCCGAGTGCAGTTCCAACTCGATCCCCATGACCCCTCCTTCGGCCTCGGACACCGAAGCTTCGCAGAGACCGGACCTAGCGCTCCAGCGCGCTCAGGACGGCGCTGGCCATGCCGCGCTCGCCGCCGTCGTTGGGGTGGACGACGGCTGCCGGGCTGCCGGGCGGAGGGGCTCGATCCAGCGGGTGCCCGCCGGGGAGCAGCCGGCAGCCGGTCCGAAGGGCACCGTGTACCTGCGCTACGGGCTCGCCGGCGGCCCGCCCGCGACGGGCGACATGACCGCAGCCGATCGCGGTGTCGGTCGCGAGGACTGAAGCCGTCCGGCGCCCAGGGGTGTCCGTGTCGTCGGCGCTGAGTCCGCCAGGTCCGGCAGGTCGGCCCGGTCGGTATTCCGTCACGGCGTCGGCAGCTTCGAGGTGCCGACGCCGTGACGCAGGTGTGCCTCGCCGGAGGGGCGCCGCCGCCCCGCTCAGGAGACGGCTACCACCACGTTGGACCACGGGGTGCTGAGCGACCCCCTGAGCAGTCTCCCCCTCTGCGGGCCCGGGGTCCCGGACCGTGGTGAACAACGCATCCGGCGCCGGATCCAGGGCCGCCGTCAGCCGCCGGGTGGGTGGTGACCGATGCACGGGCGGAAGAGATCACCGATGACGGTGCGTGGGAGTAACGGCGCGCCGGCAGACGCGGGTTGATAGCGCGGGCCCTCCCGGACGCCGGTAGAGGCGGCACCCGGGCCGCGAGCGGACCCGGCTTCGTTCGGTCCTTCGGCCCGTGCATACTCGGGCTCTGCGCACGCGCCGGCGTTCGCGAGAAGAGAAGAAGGAGGTGGGCGATGGTGTCGACACCGGGGGCCGAGCCCCGGAAGATCACGATCAACGACGTCGCCAGGTCCGCCGGAGTGTCCCGACAGACCGTGTCGCGGGCGCTCAACGACAAGGGCGAGATCGACAGCGACACCAAACAGCGCGTGCTCGACGCGGCGCGCGCGCTCGGCTACCGACCGAGCCGATTCGCCCGGGGGCTGGTCCGCCAGGACACCATGACCATCGGGCTGGTCATCCCCGATCTGCTCAACCCCTTCTTCACCGAGGTCGCCGCCGGAGCCCTGGAGGCGGCCAGGTCCCGCGGCTGGCACGTGGTCGTGTACGCCACCGCGGACCGGGCGGACGAGGAACTCGGCACACTCCAGGTGATCACCTCGCAGGTGGACGCGGTCATCGGCTACTTCAGCTGCTCCGAGAGCGAGCTGGAGTCGTACACCCGGGGCATGCCGGTGGTGCTCATCGGCCGGGAGGGCCGCAGCACGCGGTTCAGCTCGATCCGGATCGACGGCGAGCAGGGCGTCCGTGCCGCGGTCGCGCACCTGGTCGCGGAGGGGCACACCCGCATCGGCATGCTGGACCACCGGAGCCGCGCCACGCCCAGCATCCGGCACGACTGGTTCACGGCGGCGGCGCGCGAGCAGGGGGTCGACGCCGGCCTGGTGGCCGATGCCGACCAGACGGCCGACGGGGGAGGGGAGGCGCTGCGGACCCTGCTCGCCGCTCATCCCGAGGTCACCGCGGTCTGCACCTTCAACGACATCATCGCCGTCGGCGCACTCCGTGAGGCACGAAGGCTGGGCCGCAGCGTCCCGCGGGATCTGGCGGTGATCGGCTTCGACGGCCTCCAGCTCGGAGCACTCGTCGAACCCCCGCTGTCCAGCGTCGCCCTCGACACGCGAAAGCTCGGAGCACTCGCCATCGAGCAGCTCGCACGACTGCTGTCGGGGCTGGGCACCTCGGAGGCCGACGACCTGGTCGTCCACGCGGAGCTGCACCTGAGCGGATCGGCCTGACGTCATGGGCGGCCGTCCGCCTCGCATGTCTTGACATGGCTCCGCGCCCGAGCGCAGACTTCCGAACATCCCACCCCACACGTCGAGAACCATCTGCAGGAAGTCTGAAAGCAGTCCCGTGAGCGCTCCCGTGAACGTTCACGGGAGCGCTCACGGAACCGGCAGAAGCCGCACGGCGAGCCACCCGCCCGCCGGTCGGTGATCTCTGCCGGCCCCCGGATGCCGTTCGTCACCCAGAAGGAGTCGTGACCTCTTGCTCTCCGAGTTCTCCCCCCATGTTTCGGACACCGCACCGGGTCGTGGTGCGCTCCGCCGGGCGCGCTCGTGGCTGCACTCGGACGCGCCCGCCCGCTCGCTGAACGGGCCCTGGCGCTTCCGGCTGTCACCCACGGCGTCCGTGGCGGAGGACTTCGCGGCCGAGGACTTCGACGACCAGAGCTGGGAAGACCTGCCTGTGCCCTCCCACTGGGTGCTCGAAGGCGACGGGGCCCACGGCCGTCCGATCTACACGAACGTCCAGTTCCCGTTCCCCATCGACCCGCCGCACGTCCCGGACGAGAACCCCACCGGCGACCACCGCCGCCACTTCGACATGCCCGCCGACTGGGCGGACGCCGAGCGTGTCGTGCTGCGGTTCGACGGTGTCGAGTCGCTCTTCCGGGTCTGGGTGAACGGGGCGGAGATCGGCAGCGCCGGCGGCAGCCGACTCGCCCACGAGTTCGACGTGACGTCCGCGGTCCGCCCGGGCGACAACGTCGTCGCCGTACGGGTGTACCAGTGGTCGGCGGCCAGTTACGTCGAGGACCAGGACCAGTGGTGGCTGCCGGGCATCTTCCGCGACGTCACCCTGATCGCCCGGCCGGCCGGCGGCCTGGAGGACGTCTGGCTGCGGACCGGCTTCGCCGACGGGCACGGCCGGGTCGACGTGGAGATCACCGCCGAGCCGACGGCCTACCCGGTCACCCTGCGCATCCCCGAACTCGGCATCGAGCGCAGCTGGTCCGACCCGGACGAGGTCACCCCCTTCGACATCGCCGACGTGGAACCCTGGTCGGCCGAGCGGCCGCGCCTGTACGACGTGACCGTGTCGACCGCCACCGAGACCGTCACCCTGCGCGCGGGCTTCCGCACGGTCGAGATCCGCGGCGACCGGTTCCTCGTCAACGGCCGTCGCGTCGTGTTCCACGGCGTGAACCGCCACGAGACCCATCCGCTGCGCGGCCGTGTCTTCGACGAGGAGCATGCCCGCGAGGATCTGGCCCGCATGAAGCGCTTCAACGTGAACGCGATCCGCACCAGCCACTACCCGCCGCACCCGCGCCTGCTCGACCTCGCCGACGAGCTCGGATTCTGGGTCGTCCTCGAATGCGACCTCGAGACGCACGGCTTCGACAAGGTGGACTGGGTCGGCAATCCCAGCGACGACCCGAACTGGCGCGCGGCGTACCTCGACCGCATCGAGCGCACCGTCGAACGCGACAAGAACCACCCCAGCATCGTGATCTGGTCGCTCGGCAACGAGGCGGGCACCGGCAGCAACCTCGCCGCCATGTCGGCGTGGGTCCACGCCCGCGACGCCGAACGCCCCGTGCACTACGAGGGTGACTACACCGGCGAGTACACCGACGTCTACTCGCGTATGTACGCCTCGGTGCCGGAGACCGAACAGATCGGCACCGACGGATCCCGCTTCCCGCTGCTCCAGTGCACCCCCGCCCAGGGCGCCCGGCAGCGCACCAAGCCGTTCCTGCTGTGCGAGTACGCCCACGCGATGGGCAACGGGCCGGGGGCGTTCGACCAGTACGAGGCGCTGGTCCACCGGTTCCCGCGGCTGCACGGCGGCTTCGTCTGGGAATGGCGCGACCACGGGATCTCGACCACCACCCCGGACGGGACGCCGTACTACGCGTACGGCGGCGACTTCGGGGAGGTCGTGCACGACGGCAACTTCGTCATGGACGGCATGCTGCTGAGCGACGACCGTCCGACGCCGAGCCTTCACGAGTTCAAGGCCGTCGTCCAGCCGATCCGCTTCACCTTCGACGGCGACAAGGTGACGATCGTCAATCTGCGGCACACCGCCGACACGTCCGACCTGCGCTTCCGCTGGCGGGTCGAGCACGACGGCACGCCCGTCGACTCCGGGTACCTGGACGTCCCGGCCGTCGGGGCGGGCGACTCGGGCCGGGTTCCGCTGCCAGGGATCCCGGTGGCGCCGGACGCCGAGACCTGGCTCACCGTCGAGGCCGTGCTGGCGGCCGGAACCGCGTGGGCAGGCGAGGGGCACGTGGTCGCGACCGCCCAGCTGGACCGCTCACCTCACCGTCCCGTGCGGGCTGTGCGCGCCCGGACCGGTTGGAAGCCCGGCGACGGAACGCTGACGCTGGGCCGCGCCGAGTTCGTCGACGGAACCCTCACGCGCCTCGGCGGCCGCGAGGTGACGGGCCCGCGGCTGGAACTGTTCCGTGCACCGACCGACAACGACGAAGGCGCGTGGGGCGACGTCGCGGAGAGCGACGCGAACATCGCCGGGGTGTCCAACGCCGAGCTGTGGCGGCGCGACGGCCTCGACCGGCTGACCACGCGCCGGGTGTCGGTGGAGCGCACCACCGGGGCCCTGCGCACGGTCGACAAGGTCTCCGCGGCGAACTCGGGATCGTGGGTGATGGTCGAGTCCGTCTGGTCGCTGGAGGGCGACGAGGTGGAACTGCGGGTGGAGATCGAGCCGTCGCGCGGTTGGCACACGGTGTGGCCGAGGATCGGGATCCGTTTCGACCTGCCCGACGGTGACGCTCCCGTCGACGGCGCCGAGTGGTTCGGCCTCGGCCCGCTCGAGTCCTACCCGGACAGCCTGCGTGCGGCACGCACGGGCCGCTTCTCCGCCACGGTCAGCGACCTGGCGGTCGACTATGCGCGTCCCCAGGAAACCGGGCACCGCTCCGCACTGCGCCGGTTGACACTGACGAGCGCCGAGACCGAAGTGCTGCGCATCGAGGCGCTCCCCGACACCCGCGGTCGCCGCCCCGGCTTCACCCTCAGCCGGCACACCCCCCAGGAGATCGCCCGAGCGGCACACCCGTACGAACTGCCGAGTTCGACGACAAGCCACCTGATCGTCGACGCCGCCCAGCACGGGCTCGGGTCGCGCGCGTGCGGCCCGGACGTGTCGCCCGAGTTCGCCCTCCGCCCGGAATCCCGCACGATCAGGCTGCGCATCACCTGATCCGCCACCAGGGCCGCGCCGCACGAGGACCACCGTGCGGCGCGGCCGCGCGGGTCGCCGTCCTGGCGCCCGCTCCATGTCCCTCGCCGCCGAATTGCCCGGGCTGCTGATCCGCCCGAGCGGTCGGCTTGCGTTGGAGTGCGCTCCAGGTCGTAGCGTCGCAGACACCACGGAGCACGAGCCCGTCCCGCCCGGGGCCTCTCACGGGATGCCGGGCGGCTGAATTCGTCGCTAGATGGATGGAGGGCTCCGTGCGATCCGAACGACGAACGACGAACGAGTGTGCAGAGAAAGGCTGGGACACGGCATGCAGAAGCGCAGTCTGCGGGACCTCCAGGTATCGGCCATCGGCCTGGGATGCATGGGGATGTCCGCCTTCTACGGATCCACCGATCAGGCGGAGGGGATCGCGACCATCCGGCACGCCCTCGACCTCGGGGTGAACTTCCTCGACACCGCGCAGATGTACGGCCCGCTCACCAACGAGTCGCTCCTCGGCGAGGCGATCCGCGGGCATCGCGATGAGTACGTGATCGCGACGAAGTTCAACTACCGGATGGACAACGCCGTACCCGGCGACATCAGCTCGGTCGGCCCGCAGGACGGCTCGGCCGAGCATGTCCGCAGCTCGGTCCACGGCTCCCTGGAGCGGCTGGGGACCGGCCACATCGACCTGTACTACCAGCACCGGGTCGACCCGAACGTCCCCATCGAGGAGACGGTCGGCGCGTTGGGCGAGCTGGTCGCCGAGGGCAAGGTGCGGTACATCGGCCTGAGCGAGGCGAGCGCGGAGACCATCCGGCGCGCCAACGCCGTGCACCCGGTCACCGCGGTGCAGAGCGAGTACTCGCTGTGGTCACGGGACGTGGAGGCCGAGGTGCTGCCCGCCTGCCGTGAGCTGGGCATCGGCTTCGTGCCGTACTCGCCGCTCGGCCGCGGTTTCCTCGCCGGGCGGTTCGCCTCGCCGGACGAGCTGGACGCGAACGACTGGCGCCGGGAGAACCCGCGCTTCCAGGACGCCAACCTCGCGGCGAACCTGCGGCTGGCGGCGAAGGTGAAGGAGATCGCCGCCGAGAAGGACGTGACCCCGGCCCAGCTGGCCATCGCCTGGGTGCTCGCCCAGGGCGAGGACCTGGTGCCGATCCCCGGCACCAAGCGCCGCACCTACCTGGAGCAGAACGTCGGCGCCGTGGACATCACGCTGACCAAGGACGAACTGGCCCGCATCGACGCGGAGCTGCCCGAGGCGTCGGGCGAACGGTACGACGAGGCAGGCATGCGAGCCGTCGATCGCTAGCCGGGGCGCCGCCGGCAGCTGACAGGTTCCACCGCCGACGTCCCAGGCGACGACCGCACGCCCGCTCCCTGGAGTCCCGGGTACTACAGCTGGACCGTGGTGCCGGGCTCGAGGCGGTTGATCGGGGTGCCGGTCAGGCCCTTCTCGCCCAGGAGGTTGGCGGTGGACTGCTGGCCGAGGTCGCTGAGCATGAGTTCGTGGATCTGGATGACGCGCTCGGGCTTCACGGCCCGGACGAAGTCGGCGGCTTCGCCGAGCTTGGTCCAGGGGCCGCTGGTAGGCAGCAGAAGGGTGTGCACGGGAGCGCCGGGCGCGAAGTAGGCGTCGCCGGGGTGGTAGACGGCTCCGTCGTCGAAGAGGTAGCCGACGTTGTCGGGGCACGGGATGTCGGCGTGGATCAGCGCGTGCCGGTGGCCGTGGACGGTGGCGGTGAGGGAGCCGACGGTGAGGGTGTCGCCCGCCGCGACGGCGTGGACGCGTCCGTCCCGGCCGCCGAGGGCGGCCGCCACGGCGGCGGTGCCGTAGACCTGTAGCTGAGGCTGGGCTTCCAGCGCGGCGGCGACGACCTTCTCGTCGAAGTGGTCGAAGTGTTCGTGAGTGATCAGTACGGCGTGAGCCTGGGCGACGGCCTCCGCCGCGTCCGGGGTGAAGGCGCCGGGGTCGATGACCAGGCGAGTGTCGTCCTTCTCCAGCGTGACGCAGGCGTGAGCGTGCTTGGTGAGCTTCACCGCGGGTCCTTCCGGTACGAACGATTTCCTGCACTCAAACTGTACACCTTGGCTGTAGATATGTGCGTTCGCTGAAACAACGAGCCGACTCGCGCTCGCGGGAAACAATGCACCCAAGGTGTACAGCTTGGTTGGCTAGGGTGAGTATGCTGGCGCCATGGACGACAACCAGCTGGCCGAAGATCTTCGCCTGACCATCGGACAGCTCGTGCGTACGGTGCGCACCGCCGACACGATGCCCCCCGGTGAGGCTGCCGTCCTGGGCTACCTGGACCGCATCGGCCCGCTGACCACCGCCGACCTCGCTCAGCAGCGGGGAGTCAGCCACCAGTCAGCCGCCAAAGCGGTCAAGGAGCTCCTCGGGCAGGGCCTTGTCCGCGCCGAGGCTCACCCCAGTGACGGCCGCAAACTCCTGCTCCTCCTCACGCCTGCGGGAAGTGAGCGACTGGCGGAGGAGCGCCGCCGCCGAGCGGACTGGCTCGGCACCGCGATCGACGACGTCCTCAACTCCGACGAGCGAGAGACACTCGCCGCGGCGCTGCCCTTGCTGTCCCGCCTGACCGCACGACTGAAGGCCAAGTAGGCGAAAGCCCTTTTGCGCCGGTGCGCCCGCGGATGAGACCGGCGTTCCGTCGCGCCGTCATGGCCAAACGGATTCGCCAAGTCTCTCAGTGGTCCGCGCAGCAGGGCGTCGGTTCGGGCACCTCGAACGGGACCAGAGTGCCCCCCACGGCGGGCATCGCGGAGAGCACCAGCTCGCCGCTCTGCCACAGCGGACGCACATGATCGCGCGTCACCAGCCTGACGGCCGGGTCAGGTTGACCGGCCGCCCCCAGCACCGCGACGCGGTCGATCGCGGACCGGGACAGCACCTCCTCGACCGACATCGTGCCGCGCAGAACGTCCGCTCCGGGGTACAGAACCGCGCGGCCCACGGCGTCCGGGACACCCTCGGCCACCTCGTACCCCAGGGCCACCAGACGCGCGCGCACGTCGTCCAGTTCCTCGCCCGACTCCAGCGTGAGGGAGACGGCGACGCGCGGCCGCTCGCCCCGCACGAGGTGGGTACAGCCGAACCCCCCGTCGCTGACGGGGAGTTCGGCCGCGAACGTGCGGAGCAGGTGGTCGGCGCCGCGCAGATCGCGCACACCGGCGTCCACCGTGAGGACGTACGGCGTGAGGTCGTACGGCGTGCGGACGGGCGGTGTCACGACGGCAGGACCCACACCGGGTTGGTGTAGAACCACAGGTCGGCCCACGGGTCGGCGTCGCCGACGACGTCGATCGCCGGGCCGGCCGGGTCGACGGCAGCCCCCATCGCGCCGACGGCGCTGCGGTTGCCGTCCGAGCCGCGCAGCCGGACATACACCGGCCGGTCCACGCGTCCGAGGTCGAAGGTGAGCCGAACCGTCCCACTCGACTTGTTGACCTCGTAGGTGCGGACGACCTTCGCGGTCGGCGCGGCGAACGTGTCCTTGTCGGAGACAGGTCCCGTGACATCGCCCTGAATGACGTCCACGCGTGCCAACGTGGGTTGGAATCCAGCCCAGTTGGCGCCTCCGGCGAGCGCCACGTCGACCGTCAGCGTCACCTTCGTGCCCTTCTTCACGTGCAGGGCACCGCCGAGGGTGGCCCAGCGGCTGCCGCCGGAGACCCGCACGTCGAGTCCGCTGAGCAGCTGGCCGTGGTCGACCCAGATGCGCCCGGCGCGGATGCCGTCCATCACGGCGGCGTACGAGAAGCCGTCCGAGCCGACGTGGGTACGGCTGTACTGGCCGGGCCAGTAGTCGCCCTGGGAGATGTCGATCTTGCCGCCGTAGACCGGGTCCTGATAGCGGCCGTCGGTGTTGAAGTCGCCGCCGGGGCCACGCACGGCGGTGTCGGCGTAGACCTGGTGGGAGTCGGAGTTGGCGGTGATCCACCAGGGCTTGCCCTCGGCGATGAGGCTGTCCCACAGGCCGCCGACGGTGGCCGTCATCCAGTCGAAGCCACCCCAGGTCCGGTAGCTCTCCGGGGGGTAACCGGCAAAGGAGTTGGCGCTCGGGCTGTTGTCGTAGATGCCGCGAGCGCGGGCCGGGCCGAGCGGGGCGGGCAGGCCGGCGGCCTGGTGGCCGGGGGCGCCCTCGAAGCCGACGGCGATCTGGTGGCTCGCGGGCGTCGCGTCGCGCCAGGCGCGGATCTCGTGCGGGGAGTCGACACCGCGCCGCGCCGGGTGGTTGGCGAGCATCAGCGCGTCCTTGACCTTCCGGCGGCGGACCTGCTCGCCGAGGAAGGCCAGACCCGCGACGGCGAGGGCCTCGTTGGCGGGCGTCGAGTCGGAGGCGTTCTTGACGCTGCCGTCGTAATCGGTTTCGAACTGCTTCAGGACGGAGACCTCGTTCTGCCCCGGGTGGACGAAGACGGTGCCGTGTTCGGCGCCCGGGATGTTCCACTCCAGGCCCTGGAAGACGAGGGTGTCCTCGTGCGCGGTCCGGGCCTCCTTGATGTCCGGGTTGACCTTCTCGACGCCGATCCTGGCGTGCGTGGTGCTGCCGTGGTCGGTGATGACCAGCCAGTCCATGCCGTGCCTGGCGCCCTGTCGGACCTGGTCGACGACGCGGTACTTGCCGTCGCTGCTGTACTGGGTGTGGATGTGGTGGTCGCCGGCCAGCCAGAGGAAGCCCTTGGAGCGGCGGCCGGAGCCTGCGGAGGCTGCCGGGGCGGCGGCGGCCGGAGTCGCTCCTGCGGTCTGGCCGAGAACGCTTCCGGCGGCCAGCCCGGCGCCGAGCAGGCCGGCGCGGCGCAGCAGTGAACGGCGGGACCGCTGCTCGGGGCTGAGGGCCTGGTCGGGCACGGAGGCATCGAAGGCCTCGGGCAGCGCGGGGGCGGCCTCGTGGTCGTGGTGGTGCTCGTGGCCGTGATGGTGATGGCCGTGCGCGTGTCCGTGCCCGTGTCCCATGATGCCCTCCCGATTGCCGCTGCCTTCTGCGGCGGCCTTGCGCGGCACGCGTGTGCCGCGTGAGGAGGATGAGGGCGAAGCATGAACCGTGCACGACCACAGGGTGAGCGGCGGCCGACCCGGACACGGCGGCTCGGCCCGGTGCCCGGAGTGGCGCGAGCGCGTTCTTGCTGATCGTGAGGTACCAACTCCGTCTCGGTGCCTCCTGTTTGGCGCCTTCGCAGACGGGGTCTTTGCGTCAGTTAAGAGCGACACATGGTTCCGGACGGCCGACGGTGGGCGCGGCCGGCGTCGGGGTGTCGTCAAGGCCTTGCGTCAGGACGGGGCGAGGACGCAGAACTCGTGGCCCTCCGGGTCGGCCAGGCACGTCCACGGGACGTCGCCCTGGCCGAGGTCGAGGTCGGTGGCGCCGAGGTCCCGCAGCCGGGCCACCTCCGCTGCCTTGTCGTCACCGGGGTACGGCAGCAGGTCGAGATGGACGCGGTCCGGCACCGTCTTCACGCCGGGCACGCGGAGGAACTCGAGATACGGGCCGGCACCCTTGGCGGAGCGCAACGTCGCATGTTCGTCGGTCACCTCGTGCAGGGTCCAGTCCATCGCCCCACCCCAGAACCTGGCCATGGCCCGCGGATCCTCGCAGTCGACCACCACCGCCGCGATGGGGCCGGTGTCCCGGTAGACGTCCCGCGGCTCCAGTACGCAGAACTCGTTGCCCTCCGGGTCGGCGAGGACCGTCCACGGCACGTTGCCCTGGCCGATGTGGACGGGTGTCGCACCGAGAGCCCGGAGGCGCGCGACCAACTCCGTCTGATGGGCCGCGGAGGTGGTGGCGAGATCGAGGTGCACACGGTTCTTTGTAGTCGTCTTGGGTTCCGGAACGGGAACGACGTCGACGCAGACGGCGACCGGGTCCGGCCAGACGAGGCCGCCGACGGGCCCGACGTAGGTGGTCACGCCAGGGCTGTAGGCACTCCAGCCGAGTGCCTCCGCCCAGAACCGGCCGACCGCCGAGCTGTCGACAGCCTTGATGTTCACCTGAACAGGTCGCAGTGCCATGCCGGTGATCCTATGCGCCCGCCCCGCGACGACCGCCGCAGGCGCAGGCGCAACCTCTGCCGCCGCGCAGCCGCGGTCGGTGACCGCCCTCGCCCACGGGCCCAAGAGGCCACGAGCCACCCGCCACGGACACCTCGACCTGGAGGGGCGGTCGGGCCGGCGCCCGAAGGTCATGCCAAGCCCCGCCTTGCGGGCATGTCGTCAACAAGTCAAGGGATACGACGAAAGTAGGTCCGGAAAGATTTCAACTTTCGAAGGCTTGCCGAGAGTCGGAACTCATCAGTTAAATCAAGACGTGAACTAAGCGTCGCGGCAGTGACCTTGGCGTACCGCCATGGCTGCTGCAGGCGACCTCGTGTCCTTTTCCGACGCACCCGCAGGGACCTTCATGAGACTCAGATCCCTGGGTGTCGCGCTCGCCGCCACGGCAGCGCTGATCACCCTGCCCACCATCCGGCCACCGGCGGCTGTGGCCGCCGACGCCAACCTGTCCCAGGGCAGAACGGCGACGGCATCCTCGAACGAGAACGCGGGCACGCCCGCCCCCTACGCGGTCGACGGCAACACCGGCACCCGATGGTCCTCGGCAGCCACCGACGACCAGTGGCTGCAGGTCGACCTCGGAACCGGCGCCACCATCAGCCAAGTCGTCGTCAACTGGGAGGCGGCCTACGGCAAGGACTACACGATCCAGTCCTCGTCCGACGGCAGCACCTGGACCGACCTGCGCACGGTCACCGGCGGTGACGGCGGCACCGACACGCTCGCCGTCTCCGGCCAAGGCCGTTACGTCCGTCTGCAGGGCGTCCATCGGGCGACGCAATGGGGCTACTCCGTCTGGGAGTTCCAGGTGTTCGGCACCACCGGCGGAACCCCTCAGCCGGGGAACTGCTCGACCGCCGACTCGGCGCAGGGCAAGACCGCTTCGGCGTCCTCGACGGAGAACGCCGGCACCCCCGCGTCCGCCGCGTTCGACGGCAACGACTCCACCCGCTGGTCCAGCCAGGCCTCGGACCCGCAGTGGCTGCGCGTCGACCTGGGCTCGTCCCAGGACATCTGCGGGATCGACCTGAACTGGGAAGCCGCGTACGGCAAGGACTTCCAGATCCAGGCCTCCGCCGACGGTCAGAACTGGAACACCCTCAAGACCGTCACCGGCGCGACCGGCGGCCGCGCCTCCTACGACGTCAGCGGCACCGGCCGCTACGTGCGCGTCCTCGGAACGGCTCGCGGGACGGCCTACGGCTACTCGATCTGGGAGTTCGCCGTCCACACCACGTCCGGCGGCACCGGAGGCCCGGTCCAGGGCGGTGGAGACCTCGGCCCGAACGTGATCGTCGTCGACCCCTCCACGCCCAACCTCCAGCAGAAATTCGACCAGGTCTTCGCCCAGCAGGAGACCGCGCAGTTCGGCTCCGGCCGTTACCAGTTCCTGCTCAAGCCGGGAACCTACAACGGCATCAACGCACAACTCGGCTTCTACACCTCGATCTCCGGCCTCGGGCTGAACCCCGACGACACCCAGATCAACGGCGACATCACCGTGGACGCGGGCTGGTTCAACGGCAACGCCACGCAGAACTTCTGGCGTTCGGCGGAGAACCTGGCGATCACGCCGGTCAACGGCACCGACCGCTGGGCCGTCGCCCAGGCCGCGCCGTTCCGCCGGATCCACGTCAAGGGCGGCCTCAACCTGGCCCCCAACGGCTACGGTTGGGCCTCCGGCGGCTACATCGCCGACTCCAAGATCGACGGAACGGTCGGCCCCTACTCCCAGCAGCAGTGGTACACCCGGGACAGCTCCGTGGGCGGCTGGACCAACGGCGTGTGGAACATGACGTTCACCGGCGTCCAGGGCGCCCCGGCGACCAACTTCGACACCGGCCCCTACACCACGCTGGACACCACCCCGATCTCCCGGGAGAAGCCGTTCCTGTACCTCGACGGCAACGACTACAAGGTCTTCGTCCCCGCCAAGCGCACTGACGCGCGCGGCGTGTCCTGGCCCGCCAACGCCGGGACCTCGCTCCCGCTCAGCCAGTTCTACGTCGTCAAACCCGGCGCGACGGCCGCCACCATCAACACCGCACTGGCCCAGGGCCTGAACCTGCTGTTCACGCCCGGCGTCTACCACCTCGACCAGACGATCAACGTCACCCGAGCCGACACCGTGGTGCTCGGGCTGGGCCTGGCGACCATCGTGCCCGACGGGGGCGTCGACGCCCTGCATGTCGCGGACGTCGACGGCGTCCGGCTGGCCGGATTCCTCATCGACGCCGGTGCCACCCGGTCCGACACCCTGCTGCAGATCGGTCCCGCCGGCGCGGCCGCGGACCACTCCGCCAACCCGACCACCATGCAGGACGTGTTCATCCGCGTCGGCGGCGCGGGGCCCGGCCTGGCAACGGACTCCGTCGTGGTCAACAGCGACGACGTCGTCATCGACCACACCTGGCTCTGGCGTGCCGACCATGGCGAAGGCGTCGGCTGGGAGACCAACCGGGCCGACTACGGACTGCGGGTCAACGGCGACGACGTGCTGGCCACCGGCCTGTTCGTGGAGCACTTCAACAAGTACGACGTCGTATGGAGCGGCGAGCGGGGGCGCACGATCTTCTTCCAGAACGAGAAGGCCTACGACGCCCCCAACGCCGCCGCCATCACGCACGACGGCATCGTCGGATGGGCGGCCTACAAGGTCGCCGACACGGTGGCCGTGCACGAGGCGTGGGGTCTGGGCAGCTACTGCAACTACACCTCCGATCCCTCGATCGTGCAGCGCCACGGCTTCCAGGTCCCGGTCAAGGCGGGCGTCAAGATGCACAACCTCCAGGTCATCTCCCTGGGAGGCAAGGGCCAGTACGCCCATGTCATCAACGACACCGGCGCCCCGACCTCGGGGACGGACACCGTGCCGTCGAAGGTGACCTCGTTCCCGTGACCCACGGGAGGGGCGGAGTGCCGCACCGTTGAAACCGCTGCCGGGGCCGTGAGTCAGTGGCCCCGGCAGTGGTCTGACGGCGGCGGGGACGTCTCGCGACCGGCTGCGAGACGTGCCTGGTGTCGCGGTCATGACCGTGCCGACTCGGGGCACCCGGACGGGCATGAAGGCGAAGTCGTCAAGGTGTGTGCTGCTTGCGACCGTTGCGCTGACGGTCCTCCCCTTCGCCGTGTCCTGCGGCGACCAGGAACACGGGGGAGCCGGTGGACCGGCCGCGGCGGGACCGGCCGCCCTCGCGCGATCCGGGACCCGCCTGGTCATCACCACCGAGAACGGGCTGGTGCTGCGCCCCGCCGACGGCCGTCGTGTCACCGTGGACGATCGCGCCGAGGGCGAATGGTCGCACGACGACGACACCTGGACCCTGGACCTGTCCTGTACGGACCGTGAGCGGGAGCGGGGCGAGGGAGCGTGCCCCCGAATGCCCTACGTGAAGGTCCCGGACGGCGTGAGTATCACGGTGGGTGCCCGCAACGCGGGCGTGGACGTGGCGGGACTCGCCGCGGCGCTGGACGTCACGACCGTCAACGGCGATGTGACGGTGACGCGTTCCGGGAAGGCCGACGCACCGGTACGGCTGGCCACCCGCAACGGCTCGGTGCGCGCGACGGCACTCGACGCCGGCCGGCTGCACGCGGCGACCACCAACGGTGACGTGCTCCTCGCGTGCGCCACCGCGCCGTCGGGTGTCACCGCCGCCACCACCAACGGCTCGGTCGCCGTCACCGTTCCGCACGACGCCCCCGCGTATCTGGTCACGGCCGGCACGGACAACGGCCGGGCCACGGTGGGCGTGCCCACGAGCGACGACCGCCAGGGTCCCGCGATGACGCTGACGACGGTCAACGGTGACGTCGACGTGCGCCGCGACTGACTCCGCGGGCTTCCGCCGACCTCCTGTCGCATGTCCCCGCACGATGCCGCTCAACCCCCGCGCGGTCTCTGGAAATTGAACGTTTCAATTGCCTCGCTCAAGATGAGGCTGCGATTCAGCGCGCCTGAGACGCCTTCCGTCATGCGTCACATTACGGCTCTGAACTGGGAGTTACCTCTCTCCCTTTGGGTCGCTTCGATCAGTCCCTGTGAGAAGTCTTGACGCTCGCCATGGTCGAGCTTAGCGTCTGCGCCTGCACAGTAGAACGATTCAATTCAGCGCAGCGCTTCGCCCGTGGTGTGAAGTGGCGGCTGCCCGTCTCGCGCTTTCGCGTCCCGCTGAAGGGAGTCCCGCACGTTGCCCGCATCACGCGACACCGCCGGCCCGTCCCGCCGTCAGATGCTGTTCACCGCCACGACCGCGGTGGCCGTCACGGCGGTCGGCCCCGCCGCAGCGGCCCGCGCCGCCGAAGCGGCCCCCCGTCCGGTCGAAGCCGCAGGAGTGGCCGGTGCCGACCCCGCCCTCGCCGCCTTCGACCTGTCCGAGGTCCGGCTCCTGGAGAGCCCCTTCCTCGCCAACATGCGTCGCACCTGCGCCTATCTGCTCTTCGTGGACGCCGACCGGCTGCTGCACACCTTCCGGCGGACTGTCGGCCTGCCCTCCACGGCCGAGCCCTGCGGCGGATGGGAGGCTCCCGACGTCCAGCTCCGCGGCCACACCACGGGCCATCTGCTCAGCGGCCTGGCCCAGGCGCACGCCGCCACCGGTGACTCCGCGTACGCGGCCAAGGGCGGGACCCTGGTCACCGCCCTCGCCGCATGTCAGCGGGCGGCCCCGGCCGCCGGCTTCACGCGCGGCTACCTCTCGGCGTTTCCCGAGTCGGTCTTCGACCAGCTGGAGGCGGGCGGGAAGCCCTGGGCGCCCTACTACACCCTGCACAAGATCATGGCGGGTCTGCTCGACCAGTACCGGCTGAGCGGCAACCGCGAAGCCCTGGAGGTGCTGCGGAGGATGGCCGCGTGGGCCGAGGCCCGCACCGCGCCCCTGCCCTACGAGCGTATGCAGAACCTGCTGAAGGTCGAGTTCGGCGGCATGAACGACGTACTGACGCGGCTGTACCAGGTGACGGGCGACCCGGCCCACCTGCGCACCGCCCGCCGCTTCGACCACGAGGAGCTGTACGCCCCGCTCGCCGCCGGCCGTGACGAGCTCGCCGGACGCCACGCCAACACCGAGATCGCCAAGATCGTCGGAACGGTCCCGTCCTACGAGGCCACGGGGGAGTCCCGCTACCTGGACATCGCGGACACCTTCTGGACGACCGTCGTGCGCCACCACTCGTACGCCATCGGCGGGAACTCCAACCAGGAACTCTTCGGGCCGCCCGACGAGATCGTCAGCCGGCTCTCCGACGTCACCTGCGAGAACTGCAACAGCTACAACATGCTGAAACTGGGGCGGCACCTCTTCCTGCACCGCCCCGACCGCGCCGAGTACATGGACCACTACGAGTGGACCCTCTACAACCAGATGCTGGCGGAGCAGGACCCCGATTCGGCGCACGGGTTCGTCACCTACTACACCGGGTTGTGGGCCGGCTCCCGGCGCGAGCCCAAGGGCGGACTCGGCTCGGCCCCGGGCAGCTACAGCGGCGACTACGACAACTTCTCCTGCGACCACGGCACCGGCCTGGAGACCCACACCAAGTTCGCCGACTCGGTCTACTTCCGTTCCCATGACCAGGGCCGGTCACCGTCGCTCTACGTCAATCTGTTCATCCCCTCCGAAGTCCGCTGGCAGCAGGGTGGAGTGACGTTACGTCAGCAGACGGGGTACCCGTCGGAGGGGCACACGCGGCTTACCGTCACCGCGGGGCGGGGGCGTTTCGCGCTGCGGATCCGGATCCCAGCCTGGGTGGCGGACACCGGACACGCCGCCGCGCTGAAGGTCAACGGCCACCCGTTCACCACGCGGGTCCGCCCCGGTTCCTACGCCACGGTGAAACGCTCCTGGCGTGCCGGGGACACGGTCGAACTGACCCTCCCGCGCCGAGCCGTCTGGACCCCGGCTCCCGACAACCCCCAGGTGACCTCGCTGTCGTACGGCCCCCTGGTGCTGGCGGGCGAGTACGGCGACACCGAACTCGCCACGGTCCCGACGATCCGCCCGCGGTCGCTGCGCCCCGTCACCGGCACCTCCACCCGCTTCACGGCGCTCGCGGACGACCGGTCCGTGGCACTACGGCCGTTCCACGAGACGCACCACCAGCGCTACAACGTCTACTGGGCGGTGACCCCGCGCCGGGGCCGCGCCCGGGACGTCGCCCACTACCCGTTCGACGAGGGGACGGGCGCCGCCGCCGACCGCACCGGCGGCTTCCCCGACGCGATCCCGTCCCCGGGCGCCGGCTGGGAGGACGACGGCACCGGGCCGGCCGTGTCCCTCAACGGCAGCGGCGGCCATGTCACCCTGCCCGCAGGCCTGTTGAGCGGACTGGACGAGGTGACGATCAGCGTCCGGGTCCGGGTCGACACCCTCGCCGCCTCGGCCCGCGTCTTCGACTTCGGTTACCACAAGGACACCTATCTCTTCCTCGCCGCGACCACCGGCGCGGGGCGCGCCCGAGCCGCGCTGAAGATCGCAGGCATGGAGCGGGAGGACTTCGTCGACGCGGCCGGCCCCCTGCCCCTGGGCTGTTGGGCGCACCTCGCGCTCACCCTGGGCGGCGGCACCGCAGTGCTCTACCTGGACGGTGCCGAGACGGGCCGCAACCCGGCCATGGTCGCGAGCCCGCTGCTGCTCGGCCGGACCACCCGCAGCTACCTCGGGCGCTCACAGAACGGCACTCACCCGTATCTGCACGGTGCCGTGCGCGATCTCCTGGTGCACAACCGGGCCCTCACTGCGTCCGAGGTGGCGCGACTGGCGACCGGCTGACCACGCCACCCCTTCGCACCCGCAGCACCCGCCCCGCACCTGCACCACCCTCGCCCCCGCCCCCGCACCTCCCTCTTCCGATCCGTCTCGGCCGCGCGCCGTACTTCGCAGGAGCTCACGCATGTCCGACATCACCACCGGTCAGAACCCCGGCCAGGTCCCCGAAGTCCCGCTGTCCAGACGCGGATTCGTCGCCGCAGCGAGCATCGGCACCGCCGCCGCCACGGGGCTGCCCGGTCTGGGCCTCGCGGTACCGGCCGCCTCCGCCGCGCCCCGGGACCCGGCGCCCGGAGCCGCCCCCGCCGCCTTCACCACCCGGCGCTTCACCGACCCGCCCAAGGACAGCCGCCCCACCGTCTACTGGTACTGGAACGGCCCCGTCACCGCGGAACTCGTCGACCGGCAGCTGGCCGACCTGCGGGACAAGGGCATGTACGAGGTGATCCTGTTCTCCTTCGACAACGATGCCATGCGGCCCGTCTTCTTCACCGAGGACTGGTTCGACATCGTGGAGCACGTGCTGCGCACCGCGGAACGCACCGGAATGCGCGTATGGCTGTTCAACGACGACCACTTCCCGAGCGGACGGGCCGGCGAGTACATCGTCAAGGGCGGCACGGTCGGCTCCCGTACCTACCAGCCCCGCCCGGACCTCCGGCTCAAGGCCCTGTGGCGTTCCACCACGGTGGTCCAGGGCCCGGTCCGCGCCGACCTGCGCCGCAGCACCGGCGTGGGTGTGGAGGCCGGACACCTGGTCGCCGACGCCGCGGTCCTCGACGGGGCCACCGTGCTGCGCGGCGGGGAGCAGTGGAGCGACCTGACCGTCACCGCGAGCGCCAAGGCGGACCACACCGCCGCCGGGCTCGTCGTGCGGGCCTCCGCGGACGCCCTGGACGGCTACGCGGTCGCCTTCGACCAGACCGGTGTCGTCACCGTGCAGCGGCTGACCCGGCACGCCGCCCCCGTGCAACTGCTGCGCAGCACCCGGACCGACGGCTTCAACAAGACCAAGTACCACACCCTCGTCGTCACCGTCCGCGGCGCCACCGTCTCGGTCACCCTCGACGGCCGCGACAAGGGCTCCGTGTCCGACGAGCGCCACCCCGTGGGGAGCGTCGGCGTCCGTGCGGTCGGCGACGAACGCGGCCTATGGGACAGCCTCGCCGTCGTCGCGGCCGACGGCAGCACGCTGTACTCGACGACGTTCGACGACGCGGCCGCCGCGGGCGACTTCCCCGAGCGGGAGCCCCTCGGCGTCACGGCCGTCGCCGCCGCGGCCCGCCCGGCCGGCTCCACCGACGGGTCCGACGTGGTCGACCTGACGGCACGGCTCGCGAAGGACGGCAACTGGCAGGTCCCCGAGGGGCGTTGGCAGATCGACCTGTTCGGCGGCGTTCCGCTGATCGACGACACCCAGGGCTACAGCCGCAGTTACGTGGACCTGCTCGACGACGAGCCCGTACAACTCTTCCTCGACATCATCCCCGGCGAGTACCACCGCCGCTTCCGCCGCTGGTTCGGCACCGTCGTCCCCGGATTCTGGGACGACGAGCCGTTCTTCGCCTCCGCCGAGGCCCACTTCAAGCGGCTGCCCTGGTCGCCGACGCTCGACAAGGCGCTGCGCGCGGTGGACGTCGAGCCCGGCGTGGCCTACGCCGCCGCCTTCGACGACCTCGGCCGCACCGGCCGGATCGCGCGCGGCCGCTACTGGCAGGCCGTCGCCAACCGGTTCGCCCAGTACTTCCGCGCCCAGGCCCGCTGGTGCGAGGAGCGGAACGTCGCCCTGATCACCAACCCGCTCTACGACGAGGCCGCCCCCACCAAGCGCATCCCCACCACCGGCGACCTGCACAAGGTCAACCAGTGGGCCCAGGTCCCCGGCGGCGACATCATCACCGCCGAGTACGTGGCCGGACAGCAGACCATGCTGCCGCGCAACCCGGTCTCGGTCGCCCATCAGATGGGCCGGGAACGCGCCCTGATGGAGATGTTCGGCAACATGGGCTGGCAGGTCACGCCCGGCTTCGTGCACGCGACCGTCGGGGCGCAGGCCGCTCGCGGGGTCAACCTCACCGTCCTGCACGCGCTGTGGACCGACGAGGCCGTCGTCTACTTCCCGCCGCCCTTCGGCCCCCGCGCCCCCTGGTGGTGGTCCATGCGTCCGCTCGCGGAGTGGATCGGCCGGGTCATGGAGGCCGGCCGCGGCACGTCCGCCGCCCGTACGGCGATCCTCCAGCCCCAGCGCGCCGCCGAACAGTGGACCGGCACCGACCGGCAGGGCCGGATCGACGGCGCCCTCGCCGACGCCGCCTACGCGCTGGAACGCGCCCAGGTCGACTTCGACCTCCTCCACGAGGGCGCCCTCACCGACGACCCGGACCTGCTGGCCCACGCCCGCGTGCGGTCCGGCCGCCTCGCCGTCGGAGACGCCCGCTACGACCTCGTCGTGCTGCCGGTCGTCCCGACCCTGGACGCGGCCACCGTCCGCGCCCTGACCGAGTTCGTCCGGGCCGGGGGCACCGTCGTCGCCGTGGGCGCGCTGCCCGCCGACGAGGCCGACGGCAACGACCGCTCCCTGACCCGCGCCCTGAACGACCTGTTCGGCGACGGCGTCCCCGGCAGCCGTACCCTCGGACGGGGACACGCGGTACGCGTCGCCGACGTGACCGCCCTGGGCGCGGCCGCACAGGACGCCGGCGCGGCGGTCGCCGTCCTGGAACCCGCCCGGGAGGCGATCCGCGCCCTGCGCGTCACCCGGGGAGACGACACCGCCTTCCTCTTCAACAACGAGAGCGCCACGACCGTCGAGACCACCGCGGTCCTGGCCGCCGAGGGCGTCCCGGAGCTGTGGGACCCGGCGACCGGTGAGACCAGGCCGGCGCCCGTCCACCGGACGAGCAGGCGCGGCCTGCACCTACCGCTGACCTTCCGGGCGTACGAGACCCGGATCGTCGTCGTGCGCCGGAACGCCACGGCACCGCCCCACCTCACGGACGCCTCCATGGACGTCCTCTCCGTCCAGCGGCACGGCCGCGAACTGCGGGCCACGGTCGAGGTGTCGGAGCCCGGTACCCATCGGCTCACCGGTACAGACTCCGGCCGCACCTACCGGGGCACGGTCCGCGTCGACGACCCGCTCACCCCGGTCCCCGTCACCGGCGACTGGACGCTCACCCTGGACCGCGACGGCGACACCCCGGTCACCGGCCCGCTCGGCAGCTGGACCGCCACCGCCCCGCTGTTCTCCGGCAGCGGCACCTACACCACGCGGATCGACGTGGAGCGCGCCGTCCTCGACGGCCGGCGCGTCCTGCTCGATCTCGGCGATGTGCGGGACGTGGCCGGGGTGACGGTCAACGGCAAGGAACTCGACCCGCTGCTGTGGGCGCCGTTCGTCACGGACGTCACCGGTCTGCTCGTCCCCGGAGCCAACCGCCTCGCCGTACGCGTCTCCAACACCCTCTCCAACGAGCGCAACAAGCCGCTGCCCTCCGGTCTGCTCGGCCCGGTGAGCCTGCGCTTCCGGCGCCGCGTGACCGCCGTGCTCGACCGCGTCTGACGCGCCCCCCCGGCCGAAGGAACCCCTCCCCGAAGGACCTCGAGGAACCTCATGCCCACATCCAGATCCCGCGTCGGACGCCGGCGTCTCGCCCTCCTGCTGCCCGCCGCGGTGACCGCCTTCGTCACCGCCGTCTCCGGCACCGTCACGGCCTCCGCCGCGACCGCCGGCACCCTCACCCCGGGGCACCTGCGCACCCAGCACCTCGACGAGGCGCTCGGCATCGACGACATCACCCCGATGCTGAGCTGGCAGACCACGGCCAGCACCGCGAGCGTCCTGCAGAGCGCCTACCGCATCCAGGCGGCCACCTCGGCCGAGCGCCTGCGGTCCGGCCGGGCCGACCTGTGGGATTCCGGCAAGATCTCCTCCGCCGTACCGGAGACGACCTACGCCGGCCGCGCGCTCGGCTCCCGCACCCGCGTGTACTGGCGCGTCATGCTCTGGTCCGGGACCGGCCGCGACTCCGGCTGGAGCGACACCGCCGTCTTCGAGACCGGGCTGACCCGGGCGTCCGACTGGGACGCCGACTGGATCACCCACCCCGACTGGCGGCTGAGTGAGCGGGAGATCGAGCCGGTCGTCGTCGAACTGCCCCGCACGACCGCCCGATACCTCCGGCTCGACGTGACCCGGCTCGGCCTGCCGCTGAAGGAGAGCGTCGACGCCCGCACCTGGCGGCTCCAACTCGGCGAGATCGACGTACGCGACTCGCAGAGCGCCACGGCGGGGCTCGCCAAGGGCGCCGCGGTCACCGCCTCCGAGACGACCACCGTCCGCAAGACCTACGAGCCCGCCCTCGCCGTCGACGGCCTGCCCAACAGCGCCCTGCAGACCGCCGCCGGCTACTCCAGCGCGGCCCACACCTCCGCCGACACCTCGACCACCCCCGTCACCCTCACCCTCGACCTCAAGTCGGCCAAGACCTTCGACCAGGTGGCGCTCTACCCGCGCGCGGACGTCCTCACCACCGACGGCCGCGTCCCGAACTTCCCCGTCGACTACGCCCTGTCCACGGCCGACACCGCGACCGGACCGTTCACCCAGGTCTCCCAGGTCACCGGACAGCAGCCACCGAAGCCGTACCTCCCGGCCGGACTGCCGCTGCTCGCCGACGACTTCACACTGCCGCACGGCGTACGAAGCGCCCGCCTGTACATCGCCGGTCTGGGCGTCTACGACGCCACCCTGAACGGTGAGCCGGTGGGCGACGCCGTCCTGGAGCCGGCCAACACCGACTACCGCGAGCGCGTCCAGTACGCCACCTACGACGTCACCGACCGGCTGCGAGCGGGCGCCAACACCCTCGGCGTGGCGCTGGGCAACGGGATGTCGAACGTCGTGAGCACCGCCGACCGCTACCGCAAGCTGTACGGCAACATCAGCGACCCCAAGACCATCGCGCAGCTGGAGATCACCCTCGCCGACGGCAGCGTCCGCACCGTGACGAGCGGCGACGACTGGCGGACCACGCTCGGCCCCACGACCTCCAGCAACTGGTACGGCGGCGAGGACCACGACGCCCGCCGCGAGCTCCCGCACTGGGACGAGCCCCGGGGCGACCACCGCTCCTGGGACCGCGCCGTCACCGTCGCCGCCCCGGGCACCACGGACGCGCCCGCCGCACTCAGCGCCCGTGAGACCGAACCGATCCGGGTCGTGCAGACCGTCACCGGCAAGGAGGTCGCCGGCGCCGCAGGCAGCCGCGTCTTCGATCTGGGCCGCAACATCGCCGGCTGGCCGGAGATCACCGTCAGCGCGCCCGCCGGCACGGAGGTCCGCGTCTACCCTGCCGAGAGCCTCAAGGACGGCCACGCCTTCCAGTCCATCAGCAACGTCGGCGGCCCCCTGTGGGACAGCTACACCAGCCGTGACACGCGCAGTGCCACCTGGCATCCGACGTTCGGCTACCACGGCTTCCGCTACCTGGAGTTGAGAGGCCTGCCCGACGGGGCGAAGGTCACCGCGCGCGGCAGGGTGCTGCGTACCGACAACGCCTCGGCCGGCACCTTCACCAGCTCAGACCCGCTGATCAACGGCATCCACGGCCTGATCCGCCGGGCCGTCGAGGGCAACATGATGAGCGTCCTCACCGACTGCCCGAGCCGGGAGAAGCTGGGCTGGCTCGAACAGGACCAACTGGTCTTCCTCGCACTGGCCGCCAACTACGACATGCAGGCCCACCTGCGCAAGATCGTCCGGGACATGGCGGACGCGCAGACCGCCGAGGGACTGATCCCGAGCACCGTGCCCGAGTACACGAGCCTGCCGGGCGCGTACCGCAACGACTCCAACTGGGGCGGCGCCTTCGTCCTGGTGCCCTGGCAGCTCTACACCACCTACGGCGACGCCGACACGCTGCGCACCTACTACCCCCGCATGCGCCGGTACGCGGCCTTCCTCCAGACGCAGGTGGCCGACGGCATCCTCGACTACGGCCTCGGCGACTGGTTCACCCCGGACCGCACCTTCCCGCGCGCGGTGGCCGGCACGTACGGCTACTGGCGCGTCGTGGACGCCCTCGCCCGGATCTCCACCGTCCTCGGCGACGACGTCGCGGCGGCGGACTACCGGACGAGGGCCGACACCGCCGCCCGAGCCCTGGCGGCGAAGTACTACGACGCGGCGACCGGCACCTTCGCGGGCGGCGGCCAGGGGGCGGAAGCCCTCGCCCTCGACATGGGCGCCTACCCGGCGGGCCAGAGGGACCGCCTGCTGGCCCACTTCACCGGAGCCGTCGAGACCGCGGGCTTCCACCTGCTGCTGGGCGAGATCTCCCTGCCCGCCGCGTTCCGTGTCCTGTCCGAGGCAGGCCGCGACGACATCGTCCAGCGCATCGCCACGCAGACCACCAGCCCCAGTTACGGCTACCAGGTGGTGGCCGGCAACACCACGCTCGGAGAGTCCTGGGACGGCGGCCCCGGCCAGTCGCAGAACCACTTCATGCTCGGAGCCATCGACTCCTGGTTCACCAGCAGGGTCGCCGGCATCGGGCAGACGCCCGGATCGGTGGGCTACGCGGAACTGCTCATCGACCCGGCCGTCGAGGGCGACCTGACCTCGGCGTCCGGCTCGTACCGCACCCCGTACGGTCTCGCCCGCACCGACTGGGCCCGCACGGAGGGCCGCTTCCGCCTCACGGTGGACGTGCCGGCGGGCAGCACGGCGGAGATCCATGTCCCCACCGGTGACGGCCATGCCACCGCTCCGAAAGGCGCGCGCCTGCTGCGCGCCACGGCCACCGAGGCCGTGTACGCGGTCGGCTCGGGGCACTGGAGCTTCGCCTCGACGCTGTAGCTCCCGACCGTCAGAGCGCATCCCTGACAGCCTCTGCCGATGCACCTCGCGAGACCGTCCGGTCGTCGCGAGTCGCACAGGAAGGTGATCGCGCATGAAACGGGTGGGGCGGGGTAGATGGGTGCGGTTGGCCGGGGAAGGGCCGTGACCTGGGGAGGTCGTGCGCGCCCTTTCCCGGCCGGTTCGCGGGGCGTGGGGTGCCGGTCCGTCGGCGGCGTCGGTGATCGGACCGGCTGAACTCCCTGTGGGAATGACGTGATCGGTCGGGGAGCCGACCGAACCAGGCTCCCGGCATGTCTGGTCCGACGTTGGTGATCGAGTTGGCGGAGCCGCTCTCCCCGGCTGCGCGGCGGGAGTTCCGCGGGGTGATGGTGGGGCTCTCCTTGACGTGGCGTCGTGGCGTGGCGTGGCGTGGCGTAGCGGCATGGTGGCGTCGAGCGCACCGGCGAGAGCCTGTTGTGCCCCTGGCCGTCCGTCGGGGAGTACGACGAACCGGGCGTTCCGCACGGAGTGCCGCACCGATTCCCCACGGACTCCCCACGGAATTCCACGCCTTCGGCGCGGACTTACGGCAGGTCCTCCACCCGGAATCCGCCCACGTAATCCCCGGTGAAAGGGATCGCCGCGCCTGCTAGTCTTCGGCGTCTTGTCGCACACTCGTGCGCACACACCACACCGCTCGTCACATCAGTCCCGTGGGGGGATCCTGTCATGGCCCAGTCAACTCCGCCGCCGTCCGACGGCAACCCGTTCGCCCAGCAGCCCGCCGTCGGCGCACCGCCCGCCCCGCAGCCCACCGGCGGCAATCCCTACGCCCAGCAGCCCGGTGCCGCCGTGCCTCCCCCGGCCCCGTTCGCGCCCGCGGCCGCGCCGGCTCGCAGCAACCTCGCCCTGGGCCTGGTCGTCGCCGTCGTCGTGGCCCTGGTCACCGCCGGCATCTACGGCGGGATCGTCGGCGCGACCGAGTACGAGATCGGCTACGCGGCCGTCGGCGTCGGCTTCCTCATCGGCTTCGCGGCGGGCAAGGTCGGCGGCAACAACCCGGTGCTGCCCGTGGTCAGCGCCCTGCTGTCGCTGGGCGCGGTCTACCTCGGCCAGCTCATCGGCATCGCGATGATCGGCGCCGACGAGATCGGCGTCTCCGCGACCTCGCTGTTCACCGAGCACTTCGACCTGCTGACCGAAGGCTGGAGCGAGACGGCCGACGCGATGACCTTCCTGTTCCTCGCCATCGGCGCGTTCGCCGCGTTCTCCGGCGCCAAGAAGGCCGCCCTGTAACCACGCGAGTGCCGCGTGAACAGGGAAGCCGCGCATGAAATGCGCAGCGTGCGAAGGGGCCCGTCCACCTCACGGTGACGGGCCCGAATGCGCGGGCAGACCGCGTCGAACGCCGAAGCGCCCAGGAGCACCGGCAGCGCTGTGCACCGCCGGGGGAGCGGACGCCGGATCGACTGACGTGGATTCCAAGCCCTGTTGTCCAGGTACTTCGACTGCCGTGCCGGGGCTCGACAGCGCGACGGAGGGCATGAGCCGCGGTGGGCGCGGTGGGCCGCACCGTAGGAGCGGAGCTTGCCTCGGGCGGCGCGTGGTGCCACCCTAAAACGGCTTGCCATGGCTCTTAGCATGCTCGGTATGCCTGGACTCCAGCTGTCGCACCGCTTCTACGATCAGGTCGTCGCCCCGTCGCTGGGTGACATCCCGCACTCCGCCGGCCTGCTGGGCGACGGCTCGGAGGTGCTCGGCTTCGATGACGAGGTCTCCACCGACCACGATTTCGGTCCACGTGTTCAGGTTTTCGTGGCAGCGGAGGGCGATGCAGCAGGCGTGCACCGCGCGCTGGAGCAACTCCCGGAGTACTTCGAGGGATTTCCGGTCGTCCACCGGAACGCGGATCGCTTCGACGGCGCGGAACACCACCAGGTGGAGGTGACGACGGCCGCGCGGTTCTTCACTGAGCGGATCGGCCGTGACCCCGCAGCAGGCATGGGGCTGGCGGACTGGCTGACCAGCCCGACCCAGCGGCTGGCGACCCTGGTGGCGGGCGATGTCTTCCACGATCCCGACGGATCTCTGGCCCTCCGCCGCGGGGCCCTGCGGTGGTATCCGGACGACGTATGGCGGTACGCGCTGGCTGCCGCCTGGTTGCGGGTCTCGCAGGAGGAGGCGTTCATCGGCAGGACCGGAGCAGTCGGAGACGACCTTGGCAGTGCGCTGGTGACGGCACGGGTCGCCCGGGATCTGGTCCGCCTCGCCTTCCTGGTGGAACGGCGCTGGGCGCCGTACGGCAAGTGGCTGGGAACCGCCTTCGCGCGTCTGCCGATCGCCGAGCGGGTCGGGCCGCATCTGCGCGCAGCCGTGAGCGCCGGCTGCTGGCGCGAGCGGGAAGCGGCCGTGTGTGCCGCGCAGCGGGAGTTGGCCGTTGCCACCAACCGGCTCGGCCTGGCCGAAGAGGTGGATCCCGAGCCCCGCCCGTTCTTCGACCGGGACATTCTCGTGCTGTTCGGCGACCGGTTCACCCACGCCTTGGCCGCCCACGTGGCCGATCCGCAAGTGCGGGCGCTGATCGACCGATTGGGTGTCCGCAGCCACGACAGGAGAGCGATGCTGCCGGGCACCATCGACCAAGTCGTCGACTCGGTGGAGGTATTGGGGCACCCGGACCGCTGCAGAAACGCGGCCGGCCTGCTCGGCCTGCAGACGGAACCCGACCGTCCGTAGCTGACAGGCCCACCGCGTCATGGCCCCGGACGTCAAAGGGTGCTGTCGGTTCCCGCCGCGAGCGCTTCCTGTTCGGGGCGATGACCATGACAGTCTCGAGGGTCGAGGGGCGCCATGTCGACCACCCTCGGTAATCCGGGTTCGTCCTCGGATGCTCCCCGCTCGTGCACCTGGCCTCGCGAGATCGGCCCCCGTGGGCCGCCCGCGACGTCAGGCGTGGGAGAGGGCGAAGGAGACGAGGAAACCGCTGACGGTGATCAGTCCGATGGCCAGGTGGGCGTCGTCGAACGCTTCGGGGATCATCGTGTCGGCGACCATGGCGAGGATCGCCCCGGCCGCGACCGCGGTCACCGCGGCGATCACGGCGGGGGAGAAGGAGCCGACCACCGTGTAGCCGAGGACGGCCGACACCGTACTGGCTGCCGCGATCGCCGCCCAGACACCGAAGACGTACCCCTTGGTGCGGCCGGCCTTCTTCATCCCCGCCGAACTGGACAGTCCTTCGGGGACATTGCTGATGAACACCGCGGCCACCGTCACCAGACTCACCGCGCCGCCGTCGAGCAGGCTGACACCGATCACCGCGGACTCCGGCACCCCGTCGAGCAGGGCGCCGAGCGCGAGTGCCGACCCGGACCCGCCCTGTTCGGCTTCTGAGGGTTGGGTGTGCGTCCGCGCGTCACCGGAGCGCTTGCGGTGGCGGGCACCCCGGCGGGCCAGCCACACGTTTCCTCCGGTGTAGGCCGCGGCGCCGATGAGGGTGCCGATGACCGCGGGAGCAAGCCCGGCCTCCTCGTACGCCTCCCCGACCAGTTCGAAGGACACCGCTGAGATCAGCACCCCGGCGCCGAAGGCCATCACGCTCGCGATCACCTTCTGTGGCACCCGTAGCCCGTACCCCAGCGCGGCACCGAGCAGCAGCGCCGAACCCGCCACCAGCCCCCACAGTCCAGCCTCCACCACTTCAACCATGCCGACCCGTCTACCCGGCATGGATGTGGATCAACAGGCGACCGCCGGATGAGTGCGGAGTTTTCTCCTAGGACGGGGACGGGGACGAGTTGGGCCGAGGAGCGCTCTGTACCGAGGGGGACTGTCTGACGCGCGTGGTGTCGGCCGAGCAGCGGAGGGGGAGGTGGAACGCCATGCGTCGGCTTCTCCGAGATCGCATGCATACCCTCCCCAGGAGCGGGCAATCGATCGACATGGCTCTGGACAGGCCCTCCCCCTGGCCTCCCGAGCATGTGTCGGCCCTACGCTCCATCCCCCCCCGGGGCAGTAGGGCCGACACACACCTCCGCGACCGCCTAACGGCCCCTTCACCGTCGTCGTCGACCTCCGGGGCTCGACCCAGCCCCCGACAAGACCGCGGACGAGCTGGCCGGCAGCCTGGAGAAGACACACGGCGTCGCACGGATCACGCGTCCGGCGCGCAGTGACTGCGACCACCCTCCGACTACCCGACGTGGTGGTCGTGGTGCCGGACACGGACGACGAGTTTGCCGGTGGCGCGGTCGTGCTCCATGTCGTCGTGGGCCCGCGGCACCTGCTCCAGGCCGTCGTAGACGCGGTCCACGGGGAAGGCCAGGCGGCCGGCCGCGACCGCGTCGAGGATCTCCTGAAAGGCTTCCTGAGGCAGGTCGGCGGCGTCGCCGAAATAACCCGCCAGGCGTACGCCCTTCGGCAGGTACTCGTTCGGGGAGAAGTCCCGCACCGTCCACTGGTTCGAGAGACTGCCGCCGAAGCAGGCCGTGCCGTGCACGCGCACCGCGCGCAGGGTGTCGGGCAGGGTCGGCGTGCCGACGAGATCGAGGGCGGCGTCGACGCCGTCCGGGTACAGCTCGCGTACGGCGGGCGCGACCTCGCCGGAGTCGAGCAGGGGGTGGTCGACCCCGTGCTCCTTCAGCAGAGCGAGCCGGTCGGGCCGCCGGGTGGTGGACAGCACCGTGGCGCCGCGCCATCCGGCCAGCGCGGCGGCTGCCAGGCCCACCGAGGAAGTGCCGCCCCGGATCAGGACGGACTGACCGGGCTTCAGGTCCAGGCCGATGGTGAGGGAGCCGTAGGCGGTCTGCACCATCTCCGGCAGCGCGCCCAGGACCTCCCAGCTCAGGTCGGTCTCGACGGGGATGACCTGGGACAGCGGCACCGACGTGTACTCGGCGTAGCCGCCGTCGTAGGTGCGCCCCATGTCCCCCATCATCGCGACGACCTTCTGCCCGGTGGCCAGTCCGCTGCCCGCCGGGGCCGCGTCGACCGTGCCCGCGGCCTCGATACCCGGCACGCGGGGAAAGCTGACGCCCACGCTCAGACCCAGCCGCAGCTTCAGCTCCGAGCGGTTGAGGCCGAACGCCTCGACGCGGATGCGCACCCAGCCCTCCCTCTCGGGCGGGAGCGGGAGCGTGGTCGGCCGCAGGTTGTCCACGGGGCCGGGGGCGGAGAGTCGGACGGCGCGCATCGTGGTCGGCGAGGACGTCATGGGGCTGCCTTCTTCCCTGGGGCAGGAGAGTGGGTCGGCCGTGGGTCAACATGCCACCGCCGCAGCTTCATTCCCGACTCGCCCTGGCTATAGGGTTGTTGAGACGATCTTCGCGCGGCCCGGGTCCCTGGCCCAGGGACCCGGGCCCGGGGATGGTCACTTCGCTGCGCTCATGCCATGGAAGCCTGACAGCGGACCAAGCATCATGACCTGATGTGGTGGGGTGGCCGTTCGTCCACCCGATGGCAGGGTTGCGTCCGATGGGGGGACTGGTGGAGGAGCCTGATTTCGACGTGCTGCTGTGCTCCAGCGGCGATCGGGGGATCGACCTTGTCCAAGCGGTGCGCTCGGTAACCGGGCTGAGCGCCTGGCGAAGCAAGCAGCTGCTCGAAGCCGCCCCGACGACGCTGATCGAGGGGACATGGTTCGAGGCCGCGACGGAAGCGGTGAGGCGTCTCCACGCGGTAGGTGCTCGGGCCGACTTGCTGTGCAGGTGGTGTGAGCGGGTGATGTCTCCCGAGGACTGCCCGGTGGACGCCGGGCCGTGCTCGTCGCCCTACCTGGCGCTCGACGGATGCCCCGCGAGCCGATCGACAGCCTGATACCCGCCCGTCCCGGCCGTCTCGCCCGTCCCGTCCGGGTCAGCGGGTCAGCGGGTCAGCGGGTCAGCCGAGCTTGAGCAGGAGGTCGGCGAGCTCGGCCGGCATGGTGATCATGCAGTCATGGCCGGTCGGCAGCTCCCACACCCGGGCAGGGGTGCCGTTGGGCTGAATCGCAGGGACCGGTCGCCGGGTTATCCCTTCCGGCGTCGCGCCCACGCAGTGAATGTGCGTGCGCGGGATCGCGTTCACGGCCGGATTGTCCAGCCGCACCGGTTGCTGGTAGCAACGCACCGACTGGTCGGAGAGCAGGGTGCGCAGCCACGCGACGTCCGCCGGGTCGGTGACCCCGAACAGGCCGAAGGGCGGCGGCATCTCGGGCAGCGGCGGAATCCGCCAGTCGGTGTCCGACTTCGCGGCGAGTTCGATCAAGTGCTGGGTCACGGGCATGACGTCGACCGCTGTCTCACCGTCCTCCGGGACCATCGCGTCGAGGTAGACCAAACCCGCGATCCTGTCCGGGACCTGGTTGGCCGTGGCCGAGATGACCAGCCCTGCGTAACTGTGCCCCACGAGGATCACGTCGCTGAGGTCCTCCTCCGTGATCAGCCTGACGAGGTCCTCGACGTGCGTGTCGAGCCCGACCTCGGGGCTGAGCAGGTGCGCCTTGTCGCCGTGGCCGGTCAACGAAGGCGCGAACACCCGGTGTCCGGCTGAGGCCAGCAGCGGGACGACCCGCTCCCAGCACTCGCCGGTGTGCCATGCACCGTGTACCAGCAGATATGTCGGCGTGGTCGTCATTGTCGTCATGGTCTGCTCGCTCATGAAGATCTCCCTTTTCGGGGTGCGGTGACAAGTGGAGGCGTGGCTAGGCGGGTTCGCGAGGGGCGCCGCCTGACAGCGATAGGCTCCAGAGCGGCGGTACCCATAAGTGCCTCGGTACTGTTTGGTGACCACGATCATGGTCGTGCTGCCACCGCACCCTGCGCAATAAGGCACTTTTCGGTGCCTCGGTTCTCTGGAGGTAACCATGACCACTGCGGGCGGCGACCCGGAGCCGCAGGCTGACGGATGCCGGCCTCGGGAAGTCCTCGACATCGTCGGGGACAAGTGGTCGCTTCTGGTCGTGCGCAACCTCCGGGAGGGACCGCGCCGCTTCACCGAACTCAAACGGGGCATCGACGGAATCAGCCAGCGCATGCTCACCGTCACCCTGCGCGGCCTGGAGCGCGACGGAATCCTGACCCGCGCCGTCCGCAGCGTCATGCCGCCCAACGTCAGCTACGAGCTCACACCGATGGGCACGAGCCTGCGCGAAGCCACCGCACCCCTGTTGGAGTGGAGCATCGCGCACCTGGCGCTGATCGACGCCGCGCGCGCCGCATACGACGCGCGCACGGATACCCCGCCTGCGTGACGGGGACGAACCCGCGCCGCACCCGCGGATGCCGAAGCGTTCAGCGCGGGCGCCGTCGACGACGGAAGTGACCTGAGCGCCCAGGCTCTCCGCCCTGTTCGGCGCTGCGGGGTGGGGTGGGGCTCCCCTCCCGTCGGCGGAACGGGGCGACGTCGAGCGCGTCACGACGGTGGCACCAACCTCGGGCGGTGGCTCCGCGCTCGCCGAGGCGTTCGAGCGGGGCGCCCGGCCGACCGTCGACCAGGCGGTGCGCCGCACCCGTACGCACCTCGGCCGGCCGGCCGGAAGACGCGCCCGGCCGAGGCGTCCGTCCCGCCGGTTGGCGGGAACGAGCCGATCCGGCCGCAACCGTGGTGGCCGAAATGGTGTCTCTCCACGCATGGCCCAGTCGTCCGGGAGCCGGGTGGGCTGCGGGGGAGTGGCGGCAGGGCAGGCTTGGGGGATGGAATGAACGCATGGGCAGTGCCCGGATACACAGAGTCGCGCGAGCTCGGGTCCGGGGCCAGCGGCCGGGTCGTCCTGGGCGTGCACGAGGAGACCGGCGTTCCGGTCGCGGTGAAGTACCTCAGCGAGTCACTGCGCACCAGGCCCGGCTTCCTGCACGGCTTCCGGGCGGAGGCGCGGCTGCTCGGCGGACTCCGGAGCCCGTACGTCACCGGCTTGTACGAGTACGTGGAGAGCCCGGACGGCGCCGCCATCGTGATGGAGCTGGTGGACGGTGTCTCGCTGCGGACTCTGCTGACCCGTCAGGGTCCGCTCGGCCCCGAGGCCGCGCTCGTCATCCTCAAGGGGTCGCTGCTGGGCCTGGCTGACGCGCACCGCGTCGGCGTCGTCCACCGCGACTACAAGCCTGAGAACGTCCTGGTCGTGCCGGACGGGTCGTCCAAGCTCGTCGACTTCGGCATCGCGGTGGACGTGGGCACCAGCGCCGGAGTGGCCGGAACCCCGTCCTACATGGCCCCGGAGCAGTGGACCGGCGCACCTGCTTCCCCCGCCGCCGACGTGTACGCGGTCACGGCCACCTTCTTCGAGTGCCTGACGGGCCACAAGCCGTACGGCGGCGAGAACCTCGCCGAACTCGCGCTCCAGCACGTCGACGCACCCGTCCCCACCGAGGAGGCACCGGAGGCGGTGCGCGAGCTGGTGCGCCGCGGTCTGGCCAAGGACCCGCGGGAACGGCCCGCACAGGCCGAGGAGTTCGTCACGGAACTGGAGGCGGCCGCCGGCGCCGCCTACGGACCCGACTGGGAGGAACGCGGTCACGGCCGGCTCGCCGCGCTGGTGGCACTGCTGCCGCTGGCACTTCCCACGTCCCACGGCGCCCCCCGGACGGCCACGGACACCGCACGCACGGTCCTGCGCCCCGATCCGGGGCGCGGCGGGGCGCGGTCGTGGCTGCCGGGCCGGACCGGGATGCTCGCGGCAGGTGCCGCCGTGCTCGTCGGTGTTCTCCTGACCTACGGAGTCCAGCACAACCCGGGAGCCGATTCGCAGCGGGCGGCGCAAGCTCTGGCCACCACCAGTGCTCGGCCCGGCGTGGAGCCTGCGTCGCCCGCCGCTCCGACCGCCTCGGCCCTCTCGACCTCTTCTGCCACGCCCTCCGCGTCGGCCGTCCCGTCGCCCTCGGGCCCGGCGACCGCTGACAGTGGTGAACCCTCGGCGTCCGCCACCGTGCCTTCGGCTCCCCCCGCGGAGACGACGACGCCAGGCGGGACGACCGGCACGGCGACGCCGACGACGGTGTCCTCGCCCTCACCCACCGTTCCCGCCGCTCCCGCCGTCAAAGACGTCGCGGTGTCGGCCTTCCGGCAGACCGGTCCCACGACCGCCACGGCAACCATCACCCTCACCACGGACGGCACCGGGCCCGTCTCCCTCACCGTCTCGTGGTTCACGGGCAACGCCCAGGGGCAACCCGACGCCCAGGACGGCGCGTCCCAGACCTTTGAGCGCAGCGGTGCCACCCGGTACACGGTCACCGTCGACCACACCTTCGCCGGCGACGGCTGCTCCTGGGCGGTTCGAGCCACGACCAGTCCGGCCGCTGCCGCCGGAGGCGCCTCGCAACAGCTTCTGACCAGGCAGTGTGACATCCGATGACCGCGCGGAACGACCGCAGCCCCGCCTCGGCCGAAGACCGCGAGCCCACCCAGGTGCTCGCTTCCGCCGTCGAGCACACCTCCACCCTCCACCTCGGCCCGACCGACGGACGCGCTCCGAGTGACCGACCGGCCTCCGCCGAGGCCGACGCCGAGTACAGCGCCACCGTGCTGGCCAGCCACTGGATCCAGAGACCCGTACCGGACGAGACCCTCGTCGAACCGGCTTCCCCGACGATCCGGCCGTCGGCGTCGCCCGATCGCGTCGAAGGCGCCGTGCTGCGCTTCGGCCCGGGCGTGACCGCCGCCTCCGGCTTCTCGCCCCCCAGCCACCGGACGCTCCCCGTCCTGCCGCCGCCTCCCGCGGCCCCGCGTCGGCGACTGCGCAGACACGCGTTGCCCGCGCTGGTGGTGCTCTGCGTCCTGGCGTTCCTCGCCTGGCAGCGGTCCGGGCCGGCCCTCGCGGTGAGGACGGTCGCGGTGACGGCCCGCCCGGCGGTTCTGGGGTGCGACGACACCGCGGACCTCGTCGGTCTCGTCGCCACGAACGGCCGTCCGGGCACTCTCTCCTACCGTTGGATCCGAAGCGACGGGACCGCCTCGGGCGTCCTGCACGAAGAGATGGTCAAGGGACAGCGATACGCACGTCTACACCTGCTGTGGACCTTCCAGGGCGAGGGCCACCACACGGCACAGGCCGAACTGCGCATTCTCTCCCCGGCCCAGCAACCGGTCACCACCCACTTCACGTACGACTGCTCCTGACGGGGGGTACGGAAGCCTGCCGAGAAGTCTTTTCGCACGCATCTGTTCGCCCTGCGCGACCGAACGGACCATGCGGGCGGCGGCCCCGCTCAGCCGTGCACCACCTGGTCTCCCTGGACGTCTGCGCCAGTGATCGCGCCGTATTCGTCCGCGTGAAGCCTGGGGCCGCTATGCCGGCCCGTCGTGGAGCACGGACAGGATGTTGCCCGCCGGGTCCTTGAACCACGCGATGGAGGGGCCGGGTCCGGCGTCTCGGGCGATGCCCTTCGCGTCCTGGCCGAAGCCGTCGTAGAACTCGAACGACACGCCGCGCGAGGTGAGGTCGTCGACGACCTGCTCGATGTCGTCGACGTGGAAGTTCAGGACCGTGAAGGTCGCGGCCTGGTGGTCGTCCTTGGGGTAGAGCATCACATCGGCTCCACCGGCGAGGTGTACGGCCAGGATGCCCATCCTGTCGTCCAGGTCGACGTTCAGCCCGAGCGTCCGGCCGTAGAACTCCTTCGCCCGCTCGATGCTGTCCACCGAGTAGCTGCTGAATCCCCTGGTGGCTCCCAGCATGGTGACCGCCTTCCGTCGAATTTTCCCTATCGTCCCATTATCGCGCCCATGCCAGGCAGTCGAATCGCGGAGCCCTATCGCTAGGAAGTGTTCGGAGGTGCCCTGGACCCACAGCCGTCAGTCGGCTGTGGCGGGCTCTTGTGCTCGGTCCGGAGGGTTGCCGCAGCCGGGTCGGACCGCGAGCATCCGCCCGTCCGAACAGCCCAGCCGGCCGCGTGCCGCTCGCGCCGCGTGGGTCACCTGGCCGGAGGCGCGAAGGCTGCGGCCCCGGATGTGCGGGTCGCAGCCTTCGCGGTGCGCCGATTACCGGCACCGTTCATCACGCCGTGTGAGCCGGAGGTCAGGACGCCGCCGCCGTCTCGGCCAGCTTCTGGAACTCGCCGAGGTCGTAGTTGGCCAGTGTCGAGTCCAGATTGGTCAGCGCGCCGATGTGCTCGACGAACCCCTTCGGGTCGTACTCGATCTGCAGCGTCACGCGGCTCGTCGTGTCGCTGAGCCGATGGAACGTCACCACACCCGCGTGGTGAACGCCCTCCACGGTGTGCCAGGCGATCCGTTCCTGCGGGACGACCTCGGTGAGTTCGGCGACGAAGTTCTTGTCGACTCCGGGCAGTTGGAGCTGCCAGGCGAAGCGGCGATCGTCCAGCCTGTCCACCAGGCGTACATGGCTCAGAAAGGACGGCCACCGGGTCACGTCCCTCCACAGTTCCCACGCGACAGCGACGGGAGCCTCGAGATCGACGGTTTCCACGAGGGACGCGGACATGCGGTACCTCTCCTCCGATTGGTCGGGCGTCGGCCCGAGGGTTGCGATGCGGAGCGGATACCCACGCCGGGACGGCACACACGACGGGGATCCGACGACGCGGCAACGGGACGAAAGCAGGATGTCGGTCCCGCCCTGTCGAATGAGGTCGTGGAGCCGGTTCGGCCGGTGGGGCCGGCGGGGCCGGCGGGGGCCGCCGTGAGGGCGACCCGTCATGCGGCTGAGGGGGTGTGCGGGCAACTGCCGGGCAGTCAGGGTGATGCCGCCGGGACCGAGCGCCACGGGTGGTTCACCAGCTGATTCCGGCCGCCACCGGCAGGTGGTCGCTGCCGGTGGCCGACAGCACCCATGAACTCTCCGGCTGCACGCCGCGGACCAGGATCTGGTCGATCCGCGCCACCGGGAACCTCGCCGGCCAGCTGAAGCCGAAGCCGTCCCCGGCCGCGTCCTGGGCCGAACGCAGCTGCGAGGTGATCCCGTCGAACGCGCGGTCGTCCGTGGTGCCGTTCAGGTCGCCGAGCAGCACCACCCGTTCGTTCCGCTCGGCGGCGATGGCTTCGCCGAGCGCCTGCGCGTTCCTGTCCCGCGAGTCCGTCCAGAAGCCCGCCCTGGGATTCACCCGCACGGACCCCAAGTGGGCGACGTACACCGCCAGCGGCCCCTGGTCCGTGGCCACCGTGGTGCGCAGGGCCCGGTTGTAGGCCATCTTGACGTCGGCCGGCTTGGCGTCCCCCAGCGGGCCGACGTCCTGTTTGATGTCGACCGGCCGGGTGTCAGACAGCGGCCGCTTGCTCCACAGCCCGACCGTGCCCTGCACCGTGTGGTACGGGTATGTCTTCGCCAGCTCCTTCTCGTATGTGCTCCTGGCCTGCTGGGCCAGCTCCTCGAGGGCCAGCACGTCCGCGCCGGAGGCGGCCAGGTCGCGGGCGGTGCCGACCGGGTCGGGGTTGTCGGCTCCGACGTTGTGGCTGACCACGATGAGGTCGCTGCCCGGGTGGGACTTGTCGCTGAGCAGCCCGCCGAAGAGGTTCAGCCACACCGTGACCGGCAGCAGCAGCGCGGCCACCGCCGAGGCGGAGCGGCGCCACAGCGCCCCGGCCAGCAGCACCGGGATGAACAGGCCGAACCATGGCAGGAGGGTCTCCACCAGGCTGCCGAGGTTCCCGATCCGGTTCGGGATGTTCGCGTGGAGCAGCATGAACAGGCCCAGCAGCAGCGCCAGCGCCGTGAGGACCGGGCCGCGCTTCCAGGGCTCCGGCCGGGAAGCGTTGCGGATCGCCCGGCGGATGCCCGCGCGCACGGCGCCGGAGCCGGTATCCGGGCGACCGGTGTGGCCCTGGCCGACCTCGGCCGTGCCCACCTGGGTCGTCGTCCGTCCTCGCTCACTGTCGGTCACTGCTGCATCCTCGGGTTCTGGGTGGGGTGGGCACGTACGCGGGCAACCATGAGCGATCACATCGGTGCGCGGTCGTAGGGCCAGGGCCCGTACCCGTAGCTCTGGCACAGCCGCACTCGGCACCATGGACGGACAGTCACGCCGTCGTATCGGCGCGTCGGAGTGCCCGATGTCGACACATCCCCCGACACACGAGGAGGCTTCGCCGCGGTGGCCACCCATCGGGCGGCTTCGTCCTCGAATCCGTCTTGGGAGAGCGCCTCGCGAAGCAACTGCTTCTCCGAGGGCTGCGGTGATCACCGGCGGCTGACCGGCCGCCGACCAGGAGCCGGGTTCGCGTCATGCAGCCAGTCAAGGCAGCGCGGTGTTGCCGGCACGTATGCGGTTTTCGATATGCCGACGATATGCGCCGGCTCGTAGCCTCGGATCATGCGCGTGTTGATTGTCGAGGACGAACCGTATCTGGCCGAAGCCATCCGAGAGGGCCTACGTCTGGAAGCGATCGCGGCCGACATCGCAGGTGACGGCGACACCGCTCTGGAACTCCTGCGCATCAACCCCTACGACATGGCCGTCCTCGACCGAGACGTCCCCGGACCGTCCGGTGACGAGATCGCCGAACGCATCGTCGCCTCCGGCAGCGGCATGCCCATCCTCATGCTCACCGCGGCCGACCGTCTCGACGACAAGGTCTCCGGGTTCGAACTCGGCGCCGACGACTACCTCACGAAGCCGTTCGAACTCCAAGAGCTCGTGCTCCGTCTCCGAGCACTCGACCGCAGGCGCGCCCACCGCAGGCCACCCGTGCGAGAGATCGCGGGTCTGCGGCTGGACGCGTTTCGCAGAGAGGTCTATCGGGACGGCCGCTACGTGGCGCTGACGAGGAAGCAGTTCGCCGTGCTCGAAGTCCTCGTCGCTGCCGAAGGCGGTGTCGTCAGCGCCGAGGACCTGCTGGAACGGGCGTGGGATGCGAACGCCGACCCGTTCACGAACGCTGTGCGCATCACCGTCTCGGCTCTGCGCAAGCGGCTCGGTGAACCCTGGATCATCGCCACCGTGCCCGGCGTCGGCTACCGCATCGACACACCACCGGAGACCGGACACAAGGGAGGCGAGCGTGGATAGGGCACCCGGGTTGAGCGTTCGCGTCAGACTCACCCTCAGCTACGCCGGGTTCCTCATGCTTGCCGGCGTCCTGTTGCTCGCGGCGGTGTGGGTGTTCCTCCTGCGTTACGTCCCCGACAGGGCGATGCTCATCAACGCCGATGACAAGCCCACGAACGGTGTGTTTCCCGTGCGGTCCACCCTCCTGGAGGTTTTCGCTCCGAGGGCGGCCGCAGTACTGGTGTTCCTGCTGCTCTTCGGTCTCCTGGGCGGGTGGATCCTCGCCGGCCGCATGCTCGCCCCCCTGACCCGCATCACCCACGCCACCCGCAGGGCCACGAACGGATCCCTCTCCCACCGGATCCGGCTACCGGGCCGCAGGGACGAGTTCCGCGAACTCGCCGACGCCTTCGACACGATGCTCGCCGGGCTCGAAGCACATGTCGCCGAACAGCAGAGGTTCGCAGCCAACGCCTCCCACGAGTTGCGTACCCCGCTGGCGATCTCGAAGGCGCTTCTCGACGTGGCCCGCACCGATCCGAACCACGACGCCGGCGAACTCATCGACCGCCTGCACGCCGTCAACACCCGGGCGATCGACCTTACGGAGGCACTGCTCCTGGTCAGCCGCGCTGAGCAGCGGTCCTTCACCCGAGAACGCGTCGACCTGTCCCTCATGGCGGAAGAAGCCACCGAAACACTCCTCCCTCTCGCGGAGAAGCGTGGCGTCACCATCGAGACCGGTGGTGACATCACCCCCACGATCGGATCGCGCGCGCTCCTGCTGCAGCTGACCACGAACCTCGTGCACAACGCGATCGTCCACAACCTGCCTGAACAGGGCACCGTGTGGGTGACTACCCGCGTCCTCCCCGAGACCGTGGTGCTCACTGTCGAGAACACCGGCGACAAGCTCACCCCGCAACTGGCCTCGACACTCACCGAACCGTTCCAGCGCGGCACCGAACGCCTCCACACCGACCACGCCGGCGTCGGCCTCGGCCTGGCCATCGTCAAAACCATCACCCACGCACACGACGGAACACTCACCCTCACCCCACGCTCCGCCGGCGGGATCCGCATCACCGTGGAACTCCCCGCGACAGCCCCGCACACCGGGAGATGACGAAGCAGGGAGCTGACGCGCCGCCGTTGGAGAAGTGTGAGAGACACCCTCGCGCCATGTCCGCAGGCCACGCCCTTGAATACGTTCGGGGATCGAGGGTGGTCTCCACCGCCGTGACTATGCCTCGCGGTCACTTCGCAGCGCCTGGATGAGCCAGGGGTACACCGGGATCAGGTCGGGTACTACCTGCCAGCCGTTGACGATCCACACCAGCCGCCAGTACCGGTCCACCCTGGGATCGTGCGCCTCTTCGAACTGCTGGGCCATCCAGTCCCGGAATTCCGTGTCAGGGGTGCGCGCGAACACCTCGGCAAAGCGGTGCACGAGGTCGTCGACGACGGGTACGACCCTGTCGCTGAGCGGGTCGATGCCCGACTCCATGGCCTCGGCCACCTTCTGACGGGTGAACTGCATCAGTTCCTCGCCGGCTTCGTTCTCGATGTCGAGCCTGTGCCCGGCGGCCTGCCACATGGACATCCGGCGCATCCGGGCCCGGAAGTCCTCGTCGCCGACCAGCTCGGCGAGTTCAACCCACGCGGCGACCTGCTCGCTGGACGGATCATCGGGGAGGTCGGGAGTGGCAGCGCGAACCATGGCTCCCGCGGCCGGGTCGGCATCCACTGTGCCGAAGGTGCCATCAATGAAATCGTCGATGAGACGTCGGCGTTCCTCGCCGGACAACTGCGTGAGCCTGTGCATGAGCTTGATCTCCTCGGGATCGGACCCGCGTCCGGCCACGACTCGCAGAACGCTCCGACGCAGTTGCAGCACCCGGATCTGGACGTCCATGGCGTCGGCGTGCGCCGCGGCGACTTCCGCCACCGAGAGCTCGCGGTCCAGGACCCGTTGAATCGTGGCCAGGTCCATGCCCAGCTCGCGCAGTGTGCGCAGGAGTTCTAGACGAAGCAGTGCGTCGAGGTCGTAGAGCCGATGACCGGCGGGACTTCGGGTGGTCGGCGCTACCACCCCCGAATCGGAGTAGAACCGGATGGTCCTCACGGACAAGCCGGTCCGCCGGGAAAGCTCCCCGATCGAGCAGAGGGTCGTAACGTCCATGCCCCAACTCTGCTGTCTCCAGTCACTGGAGACGCAAGGCTGGGCCCAGCCTGGCCGCACTGTCCCGAGCCGGCCGTCGTGGGTGCCGGGCCGGAGGCCGGTGCGGCGGTGCGCCTGCTGCGGCAGCGGTGCGAGGCAGCTGGCCGACCACGTTCTGCGTCTCGATGATCTCGGCCTGGAAGCCGTCGGGCCACGCCTTCAGCCGGACCAGGCGGTCATCAAGCGCCGGCACCCAGCAACGTTCACCGATGGGCGGCCAGCACTGCCGCGAGGCCGTCTTGCAGGTCCTTGACGAAATACGCGGGCACCTCCAGCGACGGGAAATGTCCCCCGGTCTCGGGCGAGCTCCATCGGACGATCTGTCGGTACCGTTCCTGTGCCCAGGGGCGTGGACACTTCTCGATGTCGCGGGGATACATGGTGATTGCCGACGGGACGTCGACCCGAAGTTCGGGGTCCAGCGAGTTGTGGCTTTCGTAGTAAATGCGGGCCGCAGACGCGCCGGTCCGCGTCAGCCAGTACAGGGTGACGTCGTCGAGCACGCTGTCTATGGAAATCGTCTCGAACGGGCTGTCTTCGGTATCCGTCCACTCGGCGAACTTGTCAAGGATCCAGGCAAGAAGGCCTACCGGTGAGTCGACGAGCGAGTAGCCGATGGTCTGCGGTCGGGTCGCCTGCTGCTTCGCGTACGCCGCGCGGTGGCGCCAGAAATCGCGGGTTTCCTCGGTCCATTTGCGCTCGGCCGCCGTCAGCCCGTCCGTTGTCAACCCGGGCGGCGCCTCCGCGAACGTCGTATGGATGCCGAGAACGTGCGCCGGGAACCTGCCGCCGAGAACCGTGGTGATATTGCCTCCCCAGTCGCCGCCGTGGGCTGCGAACTTGCTGTAGCCGAGCCTTCCCATCAGTTCCACCCATGCGGCCGCGATCTTTTCGGTTCCCCACCCGGTGGTGGCCGGCCTGTCGCTGTAACCAAAGCCTGGCAGCGACGGGACCACGACGTGGAACGCCGGCGCGTCAGCATCTTTCGGATCTGCCAGCTCGTCTACTACATCGACGAACTCGGCAATGCTGCCCGGCCAGCCGTGCGTCAAGATCAGAGGAGTGGCATCTGCGCGCGCGGATCGGCGGTGCAGGAAGTGGATTCCCAGATCGTCAATGGTCGTGCGGAACTGGCCGATGTCGTTGAGGCGCGCTTCGAACGCCCGCCAGTTGTAACCGGTGCGCCAGTAGTTCACGACATCGACGAGGTCGGCGAGAGGAACGCCCTGTTCCCACCGGCGAGGGTCGGGCGCGGCGCGATGGACCGTCTCGGCCTCCGGTAGTCGCGCCGCGGCGAGTCGCGCGCGCAGATCGTCGAGGTCGGCGTCAGTTGCGTGGGCTTCAAAGGCTTGCACGTCGCTGGTGAGGCGGGTCATGAGACCTCCTGGCCATCGTGGAACCGGCCGCGAAGTAGGGAGAACCGGCTAAGGCGGTTCTACCGCGTCTACCTGCCGACGCGCAACCGGCTAAGGTGGTTCCATGCTCACTGGGTTCCCTGACTTCCGCCTCGGCAACGTGCTGGCGACCAGCTTCACGGGGACTCTGTCGGAGCGTCACGGCAACGCTGTGGAGCGCATTCCCACGCCCCACCGACTCGTCGACTGGCTGGCAGTGAACGGCCTCGCCGTGGACTCCTGCACCCCTGCCCAGCTCGACCTCGCTCGGGAACTGAGGGAGTCGATTCACGCCGCCGCCACAGCGGCCGCGATCCAGGACGCTCTCCCCGCATCCGCTGTCCAAGTCATCAATGACCGCAGCGCTCAGGGTCGGGCCGCGGCGATCCTGACGCCCGAGGGCAAGCGGCGATGGCAGCTCGGCTCGGCTTCCTGCGTGGAAGATGCCCTCAGCGTGATCGCCGCCGACGCGATCAGCGTCATCGCAGGCGAACGAGACGGGAAACTGGCCTTGTGCGCGTCACCGACCTGCCGAGCCGCCTTCTTCGACACCAGCCAGAGTCGCACCCGTAAATGGTGCGACATGAACACCTGCGGGAATCGTCAGAAGAAGGCGCGCTTCCATGCCAACCAGCGCAAAAACCCCAGATCAGCGGAGTGATCGTCACCTCGGTACACCCTGACTGTCGCTTGCTGGGCACGGGCCGTGAAGATGCCGACACAGCAGCCGAAACCATGATCACAACGATCGAACCCGCCGCCCGCCACCCAGCGGTCAAACTTCGATGGCTCGCGCTCGGACTTCGCTGTCACAGGACGATGGTTGACCCGTCGCGGTGAACGCTGAGCGTTGCTCACCGAAGAGCGACTGCCGGACCAACCGGCGGGGTTGGCGACGACGACCCGCCCACCCCGCCCACCCCGCGCCCCCGTCGGCTGGTCCTGGCGCACGATGCCTGAGCCCGTCAGCCGGTGTTGGCGGAAGCCTTGCGCCACCGACTTCGTCTGCTCCGGCGCCTTCGGGCCCGGGGACGGTCCGTCGCTGTCGCTGTCGCTGTCGGAGGCGGCGGAGGTCAGCCGTGCTGGGCGGCGTCGTAGACGGCCTGTGCGGTGTTGTCGAGCATCGGCCCGTACATCGGGCTGCCGCCGTCGCCCGCGCCGTGGCTGTTGACCGAGACCACGGTGCCCTTACCGGTGGCGGAGTCGAAGTCGGCGAGCCAGGGGCCGCCGCTCGCACCGCCGCCGAGGTCGCACAGGACGCGCCATTCGCCTTCGGGGGCGCGCTGGGAGGTGCCGGCGCAGTACAGCAGTTCCTCGCCGCGCTGGGGAGTGGTCGCCGGATAGCCGAAGGCGGTGACCCGCGCACCGGCCGGACGACCGAAGGCGATGGCCTGCGCGCCCACCGCGTCGGTGAGGCGCTGCCCGTATGCCGGGGTGGCGACGACCATCGCCGCGATGTCATTGACGGTGTCCTCGGCCCAGGAGCGCGGCGTCTTGGTCGCCTTGACGGCATAGCGGCCGTACGGTGTCTTGCCCTTGGTGTAGCCGGGGACGAAGACGATGTCGCTGTAGGTGTTGACGGGCGAGGAGCCGAGGCGCGCGCAGTGGGCTGCGGTCATGATCACTGAGTGGTTTTCGCTGGTGACGGCGCTGGCCGTGCACCAGGTGTCCTGCCCTCTGGAGTCGACGAAGAAGAGGCGGCCGATGCTGGGGACGGCCTTGCCGGTCCAGGGCTTGCTGAGTGGTCCGGTGGGCCCCAGGTCGACGGCGCGGCTGACCTGCTTCATGCGCGCGGGTGTCCAGTACGAGAGGGCGGCGGTCTGCTCCGCCGTCGTGTAGGTGACCGTGCTGACCTGCCCGGTTCCGGTGGCGGCTGCCGCGGTGAGGGGCGAGGCCGCCAGGGGACCGGCCAGGGCCAGCAGAGCGGTGGCGAGACCGGAGACGGTGCGGCGCGCGCCTCGGAACGGGTTGTGCGACATGAAGGTCCTCTCGGATGATCGGGTTGCGATCGAGATCGAGATCGAGATCGAGATCGAGATCGGGTGATCATCCGAGAGGATGGGATTTCGGCGGGTGGGGTGCATTCGCCGTTTGATCTCTCGTCAGACGGGCTGTGGGACTCGGGGTTCCTGCGAGCCCGGGCCGCAGACGGCCAAGTGGTGAGGCCCAGGGACTGTGCCGCGACCGTCCCGATGAGATCGCGGTCCAGCCGGAGGACGGGCGCCCTGCGGATTGGAGGCGGCCGCTCTGCCTCGTACCGCCAGCCGACATCTGCGGCGCGGCAGGCGTCAGTCCACGATCACCTCGGCGCGCGCCGCTGGGGCCCGGCCGACGAGGGCACCGCCGAAGTTCCCTTCGACCTCTGCCTTCTCCGCGGAGTTCGGGTACGGGTTCGTGCACGTGGTGCCCGCGCTGGAACCGGACATCAGGCTCGAGCACGGGCCCGGCTTGCGGTCCGGCAGGCCCAGGATGTGACCGAGTTCGTGCGCGGAGATGCGGACCGTGTCGTAGCCCTGGTCGACGGCCTGGCGGCCGATGTACACCGTGCCGCTGCCCAGTGTGCTGGGCAGGGCGCGTGGCCAGCCGTTGTCGGCGAGGACCCGTATGTTGGCCTGCTGCCCGGCGGTGGCGGGTCGGAGTTCGACGGCGTCGACGCTCTCGTTCCAGATCGCCGCGCCCCGGACGACGGCACTCCGGAACTCTGCGGCGCCGCCGGCGTCATAGGTCAGGACACGGGCGACTGCCGGGGCGTTCGTCGCTTGGGGGGCGGCTGCGGCCTGACCGCCCGCCAGGGCCAGAGACATCAGACAGGCGGCGGCCAGACCGCCGGTCAGCGCACGGACGTGCATGATCGACCTCCTTGTGGGGGAAAGGTAGTCGTGCTCATGACATTCACAGAGTCCACTGCCCAACTGAGGCGCGGATGAATCCGTTGATGTGCCGTACCCCGAGAGCGCCGTGCCGCCGACGGTCGGGAGGACGACGATCTTCACCAGACCGGGGCAGGCGTCGCTTTGTTCGGTCCGTATCGCGCGTTGCCCTGCCCCGGGCAGACCGCTCCGCGGGCCAGGCGAAACCGGCCGCCGGATGCTGTCGGACGCGTTCTTGGCCCCCATCCTTGTCAAGATTCAGGGTGTTCCGGTGTGCGGCGGGAACAGCCGGACCGGCCGGCACTGTTGCACAGGCCAGGAGACCCCCGCCGCGGGGGCGGGAACACGGAGACCAGCAGGGCCGTCCTGACGTGATCTAGGGTTCCCGGGTCCGCGGTACGCCCGGTCATCCGGCATCCGCATCCGGCATCCAATAGTGAGGGGCGACCGCTCACTCGCCCGCCGCGGACTCGGACCGAGGCCCTTTCACACAGGAGGACTGTTACATGAACAACCGGCCCTTGACGCTCATGGCGATACACGCCCACCCCGACGATGAGGCCACGGGAACAGGAGGCGTCCTCGCGCGGTACGCGGCGGAGGGCGTGCGCACGGTCCTCGTGACGTGTACCGACGGCGGTTGCGGTGACGGCCCCGAGGGGGTCAAGCCGGGCGACCCCGGGCACGATCCGGCGGCCGTGGCCTCGATGCGGCGTCGAGAACTCGAGGCGAGTTGCGAGGTCCTGAAGATCAGTCATCTGGAGATGCTGGACTACGCCGACTCCGGGATGATGGGCTGGCCCACCAATGACGCCCCCGGATCCTTCTGGCAGACACCCGTGGAGGAGGGCGCGGCCCGACTCGCGGAACTCCTGCGGCACTACCAGCCCGATGTGGTCGTCACCTACGACGAGAATGGCTTCTATGGCCACCCGGACCACATCCAGGCCAACCGCATCACGATGGCGGCGCTGGGGATGACGGCTCTGACCCCGAAGGTGTACTGGACGACGGCGCCCCGCTCGATGATGCAGCGGTTCGGTGAGGTCATGCGCGAGTTCGGTGCGGACGGGCAGGAGCCGGATCCCGCCGAGGCCGCCGCGCTGGCCGAGATCGGACTCCCCGACGAGGAGATCACCACCTGGGTGGACACCACCGCGTTCGGCGGCCAGAAGTTCGACGCGCTGGCCGCGCACGCCAGCCAGGGCGAAAACATCTTCTTCCTCAAGATGGGCCAGGAGAGGTTCACCGAGTTGATGGGCGTCGAGACCTTCGTACGGGTCCGGGACACCACCGGCGCGGCGGTGCCCGAGAACGACCTCTTCGCCGGTCTGCGCTGATCCAGCCGCGGGTTTCACATCATGCAAAGGCGCTGATCGGTAGAGCGGGGCACCGGTTGGATCATGACGGACCGCTGCCTCGCCCGCTCCGGCGTGGAACCTCGCGGTCGCAGGGGTCGTCCTTCCCGCGGGCGACGCCTCACTCTTCTTCAACAGGTAGCGGCCCAAGAAGTTGATACGCCGGTCCTGGAGCGGGGAAGGCCGGCGGCGTCCTCCTCCTTGGCGTGGTGGCCCTCGGCGCTGAGCTCGGCAACGACGACGTCCACGCAGCAGTGACCCTGGCCTCGGCCCTGACCCGACCCTCAAGACGTTGCGGCCCTTTGGTCTCTTGAATGCCTCGACAGGCCGGGCCGGGGCAGCGCCCCAAGCGCGTGCTGTCACCGTCCGGCGCCGACCCTCTTCAGACACGTCTGGGGAACCTGCCCGCCGGGCACCACGCGCCACGTGCTGCCGTCGCGGCCGCATGCGCGGTAGGCGGGTCCGCGCTCGGTCCGCGCGATGGCGACGATGCAGGACCTCACCCTCTGGCCCCGGTGCAGGTAATGGTCGACGGGGCTGTCCGGCCTGGCGACCGGGCCGTCGTTCCAGGCCGGACGGCGCACCGCCACCTTCTTCCCCGTCACCTCCCACACCGAGGTGCAGGGGGCGGACACTCCGGCCGGCCGGACCGGTACGGCGGCCGTGGACGGCGGCGAGGACACGGCCGGACCGGCGAGAACGGCCGCGAGCACACAGGCGGGGATCAGTCGAGTCATGCCCGACCAACCCGGCATCCCGCCCGCACGGTCACGGCCCCGCCCGCCGTATCACCCTTCCGGGTTGGGGCTGGTCAGGAGACCGGGGGAGTGGAGCCACCCCCGCGCCACGACATTGCGGGTCGGTTCAGCCCGTGCCGTCGGTGTCCGCCCCCCCCTGAGCCGCACCTGTCCGGACAGGGATCCGGCCGTGGTCACGCCGGTTTCCCTGAACCGGCCGTGTCGTCGGGAATCGGTTCGCTGAAGGTGTTCACCCGACCGAGGTAGGCACTCGCTGGAACGCTCCAGCCCTTGCTGTCCGTACGCCCGGGGACGGCATGACGGAAGGCCGCGCCATCGTGGTCACGATGGCGCGCCCTCTCACCAACCGACAGGGGCAGACACCGGCGCCCCACCACTGTTCACCTCGAACGGGCGCCGCCGTTCGCCGAGCGGCACTGCCTCCATCGACTGTGCTGTAGACGACTGGTCTACTCATGGTCTAATGTCGCGGTCATGGCTACTTCAGAGACGGCGGCTCCTTCTCGTCGGCATGGCGCCGCGCACCTGCTGAGCCCCGGTGACGGCGGGCGTAACCGCTGTGCGAGGCTCCCCGCCGCCGACGGTGCCGACGGTGCTCCGGCCACGACGGAGTTCTCGGCAGGGATCACGCGGACCGCGTGGATGCGGCCCGCGGCCGCTGTCTTCACGGTCGGATGGGGAGCGAACATGTTCGCCTCCGTCCTGCAGGTCTACCGCGGGAATCTGAGCGGATTTCAGGTCAATGCCCTCTTCGGGGCCTATGCGCTGGGACTCGTTCCGGCGCTGTTGGTCATGGCCAGAGTCTCCGACCGGCTCGGTCGGCGGCGCGTTCTCCTGGCTGCCCTGCTGCTCTCCGCGCTCGGCTCCGCAGTGATCCTCTTCTCCGGCGGGGTGTTCGGGAGGATCCTGGCCGGACGGATTCTGGTCGGAGTCAGCGCCGGGTCGGCGTTCGGGCCGGGAACGGCATGGATCAAAGAACTCTCCGACACCGCGGAGGTCGTGGGGGCGGGTGCGCGGCGGTCGGCGGTCGCGCTGACCGCCGGGTTCGCCATCGGACCCTTGCTGTCCGGTGTCATCGTCCAGTGGCTGCCCTCGCCGCAGACCACGGCCTACCTGGTGCACATCGTTCTGGTGGCGCTGACCCTGCCGGTGGTGTGGCGTGCTCGGGAGACCGCTCTGCCTTTCACCGGGCGGGGCAGTCGCTCGTCGAACTCCGGTGACGGACCGATGAAGGTGCTGACCGGACGTCTCTTCCTGACCGCGGTGCTTCCGACGGCACCGTGGGTCTTCGGGGCCGCGACCGTGTCGCTCGCGGCGCTGCCCGTCCTCGTGCCTCTGGGAGGGTACGGCGCAGTCGGTGGTGGCGTGGTCGCCGCTGTCACCCTGGGCAGTGGCATCGCGGTGCAGCCAGGGGCGCGGCGTCTGGCCCGGCGCTCCGCGGCGGCACCTTTCCGGGCGGGCATGGCGTCGGTGATCGTCGGGCTGCTCGCCGCGGCGCTCACCGTCGCCACCGGTTCGTTGGTCCTCCTGCTGGCCACGGCCGTCGTCCTGGGCTCGGCCTATGGTCTTCTGCTGGTGAGCGGGCTGCAGCTCGTGGAGTCGCTCGCCGGCGCGCAGAACATCTCCACCGTGATCGCCGTGTTCTACAGCCTCACCTACGTCGGATTCGCCTTCCCCGTCCTCGTGCAGGTGCTGGGCAGGCTGTGGGACCCCGCATCTGTCCTGATCGCCGGTTCGGCGCTGGCGATGGCCGCCCTGGCGACGACCTTGATCGCCTGGCCTGCGCGACGGACATCCCGCACCGGGTCCTGACCTCGCCCAGGCACGGTCGACCCGTGCAGCAGTGCAACGACGGCCGGCAAGTGGCCCGGTGCCGTATCGCCCGCACCGAGAAGCTCCGGCTCCCTGCCCCACTCGCAGTGGAGGGAGCACCGGTTGTAGAGCAGGTTGGTGGGCGTGACGGCCGGGCTGGGCACGGCGAAGACGCTGAGCTGCACTGGGAGCAGGAACACCGCCCCGGACACTCCGACCGGCGCGGTCACCACGGCTATCGACATCCGGACCGCGAGGCCGTCCACCCCCAATTCCCACCCCATCCAATGCCCCTGCCGCCGTGGCCTGCCCTGATTACCCCTCGCGCGACAGCGTAGAGCGGCCGTTCGCCCCCCGGCTTGTGCGATCAAGGTTCGATGGCGTTCTCACCGAAGGTGGGTAGCTGTGCTGCTCTCTCACTGAAGGCTGAGCGGTCTGCCCCGAGCGGGGCGGGTCGTCAGTTGCATGCCAGTTCCGAGATCAGCGCGTGGACGCGCGTCTCGATCGCGTCGCGGATAGGGCGCACTGCTTCGACGCCCTGTCCGGCCGGGTCGTCGAGCTGCCAGTCGAGGTACCGCTTGCCGGGGAAGACGGGGCAGGTGTCGCCGCACCCCATAGTGATCACGACGTCGGACGCCTGGACGGCCTCGGCCGTGAGGATCTTCGGGGTTTCGGCGGAGATGTCGATGCCGACTTCGTTCATCGCCTCGACGACGGCCGGGTTGACGGTGTCGGCGGGGGCGGAGCCGGCGGAGCGGACCTCGATGCGGTTGCCCGCGAGGTGGGTGAGGAAGGCGGCGGCCATCTGGGAGCGGCCGGCGTTGTGGACGCAGACGAACAGTACCGACGGGCGCGAAGCAGGAGTGCTCATTGCGGGTCTCTCTCGGAGGCGGAGCGAGTGCTCAGGAGGCGAGTTCGGGTTGTGCGGATGCGACGGCGGCCTCGGGCCGCGCCGGGACGGTGCGTGTGCCGTAGACGGCGGTCACGATGCCGAGTCCGAGCGCGGTGCCGAGCAGCTGGGCGGCGATGAACGGGGCGACGGAGGCGGGCGCGATGCCGGCGAAGGTGTCGGTGAAGGCGCGGCCGATGGTCACCGCGGGGTTCGCGAAGGCGGTGGAGGAGGTGAACCAGTAGGCGGCGCCGATGTAGGAGGCCACCGCGGCCGGGGCGAGCGCGGTGCGGCCGATCCGGCCCAGGCCGAGGATCAGCAGGATCAGTCCGGCCGTGGCGACGACCTCGCCGAGCCACAGGTGACCGGAGGACCGGTCGTGCGTGGAGAACTGCACCAGCGGCTCGGCGAACATCGCGCCGGCCAGGACCGCCCCGCCGATCGCGCCCGCGACCTGGGCGGACACGTACGCGGCGACGTCCCGCAGGGGGAGGCCGTCGGGATTGCGGCGGCTGGTGACCCAGGCGGCCAGGCTGACGGCCGGGTTGAAGTGCGCGCCGGACACCGGCCCGAGCAGCAGGATGAGGACGCCCAGCCCGAAGGTGGTGGCGAAAGAGTTGGCGAGCAGCTGCACACCTGCGTCGCGCGACAGTTCGGTGGCCTGGATGCCGGAGCCGACCACCACCGCCACCAGCAGCCCTGTCCCGATTGCCTCTGCGGCGGCACGGCGGACGAGGGAGGCGTTCACGCGGTGGCCCCGGCGGGCTGCGTCGTGGTCAAGAACGCGGCGAGCCGGTCCAGGACGCCGGGCAGCACCCAGTAGTAGACCCAGGTGCCGCGGCGCTCGCAGTCGATGAGGCCGGCTTGCCGCAGCAGCTTGAGGTGGTGGGAGATCGTCGGCTGAGACAAGTTGAAGGCCGGGGTCAGCTCGCACACGCAGACCTCGCCGCTCTCGCCGCGCGAGGCGATCATCGACATCAGGCGGAGCCGGACCGGGTCGCCCAGGGCCTTGAAGACCTGCGCCAGGTCGGCCGCCTGGTCCTCGTCCAGCGGGGCGGCGGACAGGCCCGGGCAGCAGGCGGCGTCCTGGCCGATCACCTCAGGTGCTTGTTTCGACATGCCTCTATGTTGACGTTTTTCGATTCAAGGCGCAAGGTTGCATCAATGAACGTCTATACAGGCCGTTCCGGGCCCGTGCTGTGGCCCGTTACCTGGGAGTGAGTCATGAGCGAACAGTCCACCGACCTGCGCGAAACCGTCCGCCGACGGTACGCGGCGGCAGCCGTGAAGGTCACCGAGGGCAGCACCACCTGTTGCGGGCCCCAGCCGGTCGAAATCGACGAGAACTTCGGCTCCACCCTGTATGCCGCCGACGAGCGCGACGCCCTGCCCGCCGACGCCGTCGCCGCCTCCCTCGGCTGCGGCAACCCCACCGCCGTCGCCGAACTGCGCCAAGGCGAACGCGTCCTGGACCTCGGCTCCGGCGGCGGCATCGACGTCCTCCTCTCCGCCCGCCGCGTCGGCCCCGCCGGCAAGGCGTACGGGCTGGACATGACCGAGGAGATGCTCGCCCTCGCCCTCGCCAACGCGGCGAACGCCGGCGCCGCGAACGTGGACTTCCTCAAGGGCACCATCGAAGCGATCCCGCTGCCCGCGCACACGATCGACGTCGTGATCTCCAACTGCGTGATCAACCTGTCCACCGACAAGCCCGCCGTGTTCGCCGAGACCTTCCGCGTCCTCAAGCCCGGCGGCCGGATCGGCGTCTCCGACGTCGTCGCCGACGACGCCCTCACCACCGCACAGCGGGCCGAGCGCGGCGACTACGTCGGTTGCATCGCCGGCGCCCTCTCGTTCGCCGAATACCGCGCCGGCCTGGAAGCCGCCGGGTTCACCGACGTCGACATCACCCCGACCCACGCCGTCGCCGACGGCATGCACTCCGCCATCGTCCGCGCCACCAAACCCGCCGCCGGCCCGGCCGCCACCGTCTCCCGTGCTGAGAGCGACTCCTGCTGCGGTGTCACCGCCTGCTGCACCCCCGCCGAGCAGGTGACCGACCCGTCCCTCACCGTCGGCGACGCCAAGAGCGCCGCCGGATGCGGCTGCCGGAACGAAGACAGGTGACCTGGACCATTCAAGGTTCAATGAGAATCACTCGACCTTCGCTACGACAGGACATCAGCGAGCCACCCCCGGCCACGTCGGAATGCGAGTCTGACCTGCCGTGGTCGGGGCTGTGGTCGAGCTGACGCGGGCACCGAGGGATACCTCGCGTGCGGGTAGCCGCGTGGCCTCCCGTGGGGGAGCCGGGAGGCGGGGCCGTGGCGAGGACCTTGAGGTCGGTGCACCTCAGGCACATCCATGCGGTCTCGCCGTGAAGTCGGTGGATGGCCCAGCAATGGTGTAGCAGGTCGAGCACACGGTAGTCGGACACCTTCACGTAGCCGCCCGTGGGCGAAGTCGTCGACCAGGGCTAGGTCGTGTCTGATGGGTCGTGTGACGCTCCTGTTGGGAACTCGTTCCGTGGGACATGGGGCGGGGAGATCTTTCGGATGAAGAGTGGGCTCGGCTGGAGCCGCACTTGCCGAGGAACCGTGGGCGGGGTGGACGCGCTTGCTCAACGGCATCTACTTCCGCGAGCGCACCGGCGTAGTGCGACGGTGGAGCGATCTCTACGAATCTTCACCGCTGCGGGCACACTTCGGGACATAAGCTGCTCGTCAGCGAGGAGCAACGCGTCTCGCAGTTGGGATGCGCGGCCGAGGCGGATCAAGGCATGCCGTTGATCCCATGTTCGGAGTTCGTAGGTGTCCTGCCGGCGCGGCTCATCGAGCAAACGCACGTCGAGTCGTGAGATCGCACGCACTAGGTCTCGTCCGGCGGATCGTGGGCCGAGCCAGGGCCGGGCCGAGGCGAGGGTCGGCCTGTGCCCTAATCGTGTTGACCGCCCCCGGCAGGCAGTGCTGGAGTCGGCGCGTGGACAGCATCCCCGCCAACCGGCGGCTCTGGAACCAGATCAGCAGCGCCTACCAGCACGAGCACGACCCGCAAATCGGCGCCAGACCCCGGCTGTGGGGCATGTACTCCATCCCCGACGCGCACCTGCACGCCCTGGGCGACGTCACCGGCAAGCGCGTCCTCGAACTCGGCTGCGGCGCCGGCCAGTGGTCCAGGGCGCTCGCCGCCGAGGGCGCCACCGTGGTCGGGCTCGACCTGTCCGAAGCCCAACTCGCCGCAGCGGCCCGCGCGATGGGAGCGGCCCGTTACCCGCTGGTGCAAGGCGCCGCCGAGCAACTCCCCTTCGCCGCCGACAGCTTCGATCTGGTGTTCTGCGACTTCGGTGGGCTCAGTTGGGCGCCCCCGCACCTGGCCGTCCCTGAGGCCGCACGCGTCTTGGGTCGAGGCGGGCGCCTGGTGTTCAACGTCGCCAGCCCATGGTTCGAAGCGTGCTATGACGAAGCCGGCAGCCGCGTGACCACAACGCTGCAGCAGGACTACTTCGGGCTGAACGCCATCGCCGAAGACGACGGCGCGACCAGCTATCAGCTCACCTACGGCGACTGGGTCAGGGTCCTGCGCGGTGCGGGTCTCATCATCGACGACCTCATCGAGCCGCGGCCCGAACTCGGAACACCCAACGGCTACAACGAAACCGACCCACCCGACTGGGCACACCGCTGGCCGGCGGAACTGCTCTGGGTAACCCACAAACCGTAAGTTCCGCCGCGCCGAGACGTGCCTGACGTCGCCTCCAGTTGCCACGCAACACCGAAACACACGTATCCGTCCGGACCGGAGCGGCGCAGAGGCCGCCCAGGCCGAACGGATACGGGGAGGGGCAGTGCGAGGGGGGAAGCCTGTCAGGCGTTGATGGTGGTGGTCAGCTTGATGAGGGCTTCGGCCGCCGGACCCGAGGACGCCGGGTTCTGGCCGGTGATCAGGAGGTCGTCCTGCACGACGTAGGGCTGCCAGTCGCCGATCTTGGAGTAGACGCCGCCGAGGTGCTTGAGTTCGTCTTCGACGAGGAAGGGGACGATCTCGGTGAGCGCGACGCCTTCCTCCTCCGAGTTGGTGAACCCGGTGACCTTCCTGCCCTGGACCAGCGGCGTGCCGTCCTCGTTGACCGCGTGGCGCAGGACACCAGGAGCATGGCAGACCAGTGCGAGCGGCTTGCCCGAGCGCAGGGTCGTCTCGATCAGGCGGGCGGAGTCGGCGTCCTCGGCCAGGTCCCACAGCGGGCCGTGGCCGCCGGGGTAGAAGACGGTGTCGAAGTCCGCCGCCGAGACGGAGTCCAGGCGCACGGTGTTCGTGAGCGCCGAGGTCGCCTCCGGGTCGGACTCGAACCGGCGGGTCTGCTCGGTCTGGAAAGCGATCTCGTTGCTCTTGGGGTCCAACGGCGGTCGGCCGCCCTTGGGGGAGGCGAGGGTGATCTCCCAGCCGGCCTCCTTGAAGTGGTAGTAGGGCGCCGCCAGTTCCTCCAGCCAGAACCCGGTCTTGCGACCGGTGTCGCCGAGCTCGTCGTGCGAGGTGAGAACGATCAGAACCTTCATGGTGCTCTCCTATAAGTAGACCAGTCGTATATTGACCGGCGAGAAAATGCCTCCCGTCCGGCGATTCGCCGGACGGGGAAGGCGTGCCCTGTTCTACAGGTGCAGGAGTCGGCGAGTCATCGCCGTAGTGGCTTCGAGGGGTTCGAGGCTTCGATGGATCTTGGCCATGACGCTGGCGCCGAGCCACATGTCGTACAGGATCTGTGCTGTTTCGCGCGGTGCGCCGTCGACCGTGATCGATCCGTCTGTGAGGCCACTGGTGATGGTTCGCTCCAGGCGGTCGACGATCGCGCCCGTTCCCTCCTTGAGCGCCAGCCGCATCGGCTCGGACAGGTCGGAGACCTCGGCTCCGAGCTTCACGGCGAGGCACTTGCCCTGGCACTCGTCGAAGCTCTGCGTTTCCCGCCACAACTGCCAGTAGGCCGTCAGGCGCTCGGCGGCGGACTGGCCGGGGTGCGCGAGTACGCGGTCCATCTCGGCGAGATACTCGTCGAAGTAGCTCTTCAGCAGGGCTTCGCCGAAGGCGTCCTTGGAGGCGAAGTAGTGGTAGAAGGACCCCTTCGGTACGCCGGCCTCCGCAAGCACCTCGTTGAGGCCGACCGCGGAGTAGCCCTTGTGGGCCATGATCCGCTGGGCGGCATCGAGGATGTTCCGACGGGTGTCGGTGCTGCGCGTCGTGGTGGCTGGCATGTTCTGTACTGTACCCCCTAAATAGACCAGTCGTCTACTCGTCGGGGATCGCCCGATCGTTGACTCTGAGGGCTCCCGCGCATCCGACGGCGGTCGTGGGGGAACGGATCGCGAGCTTCCTGACAGATCTCTTGTGACCTCGCCCGTCCGTCCCTCCGGCCGCTGCCGCCCGCTCCGCTCCATGGGCAGCTGTCGGACGACCGACGGCGATGCGCTGCATCGCCCGGCCGTCGGAGCGAGCAGCGCGCCGCAAGCCTTCCTTCACCGGCCCGCCGAGACCGAGTCCGTCCCCTGACTCGCGCCCACGGCCGGTCCGTCTGATCCGTGTCCACGGGGGAGGCGTTGACGGTCCGAGTAGACCAGTCGTATAGTCACGGTTGTCGGAACGAACGCGGCACACACCAGGAGAGGTTGAGGGTCATGGGGCGTATCAAGGTCGGTACGGAGAACAGTGCGGACATCGAGGTGCACTACGAGGACAAGGGAGCGGGTCAGCCGGTGGTGCTGATCCACGGCTATCCGCTGGACGGGAACTCGTGGGAGGGGCAGACGTCGGCGCTGCTGGAGGCCGGTTACCGGGTCGTCACCTATGACCGGCGGGGTTTCGGCAAGTCGAGCCAGCCGTCGACGGGTTACGACTATGACACCTTTGCCGCCGACCTGAACGCGGTGCTGGAGGCGCTGGACCTGCGTGAGGCGGTGCTGGTCGGATTTTCGATGGGCACCGGTGAGGTGGCCCGCTACCTCTCCACCTACGGATCGGCCCGGGTGGCCAAGGCGGTGTTCCTGGCGTCGCTGGAGCCGTTCCTGGAGATCACCGACGACAACCCCGAGGGCGCGGCGCCTCTTTCCTTCTTCCAGGGTGTCTCCGACGCGGTGAAGAAGGACCGGTACGCGTTCTTCTCCGACTTCTACAACGACTTCTTCAACCTCGACGAGAACCTGGGTACCCGCGTCAGTGAAGAGGCGGTCCGCAACGCGTGGAATGTGGCCGCGGGCTCGGGGGCCATCGCCTCGGCCGCCGCCCCCCTCGCCTGGCCCACCGACTTCCGCGCCGATATTCCCAAGATCGATGTCCCGGCCCTGATCGTGCACGGCACCGCCGACCGCACCCTGCCCGTCGACGCCACCGGCCGGCGCTTCGCGAAGGCTCTGCCCACCGCGCAGTACATCGAGATCGACGGCGCACCCCACGGACTGCTGACCACACACACCGCCGAGGTCAACGAAGTCCTGCTGGAGTTCCTCGCCCGGTGAGTCCCGCTTGCGGGTTTGCCCCCGGCCGGGGGGCGGGGACGACCGCACCGCGACCGGTACCGCCGGCCCGCCTCGAAGGGGCGGCCTGTACAGGCCGGCCGCCCCACCCCGATACAGCCCTATGTGACCGGGCCCCATCTTTGTGACTCGCCGGAGCCGACCGGTCGGAATGGGTCTACGGAATGGTTGTCCGCGGTGTGCCGCTCGATGTCGCAGGTTCGGCCGGGCGCAGTTTGTCGAGCCAGGAGATCTGTTCGGCCGTGCTGCGAGCGATGGCCGCGGCCAGATCCTTCGCCTTGGCGGCCTGACCCTGGGTGCGCTCGCCGGCGCAGAGCATTCGGGACTGGGTGAGGTGGGCGCGCAGAGCTTCGGTGAGGATCCGGTCGAAGGCCTGACCGGTCGTGGTGCCCGCCTTTTCGAGGGTGTCAAGGCTGACCATGCCGGGCATGTCGTGCCCCTCGTGGGGGTGGGTGTCGGGGATGCCGGAGAGTTCCAGCAGATCGCGCAGACGGTCCAGGTTGTCGCGCAGTCGCAGGGCGGTCTTGGCTGCCAGCGCCGTCAAGGCCGGATCTCCCTCGCGTGAGGGAGCGAGGCCGGTCAGGAGCTGCGCACGCTCGTCCATGGGGATCATCAACTGGATCCATGCGGTGTCGGTGGCGTTGAAGGCTGTGGTCGGCGGTGTGCCGGCTGTCGGCTGCGCGGTGCAGCCGACAGCCGGCAGGACCACCATGGCCAAGGCGCATACCGACCGCAGGATCAGAAGGTACCGGCGGAGTTGCATTTGGCCTTCTGAGTGATGCAGTCCTTCACGCGCTGCCCGAGGGCTGCGTTGTCCCAGGCGTTGAAGAAGTCGCCGTGGATGGACGATGCCATGCCCGAGGCCAGCCGGAAGCCCGCGGCGCTGCCGCTGGTCGGGTAGCTGAAGACGAAGGAGACGTTGGGGATGGCGACCGGATAGGCGCCGCTGCACTTGCCGTTGTACGTGAACGCGACGTGTGACTTGTGGTCGGGACTGTCCAGGTTCTTGCCGTCCCAGCAGTCGGCGAAGACGAGTTGGTGGGTGAGATGGGCTTTCGGGGCGCAGACCGGCCAGTTGCCGTCGGCGCTGCGGCCGATCTCACCGCCCTCGCCGGAGCACCAGAACTGGCCGGTTGACCCGGCGGGGGTGGGCGCCTGCGCTTTTGCATCCCCGGCGATCATGCGGAAGCCCTGCGGGAAGGGAACGGTCGCCGAAGGATCGTCGATCCGGGAGCCGTAGTAGACGATCATGCCCTCGGGTTCGACGGCCTTGTCGCCCTCGTACAGGGTGGGGATCCAGTAGGCCGAGAGGTCCTTGGCGGGTGTGCAGCTGGTCGGTGTGTTGGCCAGCAGGGTCTCGGTTGTGGAGAACGCGTCGGTGCTCTTGTTGCCGAAGAAGCTGTGCATGTGGGACGCACCGGGAAGACCCGGCAGGACGATGGGGTCGTCCTGCTTGGAGTGACTGTAGGTGCAGGTGGCGTTGAACTCCGGGACCCGGACCACGCCGGCGGGCACGGTGGCCGGCGTCATCGCGCGGTACTGGGTCAGTTGAGCGTTCCACTTGGCCTGGTCGACGGGTACCCATCCGGCCGCTGCGCCGTCTCCCTCACCGACGAAGGAGAACCAGTTGATATTGACGAAGTCGCCCGGTTCTGTGCTGCGCAGCACGGCGAACACCGTCTGCGAACCGGTGGGATGGGCGGCGACGTCGGTGGCCCGGGTCACCCAGTTCTGCCAGCCGCCGGTCGGAGAGATCTGCACGACCGCGAGCAGCGGACCGGTCAGGCTTGCGGTGCGCAACTCCACCGTGCCCGAGCCGACTGCGGAAGCGACCCGGGCCGAGACCGTAAGGCGGCCGGCGGCGCCGAGGTCGACGTTGTCGAAGCGCATCCAGTCGCCGTTGGCGAGGTACGCCGCGTTCTGTCCGCCTCCGGCATCCGCGGTGGCCTCCAACGCGACGCCGGACTGGGCGACGTAGGACTCAGCCTGGACAGTGACCGTGGCGGCCTGCGCAGGCTGGGTCGAGACAGTCAGACTCAGGGCAGCGGCCAGCACGACCACGAGCATGCCCACTAACAGCGTGTACAGATGGACGGGATATCTGCGCATCTCACTTCCTCACGTGCGTCGGGTCCGGGGACGGCTGCTCCCGGAGAGCAGGAACTACGCGGTGGACTGGGAGAGCAGGACCTCCGCCGCCTGAGCAGACGGGCCGGGAGAGCGATGAACGTGAGCAGTGAAGCCGCCACGGCAAAAAGGTAGGCCGAAGCGGCGCAGCAGTATGCGCACGGGCGACTCCTCCGGTGAGGACGGCGGTGAGGGAGCGCTCCCTGAACGGAGGATGGGGCGGCTGCCGAGGACTGTCAATAGCGTTGTTCACCTTGAAAAAACAGCGCCGAATCAAGCAGGCAACAGTGGGGGAGCGTTTTCTGGAGACCGACGAACAGACCGGACGGCCACGGCTGCGACGTAAAGAGAGAACTCGCCGGAGCGCAGTCATGCCGCCACGGCCTGCGGATACGCTGCTTGGATCGCCACGACGCGCAGCCGGAGGTCGCCCTGATGAGAAATCGCTCCCTGAGAGCCCTCCCGAGTGGCGGCATGGGGGAGGGGCAGGGATGAAACGGCCTACCCTCGAAGTGGTCGCGGCCCGGGCAGGCGTGTCCAAATCAAGCGTCTCCCGCGTCATCAACGGCGAGACGACTGTTGCCCCGCAGATCCGGGACGTCGTCATGCGAGCCGTGCGCGAGCTGGGCTACGTGCCCAACGGGGCTGCCCGCAACCTCGTGACCCGGCGCACGGACACGCTGGCCGTCGTCGTCTCCGACCCGCCTCAGGGAGTCGTCTCCGACGACCCCCTCTTCTCCGCCGTGGTCCGCGCCGTCAGCAGGGAACTCGAGGCCGCAGGGAAACGGCTGGTGCTCATGCTCGCCGAATCGGACCAGAGCCGTACCAGAGTGGAACAGTATGTCGCCGGCGGGCATGTGGACGGCGTGATGCTCGTGGCCCTGCACGGCACGGACCCCCTGCCGGCAGCCCTGGCCAGGCAGGGCCTGCCGGTCGTCTCCTTCAACCGCACTTCCGCCCAGGACGTGCCGTACGTGGCCCTGGACAACGCCGGCGGAGCAGCCCGTGCCGTGAGTCACCTTCTGCAGCGGGGCCGACGCCGGATCGCCGCCATCACCGGACCACTTGACCTCTACGAGGCGCGTGAGCGTCTCGACGGCTACCGTCAGACCCTGCGCGACACCGGCCGTCGCTCGATCGTGGCGCTGGGCGACTTCACCAGAGTCTCCGGCGCCGAAGCCATGCGCCAGCTCCTCGAGGACGATCCCCACCTTGATGCCGTTTTCGCGTCCAACGACCTGATGGCGATCGGAGCTCTGCGCACCCTGCACCAAGCGGGACTACGCGTCCCGGACGACGTGGCCGTTGTCGGTTTCGACGACATAGAAGCTGCCTCCTACACCAGTCCCGCACTCACCTCGGTGCGCAGCCCGATGGCCGATCAGGCAACCGCCGCGGTCCACCTTCTCCTCCGCCTCATCGAAGGCGGCTCCGCAGACCCGGTGATCATGCCGAACGAACTCGTGGTCCGCGAGTCGACCTGATCTGTCGACAGCACATTTCGCGCCGTGCCGCTGACGGCCTTCTCCTTCGCATCCTCCCGCTCCACCACTTCAAACGGCTCGCCGTGCGAGGGGAAGGCCGACTCGAACTCTACGACGCCCTCGTCTCGTTGACCTGCGGGGCGGTCCGCCAGCTGCCAGTCCAGATACCGCTGGCCGGGAAAGCAGGGACAGGTGTCCCCGCGGCCCATCGCGATGACCACGTCCGAGGACAGCACTGCCTCCACCGTGAGGATCTTGAGTTCTCGGGGCAGAGCTCCCAATACGCCGCACCGATGTAGGAGGCGATCAGCAGCGGCGCGAGGTGCGCGCGGCGGGCGTTGTCGAGCCGAAGGTGAGCCAGACCAGGCCGGTGTGGCCACGACCTAGGCGCTGTTTCTCGGATCTCCTGACGCGGGTGGGGTGTTGGGGTCAGGCTGACTGTATGGGTCGCGGGGATCTGACGAACGCGGAGTGGGAT